>JBKJMX010000150.1:0-9724 GCA_046596135.1 Gemmatimonadales bacterium
CTGCGGCAGCATGCCTGCGCAAAGTATAGACCTACCGATGGATGGTGCCGAACCGTTGCTGCCTTCGCCGGCAATGGGCCGCCATTATCATTCCCCATGATCAGTATTCGTGATGCACTTGGCGCCCTCATCATCTGGACAGCCCCCCCGCTCGCGGGCCAGGCGCCCGTCGTTCCCGCCCCTCCGTCGGTCAGCCCCGGCGCGGCTCCTGCTGATTTAGCGCGGCCGCCCCATGCCTCGCGTACCCTCGCGGTGTTGCCCGGCTCGATCATCCCCGCGAACCGCATCATCGCCTATTACGGAACGCCGCTGTCGAAGCGGATGGGCATCCTGGGCGAGATCCCGCCGGCGCAGATGCTCGCGCGCCTCGACTCCACCGCACGGGAATGGGAGAAGGCTGACAGCACCACGCCCGTGAAGCGGGCGCTCCACATGATCGTCACGGTGGCCCAGGCATCAGCCGGTCGTGACGGTATGTACCGCGGTCGCACGGGCGATCAGGTGATCGCGACCGTGGCGCAGTGGGCCGAGGAGCATGACTACCTGCTCTTCCTGGATATCCAGCCTGGTCGGAGCTCGATCGAGGCGGAGCTGCCCCGGTTGCTCCCCTGGCTCCGGAAACCCTACGTCCACCTCGGGCTCGACCCCGAGTTTGCGATGTCGGGCACCGGGATTCCCGGCAGGCGGATCGGGACCCTCGATGCGCGGAACGTTAATCATGCCATCGACGTTCTTGCGAAGCTGGTCGAAGCGTACGGGCTACCGCCGAAGGTGCTGGTGGTCCATCGGTTCACCGAGAAGATGCTGACCAATCACCAGAATATCCGGACCGACCCGCGAGTTCAGGTGGTGATTCACGCTGACGGTTTCGGCGCTCCGGCACTGAAGAAGAACATTTTCGACCTGGTCGTGACCCGGAGGCCGGTCCAGTACGCCGGCCTCAAGATCTTCTACAAGAACGACAAACCGAGGATGACGATGGCTCAGGTATTGGCCCTCAGGCCGATTCCCTTCTACATCCAGTATCAGTGAGCCGGATGCTCATTCGGTGCGCCGTGGGCAGCGTGGTCGCGCTTGTGCTGGCAGCGGCCCCGGAGCCCGTTGCCGCGCAAACGCATGCCCAGGCCCAGGTGGCCGATTCGCTCCAACTTGCGCTTGGCCGGAAGTTGTTCGAATCGAAAGGGCTCTGCTTTTCCTGTCACGGCAAGAGCGGCGACGGCCTGCTCGGCCCCACCACGAAGCTCGTGGGCCGAAAGTTCACTCACACCAAGGGCAGCGTGGCGGAGTTGGTGGAGCTGATCAAGACAGGGATCCCAGCAGATCAGTCGGCCAGCAAGCAGGCGATGCCGCCTCGCGGTGGCTCCCGGATCACCGACCCCGAACTGGAAGCGGTTGCGGCATACGTCAAGCACATCAACTCGAGCGCGCCAATCACGAGCAAGTAGTTTCATAATAGTACTATTTACTACCACTAAAACTGAGGATAAATTCATCAGTTGGTAGTATCAGCTACTCCTATACAAACCAGCCCATTCCAGTGCGCCTTTCGGCTTGAAAAGTGGCTGCCCGCGTAGTATACTCCACAACCTCAGACCTGACCCGACTACAACCGCTCGCTTTGACTGCTACATTGCCCGCTCCGCAGGGCTTTCGCATCATGCGCGCACGCGAGGAGTGGCACCTGGACCTCCCGACCTCCCACCGAATCCCGCTCACCTGGCTGCTCCAGCACGGCGGCCCGTCGGTGCGGTTCCGTACGCTGTCCGAGCTTTCCCCCGAGGGAAGCGTCGATCGGGCGACCCTGACGGAGGCGCTGACCGCCGCCGTCCATTCGGCCCCGGTATCCGCCGTCACCACCCGTCAGCAGGAGCACGGGATGTGGGGGACCAATTTCCTCGGATACGGCCCGTCTCCACGGGACAAGATCGAGGAAGCGGGAACGGTCGCGCAGTACCGTCGGCTGATCCAGCTCGGATTGCCACGCACCACCCGTCCCTTTCGTCTCGCCGAGCGTTTGATGTTCCGCACGCTGTCGCGAGACACCGACCTGCTGCTCTACGGGGAATTCGCCGATGCTGCGGAAGAGGATCCCCGGCACGCCGAGTGGTATCGGTATCAGGTGCGGGAAGGAGTGAGCGCCGCGCTGGCTGAGGCGGGACATCAGGACGATCCGCGTTTGCGGGGGTCGGCGCACAAGGTCGCGACCGCGGTGTCCGCCTTCCTTCGCTCGCCGCAGGCCGATGACGCACTGATCAAGCGGTCCGGCGGATGGCAGCTTCCCCCCGACGTGACGCCGCCGAGCTGGTGGTCGCTGGCGCTCTTCGCGGCGATGCCGGCACTGCAGCGCGAGCGCGCGGGCTTCATGGATCGCCTCGGGCAGTATCTCGCGCAGCCCTGCGAGCGCCGAAGCTTCATGATCGGGATCGGTACGCGCACGTGGAAGCCTGTGCACCTCGTGCTTGGCGACCCGATCGACCTCGACAACAAGGGACAGCCGAAAGATCTCCCGCTCGCGCTGCACTTCATCGAGTTGCTTGCGAACATGGGACAGATCGCAGCGGTCGAGAGCGCACACACGCTCTTTCTCCAACTGCTCGGCGATCTTGATGCCGACGGCGTGTGGCATCCGAAGAACCTGCGTTCGCAGCCGAAGGCGCTGTCGCCGGTCACCTACCATTGCTGGCCGCTCTCGGATGACGACAACACGCTCGAGTCCCGCCAGGCGGACATCACGTTCCGTCTCGCCCTGATCGCCAAACAGCTTGGATGGAGCCTCGAGTACTCCTGACATGGGCACAGCCATCGACTTGACGCCCTTCGGCTTCACGCCGACGGAGAGCCTGATCTATGAGGTGCTGCTCACGAGTGGCCCCGGCACCGGCTACACGATCGCTCGTGAAGCCGGACTCGCGCGTGCGAACGTCTATGCCGCCCTTGAGGGGTTGGTGACCAAGGGCGCAGCCCGCGTGGAGGACGGCCGGCCGCGGCGTTTCCGCCCGGAACCGCCCAGCACCCTCCTCGCCCGACTCACCGATCGGCAGGGCGAGGCCATCGACCGGCTGAGCGCAGCGCTCTCGGCGCTGGCAGCGCCCACCACGGCCACGCTCGTCGAGCTCACGTCCTCGCGAGGAGCAGTTCAACTAATGGGGCATCAAATCGCGCGTGCAGAGCGAAGCGTCGACCTGCTTGCACCACCCGATGGATGCCTCGCGCTGGCCCCCCAGCTTCGGCGCGCGGTGAACGCGCAACTTGCGCTCTCCGTATCGTCCACCGCCGCGGTCCCGCTCGGCACGATCATCGTCAACGTGGTCGCGCGAGGCGAGTGGCCCGGCGAACCGGTCATCATGGTGGTCGACGCGCGCGCCGCACTGATCGGCAGCCGCGACAACGATCACTTCACCGGACACTGGGGCAGCGGCGATGCATTCGTCGCGGCCGCCGCCCATGCGCTGGCGCAAATTCGGGGTGGTACATGAGCGCCGGCGGGATGGAGGAGATGGACCCGGCGTTCGCGGCCTTGCAGCGAGACTACCTGCGGGAAGCACCGGCTCGGTTGGCTGAACTGCGCAAGGACCTGGCGGCGTTCCGCGCCGGCGAACCGGATGCGCTCGAGTCGCTGCGCCAGCGATTCCACCGGCTTGCGGGCTCCGGTGGCTCATATGGATTTCCCCGGGTCACCGAGGTGGCCCGGGCCCAGGAACACCGGATCATGACGCCACCGGAACCGGTCCCCGCCACCGACGCCGACGCGTTCGACACCGCGATCAACGAACTGAAGGCGGCATTTGATGATGCGGCGGTCGACATCGGGATTCCGCTCGCGCTGGGGCGTCTCCCGGGCTTCGGCTGGCGTGCGCTGGTCCTGATGGGCGATTCCGAGCCCCGGCGCGCCATCGTGCAGGCGCTCGAGGAAACGGGCTTTGTCGCCACCTCGCACGACACGCCGGTCGATCCGTGGGACGTCGCACCTTCGGAACGACCCGACCTCGTGATCATCGGGTCGGAGGCGGGTGAGGATCCGCTCGCGCTCGCCCAGTACTGGGCTGCGCCGACGCCCGAGCGACCGCGTGCGGTGGTGCTCGCCGACCCGGACAATCGTTTCGATCGCCTGCGCATCGCAGCGGCCGGGGTCGACGCCGTGTTCGGCCCCACGACGCTGCCACGCGGGTTGGCGCAATACGCCCGTGCGCTCGCCCAGATCGGCGCGCCGCCCGCGAACGTTGTCGTGGTGGAGGATGATCCCCATCAGGCTCAGCTTCTCGCCACTTGGCTCGGCCAGCTGAATGCTCGGGTCTCGATCTGCGAGAGCGCCCAGGTCGCGCGTGAAGCGCTCGCGCACGAGACACCCGACCTCGTCCTGCTCGATGTCGACCTTCCCGATGTCGACGGATATGCACTGGCGCGCCTGATGCGCCAGGATCCCCGCCTCGCACTGGTGCCGATCGTCTTCCTCACGGCGCGCCACTCGCTCGCCGATGAAATGGAGGGCCTGCGCGCCGGTGGTGATGACTTCATCGCGAAGCCGATCGAGCGAAGCCACCTGTTGCAGGTGGTCCTGACCCGCACCGAGCGCGGGCGACGGATCAGGGATCTCGTCCATCGCGACGGCCTCACCGGCGTGCTCAACCATGCGACGCTCATGGCAGAGCTCGAGCATGCCCTGGCGTTCGCGACCCGACATGGCGAGGCGCTGACGTTTCTCATGCTCGACCTCGACCACTTCAAGCGCGTCAACGACACGCATGGGCACCTCGTCGGCGACCAGGTCCTGATGCATGTGGCCCGGATCTTCCGAAAAGTGATCCGCGGGTCGGACATGCTGGGGCGGTATGGCGGGGAGGAGTTCGGGATCATCCTGCGCCGCTGCCCGCCCGCGAACGGGCGCGCCATCGCCGAGAAACTGCGGCAGGCGCTCTCTGATGCACCGATCGAGATCGCCGGTGCCGATCCGATTGCACTGCGGGTGAGCATCGGCGTGGCGTCGTTCCCGGGATCCGGAATGACGGCCACCGACGTCGCGTCGACCGCGGATCGCGCCCTCTACCGTGCCAAGGCGTCGGGCCGCGATCGGGTGGAGATGGCGTAGGGAACGGTTAGTGCGGAAAATGCCGCGACAACGGCACCACGTCCCGCGGATTCTCGTCGCCGAAGAGCAGCTTCCCCTCGGTGTACCGAACATCCCTGAGTGCGAGCGCCAGCACCTCACCCAGCTCTTCCACCAGGTGGATCTCGAGTCGCTTGCGCGCCTCGGCCGGGAGGTCGTCGAGGTCGGATTCATTTTGTTTCGGCACGATCACCCGGGTGATCCCGGCGCGCAGCGCGCCCAGCAGCTTCTCCTTCACGCCACCAATCGGCAGGACCCGCCCGCGGAGTGTCACCTCACCGGTCATCGCGATGTCGTGACGGACCTCGCGGCCCGACAGCGACGAGACCAGCGCCGTGGACATCGTGATGCCGGCGCTCGGTCCATCCTTGGGGATCGCCCCGGCTGGCACGTGGATGTGCACGTCGTGGTTGAACATCTCCTCGCCGATGTGCAGCGCGGCCGCGTGCGCACGGGCATACGTCCATGCTGCGCGCGCCGATTCCTTCATGACGTCGCCCAACTGCCCGGTCAGGACCAGTTCACCCTTGCCACGCATGGTGGAGGCCTCGACGAACATGATGTCGCCACCCATCGGCGTGTAGTACATCCCCGTCGCGAGCCCGACCTGGTCGACGCCCGACTTCTCCTCGGGATGCAGCTTCGGACGGCCGAGCAGCTCTCGCACCATCGGCGCGGTGACCGACACATGCTCATCGGTGCTGTCGGCGAGTCGGCGCGCCACCTTGCGGGCGACGCGTCCGATCTCGCGCTCGAGCTGCCGCACCCCCGCCTCGCGGGTGTATCGCTGCACCAGTTCCAGCAGCGCCGGACCGGTGAAGTCGAGGAACTCATCGTTGAGCCCGTTGTCGGCAACCTGCCGCGGGACCAGGTACCGCTCGGCGATCGCGACCTTCTCGGCCTCGATGTACCCGCTGAACTCAACCACTTCCATCCGATCGAGGAGCGGCGCGGGGATGTTCTGGATGAAGTTCGCGGTCGCGACGAACATCACCTCGCTCAGATCGAACGGCAGCCCGAGGTAGTGGTCAGTGAACGAGTCATTCTGGGCCGGGTCGAGCACCTCGAGGAGTGCCGATGCGGGATCGCCCTGGAACGACACGCCAAGCTTGTCGATTTCGTCGAGGAGGAAGACGGGATTGCGGGTGCCCGCCTGCTTCAGGCCCTGGATGATGCGCCCCGGCATGGCACCGACATAGGTGCGGCGATGGCCTCGGATGTCGGCCTCGTCCCGGGCGCCACCGAGCGACACGCGCACGTACTTGCGGCCCATGGCGCGCGCGATGCTCTTCGCTACCGACGTCTTGCCGACACCGGGAGGACCAACAAAAAGCAGGATGGGCGAGCGCTTCCGTGCATCCTCTGCAGCATCCACGGCCGGCGGTGGCACCTCGGCGGCACCGGGCACCACTCCATCGGCGTTGGCAGGCACCTCGCCGGCCTTCTGCGACAGCGGTGCGTCCGTCTGCGGGGCCGGTTGCGAACCATCGCGGCGGGCGCGCATCGCGCGAACCGCGAGGAACTCCAGCACTCGGTCCTTGACGTCGCCGAGCGCATAATGGTCGGCATCGAGAATGGCCGCGGCTTCGGGCAAAGCCAGGCGCTCCTCGCTGCGCTCGTTCCATGGCAACTCGGCGACGTGCTCAAGGAAGGTGCGGATAACCTGCGCCTCCATCGACTCCCGTCCGCTGCGTCGAAGACGACCGAGCTCGCGGTCGACTTCCTTCCGTGCCTGCTCGGTGAGCTCGAGCTCCTCGAGGCGTGCCTCGAGGTCTTCGACCTCTCCGGCATCGTCCTCATCTCCCAACTCCCGACGGATCGTCTTGAGCTGCTCGCGCAGGTAGATCTCGCGCTGGCGATCGCCCAACTCCTCCTGCACCTGCGACTTGATCTCTTCCTGCGCATCGAGCACGGCCACCTGACGCTGCACGTGCACCAGCACGCGCCGCAGCCGCTCATCGACCGCCAGTGCTTCGAGCAGCCCCTGCCGCTCCAGCGTCGAGAGGTCGAGGTAGCCCGCGACGAGATCGGCAAAACGGCCGGGCTCCTCGACACCATTCAGCACCTGCTGCACCACTTCCTCGGGGAGGCCGGACTTCTGGCCCAGCTCGGCGGCCCGGGCACGCAACTCACGGTGTAGCGCCACGAACGATGCGTCGGTCGGGTCTACCGGCGGCAGATCCTCCATCGGTCGCACCGTAGCGACGAGATGGCCGTCCGCCTCGGTCATCTGCAGCGCCATCCCCCGACGCTCGCCGTGGAGGAGCAACTGCATGCCCGACATGCCGCGCTGCAACTGCCCGATGCGCGCGATCGTGCCGACCGTGTGGAGGCCGTCCACCGATACCGCCTCGATGTTCTCCTTTTGAGCAACGGCGAGCACCAGCTTGTCGGGTGACGCGAGCGCGGCCTCAATGGCCTTGAGGGTCATCGAGCGACCTGCGCCGATCGGTGAGGTGACGCCTGGAAAGAGCACGACATCCCGGAGGGGAAGCACGGGAAGCGACAGTATTTCAGTCAAAACGGGTCTCCTGGTGAACCAGTGTGTCGGCCATGCCCACGAAACGGGCTAGGCGCGACTGCTGGTTCCTGAGGGGCATCGTGCATGCCACAAATTTGGGGCCATCCTCTGCCGGTGTGGCGGGACCAAGTCGACCTTCCCGCCATCGCGGCATCCCGCCGCCAGGGCCCCATCCGCCACCTGTCGCGTCGGCAGCGATCGCTGGCACGTTGCCCGCATGCGCATCCATGTGCAGATTAAGGGGTTAGTGACCAATCTTCGACTCGCCCAAGATCAGGATCCCGAATGAGAGATCCCGCAGGCCATTCCTTGCCCGCCCTCCTCAAGGACGCCCTCGGTGAGGCGTACACGATCGAGGGCGAGATCGGGCGTGGCGGGATGGGTGTGGTCTTTCGCGCGCGCGACGAACGACTGCAGCGCCGCGTCGCGATCAAGGTGTTGCCGCCGGAGCTGGCGTTCTCGGGCGAGATCCGCGAGCGTTTCACGCGCGAGGCCCAGACGGCGGCCCGGCTTGCCCATCCGCACATCGTACCCATTCACGACGTGGGACAGGGTGAGGGAATCGTCTACTTCGTGATGGGCTTGATTGAGGGGGAGTCGCTGGCGGCACGGATCCGCCGTCGCGGCCGTGTCCCGATCGACGACACCCGTCGCATCATGAAAGAGACAGCCGACGCGCTGTCCGCCGCCCACGCCATGTCCGTGATCCATCGCGACATCAAGCCCGACAACATCCTGCTTGAGGGAACGCGTGGCCGCGTTGTCGTGACCGACTTCGGCATCGCCAAGGCCCTCTCGGGGGCGAGCGGCGCCACGCTCACGAGCGCCGGGATGGCTATCGGGACGCCCTCTTACATGAGTCCCGAGCAGGCCGCGGGCGAACGCGACATCGACGGCCGGAGCGATATCTACTCCCTGGGTGTGGTGGCGTTCCAGATGCTCTCGGGCGAGTTGCCGTTCAATGCACCCACTGTTGCCGGCATCCTGATGAAGCACATCACCGAACCGGCGGCGCTGCTCCACGAGATGCATTCCGACATTCCGGAAGACCTCTCACTCGCGGTGGCGCGCTGCCTCGAAAAGGATCCGGAGAATCGCTGGCCTTCGGCGGACAGCCTGAGGCGATCGCTCGAGAGCCGCAACGTGGCGGGGTACCGGCCCACCGGGCTGGGCTGGAAGGCGCAGACCCGACCTGAGACCGCCCGCTCGCCGACGACCGCGCGCCCGACCCGTCCGCTCACGGATCGCTCGCCGTCGACCTCGCGATCACCGCGACCGCTCGCGGGAACCCGGCCGGCGCCCCGCGCACCCCTGGGCGAGCGCCTTGGACGCAGCAACCTACCGGTGCGCTCACCGGGTGCCGCCCTCTCGCGGCACGAGGCGCGGCGTGCCGCGCGCGCCAAGGCAAAAAACGAGGCAGCCCTGCCCGAAACCGGGGAGCCGATGATCATCCGGCAGACCCGGGCCGAGTTTGCCAAGACGGTCGCGGTGTCGGGTGGATGCTTTCTGATCAACGCGATCGCACCCGGGCTCGACACGCCATGGTTCCTGTTCGTGCTGGGCGGAATGTCGTTCGGGCTGTTCAAGCGATACTCCGACCTCTGGCAGGCGGGATATTCGTGGCGCGACGTGCTCAACCGCCCCGACGCCCCCGATGCGGTGTCATCCAACCCCACGAAACGATTCAAGGGCGTGAAGGCAGTTGTCGACCCGAAGCCCGATGATCTCGGGAAGCACTTCGCGCGTGTCCGGATGGTGCATGGCGACCGCGCAGCCATCCTGGCCCTCATGGGCAAGCTGTCTGAGGCCGATCGCGAGATGTTGCCCGAGATCGTGCCCACGGTGGAGAACCTCTACCAACGGGCGCACGACCTGGGACAGGCGCTGCACGCGATGGACCAGTCGATGGGAGAGAACGGTGGCGAGTTGACCCGCATCGACCTCCGCCTCATGGACCTACGGCAGCGGCCCGACACGGAGGAACGCAATCGGCAACTCGCGCTGCTCGAGCGGCAGCGCCAGTCGTGCGTGGAACTGGAGCAGCGCCGCGCGGAGCTCGCCGACCGGTTCGAGAGCTGTGCGCTGTCGATGCAGAATGT
>JBKJMX010000028.1:0-82156 GCA_046596135.1 Gemmatimonadales bacterium
ACGGTGGCGGGCGAGCAGGGCAGCCCTGACACGTGGCGCGATCCACGTGGCTTCGCGCTGAAGTTTTTTACCAGCGAGGGCAACTACGACATGGTGGGGAACAACACGCCGGTGTTCTTCGTCCGTGACCCGATGAAGTTCCAACACTTCATTCGCTCCCAGAAGCGCCGTGCGGACAGCGGCCTCCGCGACCACGACATGCAGTGGGATTTCTGGACGCTGTCGCCCGAGTCGGCCCATCAGGTCACGGTGCTCATGGGTGACCGCGGGATTCCGAAGACCTGGCGGCACATGAACGGCTACTCGAGCCACACCTACATGTGGGTCAACGCGGCCGGCGAGCGCTTCTGGGTGAAGTACCACTTCAAGACCGAGCAAGGCATCGACTTCCTCACGCAGGAGGAGGCCGACCGGCTGGCTGGTACCGACGGCGATTACCACCGGCGTGACCTCTTCGACGCCATCAAGCGCGGCGAGCACCCGAGCTGGACGCTGAATGTGCAGATCATGCCCTTTGAGGAGGCCAAGGCCTACCGGTTCAACCCCTTTGACCTGACCAAGGTGTGGCCGCACGGTGACTATCCGTTGCACGAGGTCGGCCGGCTGACGCTGGACCGCAACCCGACCGACTTCCACACCGAGATCGAGCAGGCGGCGTTCGAACCGAACAACCTCGTGCCGGGCATAGGTGTCAGCCCGGACAAGATGTTGCTCGGCCGGATCTTCGCCTACGCCGATGCCCACCGTCACCGACTCGGGGTCAACTACAAGCAGATCCCGGTCAACCGGCCCCAGGCACCGGTGCACAGCTACAGCAAGGACGGAGCAATGCGGGTCCAGAACGTGTCTGACCCGGTGTACGCACCGAACTCGAAGGGCGGCCCGAAGGCTGACGGCGAACGTTATCCCGAGGCGGCGACCTGGGACGCCAGCGGCGAGTTCATCCGCGCCGCCTACACCCTGCGCAAGGACGACGACGACTTTGGCCAGGCAGGTACCCTGGTGCGCGAGGTCATGGATGACGAGCAGCGCACCCGGTTGGTGTCCAACGTTGTCGGGCACCTCAAGGCAGGCGTTTCCGAGCCCGTATTGCAGCGTGCGTTTGAGTACTGGCGCAACATTGACCGGGAGATCGGCGACCGCATTTCCGTGGGAGTGAAGGGCGGCTAGCCTTTGCGCTCCACGTGCATGTTCGACTCGGTCACTGCATCCTCTCCATCAACAGGATGGTGGTGACGCGCCTGGTCCTTCGCCAGCCGGTTCTTCTCGCTCTTCATGTCTGCGTCATCATGCTGCTCGCGACCCTCGAACATGCGATCCTTGCCGGTGTCATCGTGCCGGCTGGTTGCGTCAGCATCGTGCTCCGGGTGCTCGCGCGAGCTGGAAACTTTCCCGGCTTCCTTGTCCGCTTCCGCTTGGGCGGCGAGCTTCTTGTCGCTCGCGTCGTGCTTGTAGCCACTCTGATCGTTGGTCATGGTCCAGTCTCCTTGGTTGGATGCAATATACGACCCTGCGTCAACCGTTGGGGCTGACTGGTTCGGGTGCTCCGACCCAGGGGCAGCGAGTACCACCAGCGCCTGTCTCGACCGAGTCCCGTGCGAGCCCTACATCGCCCTGAACTACTTCATCGACTTTACATGCGCCACAAGTTGGTCGACGATGATCTCGGTCCCCTGCTGCTGCCCCGACGTTTTATTTGCCTCGACGTCAGCTTCATCCCGATGCAGCGCCGTGAGGATGTAGCGGGTTCCGGTTCCGACCGTTTCCATCGTGACGATCGCGGTGATCGGGATGTCGTCAAAGACCGCCGGACGAAAGCCGGGAAACAACATCGATGTCCAGACCAGCCGCTCCTACGCGATGACTTCCAGGAAACAGCCGACGTTTGGAAACGCCTGACCGTCTGCCACTGCGATGTCGATGCTGAAGATGCCGCCCGGTCGAACGTCCAGTTCGCAATCGGCTACACGCCCCCAGGCCTTGGGCATGTACCACTCCTTGAGATGTTCCGGCTTCGTCAACGCTTCCCAGACGAGGTGCCGGGAGGCGTCGATGAACCGTTCGAAAACCAGATCGAGTTTCGGATTGACCGCGAATGGCTTGCCCATGGTCCTGATTCCTTCGTTTTGAGGTGTTTGACATACTCGTCGAACCGATCCAGTCGGGCTTCCCACAACTGACGCTGCTCGTCCAGCCAGTTATCAACGACCTTGAACCGTTCGGGTGCGATCTCGTAGGTCCGTACCCGCCCATGCTTCTTCGACTTTACCAGTCGACTCGCTTCGAGAATCGTCTGGTGCTGCACGAATGAGGGGAGTTTCATGGCGAACGGTGCCGCCAGTTCGCTCACAGTGGCTGGCCCGGCAGACAGTTGCTCCAGGACCTTCCGACGAGTCGAATTGGACAAGGCATGAAAAACACTGTCTGTGGCTGCTGATTGAACCATTCCGGCACCATCCGATGAGTTGGCTTACCAGATCTGCCTGTCGCAGGCTTGCAACAGTTGAGTGGCGTCGACCCGCCAAAAGGGGCTCACATCCTGCGGGGTCCAGGTGTAAATCTTTGTACCAAAAGCACTTACATTGGTGCGACGCAAGGCACATCGCTTGCACGCTGATGGCTCCACACAATCCCCATCGGAGAGTCCCGTGAAGCTGCTTAAGGTGTTCGTTGCCCCAATGCTTGTCGAGCAGGCTCGCCTCTCGGTGTTGACTCTGGGCATTGGTCTGTTTTCGCGCTAGGCCTGATCCATCGCAGCGATCTGCGTCACGCTCCGCTTTTACCTGCTCACATTCGGAGGTCCACGATGAAGTTGCGCAAGGCATTTGTCGCACCAGTACTCGTTGAGGAAGCCCGTCTGTCGGTCCTGACCCTCGGCCAGGTGACCTCGTTCCGCAACGGTAACCTCGGGTAGCTGCAACCAAGGAAACGTAGTGAGCATTCGCGACGGCCCCTGGCGCTACCACGCGCCGGGGGCCGTCGTTCTTGGTAAGTTTCCCGCTCCACGACCGACGACACCAACGCGCGGGGAAACGACCGGAGTGCATCCAATTCGACAGTTCGGCGCGGCGGTGTTGATAGCCAGTCTGTTGGCCTGCACCTCGCCGACCGGTGCAGCCCTGCTGGCGCCGCTTACCGCCGCGGAGATCACTGCCGCTGCAGCGCTGCTTCGGTCGGCCGGGTTGCTCGATGACAGCGTGACAGTCTTGTTGCTCGCGCTACACGAGCCGGATAAGGGATCGCTCAGCACGAGCAGTCCTCGTCCGTCGCGCCTCGCCGATGCCCGACTCTTTGACCAACCTTCCGAGCTTGTAATCGATGCGGTTGTCGACCTCGACAGCCAGCGTATCACCTCGGTTGCCCACCGAACCGGCGCGATTCCCGCATTCACTGCGATGGATGGCCAACTGGCCCGGCAGCTCATCCGCACCGACTCGCGTTGGCAGAGCGGGCTGTCCCGTCGCGGGCTCGGGCTAGCCGATGTCGTGGCTGTCCTGATGGGACCTGGGACGCTCGACACCGGCTGGACGACGCCGGGCCACCGCTACTTGCGGGTCACCGCGGCGTTGCGTGCGGGTTCACCCGACGGCGCCCCGGTCGAGGGATTGGCCGCCTTGATCGACCTGTCCGACCGTCGAGTAGTCGATGTCATCGACGCGGAACCGGACCCGCCACCGCTCGACACGATGCCGCCAGTGTTACCTGGGAATGCAGCACCTGCGCTGTTCAAGCTGGGTGCAGGTTCGCACTCGTTCCGCGTCGACGGTCACAGCGTGACGTGGTTGGGGTGGAGCTTTCAGTTCGCCCTCCACCCGCGTGAGGGTCTCGTGCTCTATCAGCTGGCCCATGCGGTTGGCGAGGCGCCGCGCCGCACGATCATGGCGCGAGCCGCAGTGGCCGAGATGCTCGTGCCCTACGGCGATGCGACGCCAGCGTGGGGATTTCGCAGCGTGTTCGACGTGGGCGAGTTCGGATTGGGGACAACGGCCGCAACCCTCATTCCCGGACGCGACCTGCCGGCTGGCGCCACTCGCGTCGACGCGGTGCTCGCGAACGATCGAGGAGAGCCGCGAACCCTCACGGGGGTTATCGGCATCTATGAGCGCGACGGCGGGCTGCGCTGGCGACACGGCTCGCGCGCCGAACGGTCTCGCGAGCTGGTCATCCGATTCGCAACGACCGTCGGCAACTACGATTATGGCTTCAGCTGGGTGCTCTCGCCCGATGGAGTCATCGCGATGGAGATTGACCTGACCGGTATGATGCAGGTCAAGGGCGTCCACCGGGCCGATCCGCGATTCGGTGTCCAGGTCGCGCCTCACCTCGCGGCTATTCATCACCAGCATTTCTTTTCCTTCCGGCTCGATTTTGACGTCGCCGGGCCCGCCAACCGGGTTCGCGAGGTTGAGGTCGTTGCCCTCCCGGTTGATTCCGCCAATCTGCACGGAACGGGCTTCGCGTGGCAATCGACGACCCTCCGGAGCGAACACGCGGCGAGTCGCGATGCTGCCGCGGCGCTGTCGCGTTTCTGGGTCGTCGAGCACGCCGACTTGCGCGGCGAATTGGGGGGTGCGCCAGGCTATACGCTCGTGCCGGGGGCACTTCCCGATCTGCTCGCCGCCCCGGGTTCGTCAATCAGGCGCCGGGGGCTTTTCGCGACGCATCCGCTGTGGGTCACCGCCTTCGTACCGGACGAGCGTTACCCAGCCGGCGAGTTCCCCGGTCAGGATTCAGGGACGTCAGGATTAACCCAATTTCAAGCTGACGACGCCCCGCTCGACGGGGCGGACGTCGTGGTGTGGTACACTGCCGGCATGACCCATGTGCCACGCCCCGAGGAATGGCCAATCATGCCCGTCAGCCGCGTTCGCTTCGAGTTTCGCCCGACACACTTCCTCTCCCGGGGACCGTGGCACTGATCTTGTTGAATGGAGTGGATCCTCATCAGAATTCTGAACTTCAGGACAAGCCAGCAATGACGGCACCACCGCAGCCGAACTACGTACTTACCTGTCGTGATGCAGGACTGACGGCTGCTCTCCGCAGCTGGCTCGACGGTTCGCGTCTGGTCTGGCCTGGCACACTTCACCTCGATGTCGACGTGATCGACGAGCTCGCTCCGCATGGCGACTCACGAGAGGTGTTTCCGCAAGCGGACCTCCTCATCCAAGCGGGTCCGCCGGCGGGAACGGTCCGCATTCGGTGGCAGGATTCGCTCGCTGAGGCCATCGTCCACGCGACCGAGGCGCGGGCCACGATCCGCATGACGCGCGAAGCGATCACCCATGTTGAAGACGCCGAGCGCGGATTCCTGCTCGTCACGCTGCTGTTCATGCTGCGTCGGCTAGGGTGGTATCACATTCATTGCGCCGCGATGATCGATCCTCGAGGTCGCGGCTGGCTCTTCGTTGGCCATTCCCTCAGCGGCAAGTCGACCACCAGCGCGCTGCTCGCTCGCCAAGGGTGGTCGGTCAGCACCGATGATATCGCGTTCCTCTCGGATGACGGAGTGACGGTCGGTGTGGAGGGATTCTGGTCGCCGATCGCGTTGCGTGATGGCGGACGAACTCTGCTCGGCACCCCGGGAGGCGTCGAGCTTTCGCGGCGCGCGAAGACCGGGTTCCGTCCGGAGGAGCTGGGCGGACACTGGATCGCGCGGGTCACGCCGGAGGTCATACTCTTTCCATCGATCGGTGCGAGGACTTCGGTTACGCCGATTGTGCCCGGCGTTGCGATCAAGCGGTTGATCGAATCGTCCATCTGGGTGCTGTTCGAAACGGTGCACGCGCAGGAGCACCTCGACCTGCTCGCGCGGGTCGCGACCCAGTCCCGCGCTTTCGATGCGACTCTCGGCCCCGACCTGTTCCTCGACCCCGACCTCTTCCAGGACCTGGTGCAATGAATGGAACCTTTCATCGCCACACCGACTTGAGATTGACAGAACTTGCTGGCGAGGGCGTCGTGCTCCATCTGGGAGAACGGCGATACTTCACGGTCAATGAGACTGGCCTCACGATCCTGAATGCCCTGGCGGAACCGTGCACCTTCGACGAACTCGTGACCGCGGTGCTGGCCGAGTTCGAGGTCGCGCCGGAACTCGCGCGTGACACGACGAACGCGTTCCTGCAGCAATGTATCGACGCCAATGTTGTAAGCCTCGTCGTCGCGTGAAACTCAGGACTGACCTGCCACTCGGCTGGCGCGTTCGCGCTGGCGTCACGGCGCTGGTCATCCCGATCCTGTTGCTGGTCGTGCCCCTCGACCGTCTCACGTCATGGCTCGGCCGACCGCTCTCGAGGTCCACACCTGAACCGCCTGACCGCCGCATGGCGGCGTGGATTGACCACCTGTTGCGACGGCTGCCCTGGCCGTGGCGCTACACCTGCCTGCGGCGATCAGCGGTGCTGTATCACCTCCTCCGGCAAGGAGGGCGCGCCGTAGAGCTATGCGTCGGTGTGCGACGCGATGAGGCGAACGAGCTGGCAGCGCACGCCTGGCTGTCGCTGGACGGGCAGCCATACTTGGAGGCCGGATCGGAAGTGCCGCACGAGTTCGCGGTCATCGCGCGTTTTCCCGAAGCAGCGGCAGCACAGCAGTGACCCCGGACGCAGTGGCGCACCTGCTGGCGTTGCTGCGCATCCGTGGTGCTCCGTCAACGACCGATGCCAGCGCGATGTGGCACGCGGTGTCAGCGTGTCCGGAATACAGCACGTTGCTGCAGCGCGAGGGCGCGGCCCTCTGGTTGTACCGGCGACTGCACGACTGCGGCGTGTCGCTCGATTCGGAAGCCGGAGCCACACTGCGCGAATCCGCGCACCAGCAGCTCATGTTCGGGCTTCGGGTGGATGATGAAACGCTCGCGGTCACGAGGATCCTCAGGGATGCAACGATTCCGTTCTCACCGATCAAGGGGCCGGCGCGACGTATCGCCTCCGGGCTTTATGCCTATGCCGATGCACGCGCCACGTCCGATGTTGACGTACTCGTTCCCGAGGCCAGGGCCAACGACGCGTACGACGCGCTCACGAAGCATGGGTATCAGCCGGTGACGGAAACGGGCCCGGCCCGGCCCGAACATTTTCACCTTCCGGGCTTGATAGGCCAGCGTGGCGTCGCGGTCGAGCTCCATACGTCGACTGCGCCCTGGCTCTCGCCGATGGAGGCGTGGCGTCGTCAGTCGAATGCTCCAGACACGATCCGATGGGAAGGGCAGGAATTCGCGATTTCGAACGCCACCGAGTTGCTATGGCACGGCATGGCCCATGCCTTTATCGATGGCGCCGACGGGTTTCGCCTCCGCACTTTTCTCGACGGCGCGGCCGTGATGGCGTCAGGACGCTCGATCGACTGGACTTGCATCACGCAGCGCATCGTCGCAGGCGAGATCCGGGACGCCGAGACCGCCACCGCCGTACCGCCTCGGTTACTGAGGCGCTGGATGGCGACAGCGGGAATGCTGGCAGGGGTTGCGGCGCCGGCTGATTTCGTCCGGGACGGCGAATACCCGATCGCGAGGGTACTCCACTGGAAGTCGATGGTGCTCCGCGTGAACGTGGGTCGTGCCGCTCGAGATCGACTCATCGAAGAGGCTGTCCGCTCGGAGGTCGGGATGTCGCTAACGCCTTCACGCCGTGGTGATCCGGCGTGGGTGCGGGTGCGGCGCCGGATCGCGACGGTTTCGGCGCGGGTGTTATATGTCGGCTGGCGGGCAACGCCCGGGTCAACACCAGGTGCTCGGTGATCGCGAGCCTGCGCCACATCCTGACGCTTGTCGACGTGCGTCGGTCGCTCGTTGTCCGATTCGTGGTCACGTCATTGGGACGCTCGGTGCTCAGCATGGCGACCATCCTGCTCGTGCGGGAGTTTCTTGGCGGCATCCTCGCGGCGGATACGGGCCTGTCCGGTCGTCTGTCAACGTATCTCGGCACCGATCAGGCGTTGTATGGGGTCGCAGCCGCCCTGTTTTGTTGCTACACCGCCGCAAGCATACTCGGATACGACAACCAGGTTACCCAGCAGCGAATGGTAAAGGTCCTCGAGCTGGGGATGATGCGTCGAGTGCTGCATCACCTCCTTGGTCTCTCGGTATCGTTCTTCGACCGGCAGAGTCACGGTGACATTCTTCAGGCGGTGCGACAGGACGTCAGCGAGATTCGCACCACGATCTTTGCGATTGGCCGCCTGGCACTCGACGGCATCACCGCCATAGGGCTCTTCGCCGCTGCGCTCTGGCTCAGCCCGCGCCTGACGCTCTGGGCGTTGATCGTGTTGCCGGCGGCGGCGATCCCTCTGATGATGCTCGCACGCCGTGCGTTGCGTCGTTCGCGCGAGGTCCGTCAAACCGGATATGTGCTGTTCGATGCAATCCTCCAGATGTTGCGGGGGATCAGGATCATCAAGGTGTTCGGCGGAGAGGCGCGCGAGGCTGACGCCGCGCTGGACAAGGGCCGCAAGTATTTCGACGAACTGATCGAGATGGTGCGCATTCGCTCAACGGCGCAGGTGTTGCTGGAGTCGCTGGCGAGCCTCGGCATCGTGCTTGTCATCGTGATCGGCGGGTTTGACGTGCTGGCGGGTCGCCTCGAATGGCCGTCGCTGTTGGCGTTCATGCTTGCGATTCGCGCACTGCATGGACCGCTCAACAACATCAACCAGGCACTTGTCTCCCTGGGCGAACATGGCGCGGCGGCGGAACGGGTGTCCGAACTGCTCGCCACCGCGCCCCGGGTTGCCGATCGACCTGCCGGCCCGGCATTGCCGTCGCCCATGCGCGAGATTGTCTTCCGCGATGTGTCCTTCGGCTATGACGACCGCACCATCCTCAATGGTCTGTCCTTCACGGTGGCCGCGGGTGAAACGATTGGCATTGCCGGCCCCTCGGGTACCGGGAAGACGACGCTTCTCAACCTGATGGCGCGGTTCCATGACCCCACCGGCGGCGTGATCGAGATCGATGGCACTGACCTGCGCGAGTATCGACTCTCCTCGGTATACGACGCGCTGGCGGTCGTGCTGCAGGAGCCATTCCTGTTTGCCAGCACGATCCGGGAAAACATCCGCTGCGGCCGGCCCCACGCTCCGGATGCGGAGGTGGAGCAGGCGGCGCGCGCCGCTGGCGTGCACGAGGAAATTGCGACGTTGACCGATGGGTACGACACCGTGGTAGGTATCGGCGGTGTCGGCGTGTCGGGAGGCCAGGCACAACGCATCAACATCGCACGAGCGTTGCTCAAGAATCCGCCGCTGTTGTTGCTCGACGAAGCGACTTCGGCGCTCGACTCGATCGCCGAGCACGCGGTACAGGCCGCGCTCGACAGGCTGATGGTGGGCCGCACGACCTTCGTGGTCGCGCACCGTCTGTCGACACTTCGAGGCGCGTCGAGGATTCTTGTGCTCGCCGGGGGCCGCATCGCTGCATGTGCCCCGCATCACGAACTTCTGGTGACGTGCGACCTGTACCGGCAGCTGTGGCAATTGCAGCAGATGGGCGACGTGCGAGCGCGGCCAGCTGCCACTGGACTCGAACCTGCTCTCGACGTCGAGGTTGTGCCGCAGGTCGACCCAGCACCCCACTTCAACCAAGGCTGATCCCATGCCCATGACCCGTTGGCTCCACTGAGCGGCCGCGGCGCGCTCCATCAAGTCCTCGGCGTGGCGTTCGGCCTCGCGGTGCTGGTCGGCAACACGATCGTCGTCGGCATCCTGCGCACCACCGGCGAGGTCGCCGGCCACCTTCCCTCGACGTCGCTCTTCCTGGGCGTCTGGGTCGTGGGCGGCCTCTATGCGCTGCTCGGTGCGATGTCCCTCGCCGAGCCAGGGGCGATGATCCAGCGCTCGGGCGCGCAGTACCCTATCGTGCACCGTGCCCTCGGTCCCTACCCCGGGTTCATCGTGGGCTGGAGTGATTGGCTCTCGACGGCGGCGTCGATCTCGCTGGTGGCGATCGTCTTCGCGGAATACGGCGCGCCGCTGCTACCGGCCTTTGCGGGACAGCAAACGATCGTCGCCTGTGGCCTGGTGGTGATCTTCGGCCTGCTGCAGTGGCGAGGCATCAAGAGCGGCGACGTTGCCCAGCAGCTCCTCAGCGCGGCGAAGGCGCTCGCCTTCGGGGCCCTGATTGTGGCGGCCCTGGTGAAGGTGGTGCCCGCACACGCTGCGCCCTCGGGTGTGGCCCTCCCGGTCGGGGCCGGCCTGTTCGCGGCGATCATCCTCGGGCTGCAGTCGGTGATCTACACCTATGACGGTTGGACCGGTCCGCTCTATTTCGGCGAGGAGACGGTGGACGCCGGTCGCTCGATCCCTCGCGCGATGATCGGGGGCGTGTTGGTGGTCCTGCTCATCTACCTCAGCTACAACATCGCGATGGTGCGCGTCCTGGGGGTCGAGGTGATGGCCGGCGATCCGTTCGTGGCGGCCACGGCGAGTACCATGCTGTTCGGGGCCAAGGGCGACCTCATCCTCCGGCTGCTCGTGCTGGTTTCCATACTCGGTGGCGTCAATGCGCTCCTGCTGCTGGGGTCGCGGATCCCGCTGGCGATGAGCCGCGACGGACTGATGCCGGCACGGTTCGATACGGTCAACGCCGGTGGCACCCCCACCGTCGCACACTGGGCCACCGTCGGACTCTCGATCGGGTTCATCCTGAGCGGCACCTTCAATACGGTGCTTGCACTCGCAGCGTTCTTCTTCGTGGCCAACTACGTGCTCTCCTTCACCTCGGTGTTCGCGCTCAGACACAAGGAGCCAGACACGCCGCGCCCCTTCCGGGTGCCGGGCTTCCCCTACACCACCGGCCTGGTGCTGGTGGGCTCGATCGCGTTCATCGTGGGGTCGATTGCGAGCGATCGCGCCAATTCACTCCGGTCAATCCTGCTGCTCGCGGCGAGCTACCCGGCGTATCTGATGGTGAAGCGCTTCAGGCGCATCGCGTGAACGATGGCCCCAGCTTCACCCGCGCGATCGTGTGCCCACCTGCGGACAGCTACGCCAGCGGGCTCACCACCGCCGACCTTGGTGCCCCGGATCTGGCGCGCGCGCGTGCGCAACACGTTGCGTACGTCGCGGCGCTCGAGGCCGCCGGTGTGCAGGTCACGACGCTTACGTCAGACAGCGATCACCCAGACGGTACGTTCGTGGAGGACACCGCGATCGTGACGGCGCACGGCGCAATTCTCTGTCGCCCGGGTGCGCCGCGCCGCGCCGGGGAGGTGTTCGCCATGCGTGCCGCGCTTGAGCGGATGCTGGGCCACCAACTCGACGCGATCACCGAACCGGGCACGGTTGACGGTGGCGACATCTGTCAGGCCGGAAACCATTTCTTCATCGGGTTGTCGCACCGCACCAACGAGGCGGGCGCCGAGCAGTTGGCGCGCTGCCTGGATCGCCTCGGCTATTCGTCGAGCACGGTCACCATCCGCGACGACCCCACGCTGCTCCATCTCAAGAGTGGTCTCGTCTGGCTTGGCGACAGGCAATTGCTGGCAGTGCCATCGCTCGCCTTACACCCCGCGCTGTCGGCGTACGATGTGATCACGGTGCCTCTTGATGAATTGTATGCAGCCAATTGTGTGCGAGTCAACGAGGTGCTGCTGGTGCCGGCGGGGTATCCGCTCATTGCGGCCACGCTGGCCGCGATGGGGTATCAGGTGGTGCCGCTCGAGATGTCGGAGTTCCGGAAGATGGACGGCGGGCTGAGTTGCTTGTCGATCCGCGTGCCCTAGGCGGCTCAGGCCCACTGCGCTGGCCTGACCCCACTTGCACGGTCGAGCATCTCGTGGTCGAGCGTACGCCATGATGGACATGTCAAAAATCGACATTGCAGCAATTAAGGCAGCACGCCGTGGGTGAGTCCACCCCCCGGAGCGTGCGGCGGACGACGTGTCGATCTTGAGGCTCAACTTGCTTCGCGTCGGGTAACGCGTTTCTATCCGTATGCATTTGGGGGCAGTGATGATACGGCCTGACCGCTTGGACAATCTGTAATTCAACTCAGGAGAGACACCGATGAGAATTGCCAAAGAAGATGTGGACGTCAGGATGGAGATCCCGGGCGCCGTGATTCGTCAGCAGATGAATTTCGGGGACGCCACCGGGCTCGGCAAGATCAGCGCGGAGTACTTCAGTCTTTCGGCGGGTGTCGATACCACGCCGTTGTTCCAGGGCCTCGAAGGCAACCTGTGCCAGTGCCCGCATTGGGGCTACGTCCTGCGTGGCACCCTGACGACTACGGACGGTCATGGTGTGCAGGAGACGGTCAAAGCCAGCGATTTGTTCTACTGGCCGGCCGGTCACAACGTCAAGGTCGAGGAGGACGCCGAGATCGTGATGTTCAGCCCGCAGCGCGAACACAGCATCGTGATCGACCACATGATCGGTGCGGTGAAGGGGTAGACGGATTCAAGAGGCTGAGCTTGGCCAGCGCTGGAAGTGTCGGGAATTACTGATTTATGCCGTGTAGGCAGCGCCCCTTACAGATCCAATACTTGTTATGGAGCCGGAGCCGACGCATATGGAAATGAGTAGACGACTCAGAGCCGGAATCGTTGTCAGCCTCACCGCCGGAATCATCACGGGCGTCTGTTGCGCCCTCGGATGGGCGATCGCTTTAGTTCTCGTCCCCGCTCTGTCTGGGGAGCCTGGCGCGCCGAGTGTTTTCGGGGCCTTTGTAAGGTTCGGTCTCATCGGTGCCGCACTGGGGGCGGCATTCGCGACCTCTGCTGCGTTTTCTCCCGCAGCGCGGCCCGAGCAGCGGATCGCGGGGGCGAGAGCTAGCATGGTGGCTTGCATCGCGGGGCCATTGGTAATGCTCGTTGTGGTGCCGCTGCTTACGGGGGGCGGGCGCTACTCTGGAGCATCGCATTGCCCATCATCGGAATAGCCGTGCTGGGCACCGGAGTCGGGATGGCGCTCGTCGCCGACGTACGGCGGAGGGCGTTGGTGCCTGCCGATGACAATCCATCCACACCCGCTTCATAGCCCGCGTATCTGACCCCTCCCCCGGGCTCTCCACTGTTGTCCTCGTGCTCAGCTCACATCTGGAACGTCGATGGCGGGTGGTCGAATTGCGATCACTTCGTTCCGAGCCTTAGCCATACGCAGCATCTCCCCGGCTCGGGCTCGAGAACGGGTGTGACGCCGACGAGCGCAACGCCCTCAACGACGCCTTCCATCAGCGACAGGTTCATCCCGCACACCAGCTCCCTGTGCTCGCCCACAAGTGCATGGAAGGGGCAGTTGCGGAGGAGGATCGCGCCGGCCTCGTGGTCCGGTTCGTACCCAGTTGCTGCGAGGGAGGCCAAGGTTGCCGCGAGGAGCCGCTTTTTCCCGGCACGTGAACCCGCCCGTGCTCTCGCGTCTGCACCGATCTCCCGGCCCGCCCTGCGAGCAGCTTCCCCGAGCGCGCTTTGGGTTTGCCCTGCGCCGCTCTCCTGGACCGCCGCCGCCAGGAGGCGCGCTGCCAGTTCGTAGCTCCGCGGCGGCAGGCTGACCGCCAAGTCCCGGCTGGAACGGCGGTAGAGCTTGGCGGGCCGCCCTGCTCCCGGGCCCTGCCTACCGGACAACCGCCGAAAGCTGACCTCCAGCAGCCCCTCGTCCGCCAGTCGATCCAGATGGAATCCCGCGAGGGCGCGCGACAGCCCGACGGCCCGGGCCGCTTCCTCGCGGCCCACCGCATTCGCTCGCCCTACCACGTACAAGTACAAGGACCGCCGAACCGGCTCGTCAAGCACCGCCAGACCCGCAATCTGTGCCGCCATCTCACCAAGTTCCATAGGCGTCAATATAGAATCGGCTTGTGCCGCGTCGAGGGAGTTGACAGGGGTGGTGATCACACTATAATAGCCAGAACAGATTATAGAAGGAAGCAGGCTCCTGTCACGCGTTTCGGGATCCGTTCGCCACGCATCTGCAGGAGGCGGGGCACTTACATCCGGACGATGCTGGAGCTTCTGGGCTGACGGGAACCGCCCTTCAAGTGTTTCCCACCTGAACGAAGGGGCTCATCATGAAGTCCGTCAGCGCCATGTTGCTGTGCATTGCGGTCGTCCTGTCGCAGGCAGCCTGCGCGACCAACCTGCCCGCACAGAATTCGGCACAGACCGCCGGGAAGACTCTATACGAACGGCTCGGTGGTGTGTTCGCCATCGCGGCAGTGGTAGACCATTTCAGCGACGCGGTCGTGGAGAACCCGATCGTTGGGAAGAATTCGAAGAACCCAGCCCTGAGGGAGTGGCACACGAAGAACCTTGACCGGTTGCCGGGCCTCAAGTTCATGCGAACCCTGTGGGTCTCCCAGGTTACAGGCGGGCCGCTCAAGTTCTCGGCGACCAAGCCGGGAAAGACACAATTGGGTCTTGAGGAGGCGCACCGAGACCTCAAAATCTCGCCCGCCGAATTCGACGAAGTAGCCGCGGAGCTTGGGCGCACCCTTGACCATTTCAAGGTGCCTGCGCGCGAGAAGGGAGAAGTCCTCGCCGCTTTCGCTGCGCACAAGAATGAGGTAACCGCTGGCTACAAAGCCAGGTAACGGCGATCACCGGGCGCCCCCAACGTGAAGAAGAAAACTATGGACACCACCGCTCGCGCGGCCGGGCCGCATGCCTCCACCGCCGGCACCCCGGCGCATCAGGTCTACCGGATCCTGCAGTTGGGGTTCGTTGCCGCGCCCATTCTCGCCGGTCTCGACAAGTTCACAAACCTGCTCGTCAACTGGGAGCAGTACCTCGCCCCCTTCATCGGCGACATCATCGCACCGATGTCGCGCTACGCGATTTCGGGCTCGCCCTCGGCGCACTCGCGCTCGGCCGTCTCAGTCAGGAGTTCGATCGGGGTTGAGATCGACGCGTACGACCGGCGTGCCAGGTTCGACTCGACACGGCATGGTCCCGACCCATGTGTCGGGACCAATGGCACAGGTCAGATGCCCGCTCAAAACCGCGCATTCACCCCCACCGTGACCTGCCGTCCGATCACCGCACCACCGAAGTTCTGATACCGCCGCTGATCCAGAATGTTCGTCGCAACACCGGTCACGCGCAGTGACGGCAGCACCGGCACACTCACCGATGCGTTCAACGTCGTCGTCGCTGGCACCGGCCCAGTGAACACCCCCGCCGACCAGTCGAACCCGCTCGTGAACCGCGCTCCCAGTGTCGCATCGACGCCGCGCACGTCGCGCAGGAGTACGATCAGGTTGCCCTTCCGTTCCGGCGCGTTCGGCTTGACCACATCGCCCGGAATAAACGTCGCTTCTTCCAGGTTGAAATCGAGCAGCGAAAGGTTGCCCTCGACCCGCACCCGCGGCACCAACGCCACCGACGCACCGAACTCAACACCACGAATGGTGGCGCGCCCCGCATTCCCGATGCTGAGCACGATCGCGGTGCGACCATCAGGCAAACGAGTGAGCGCCGATGCCGCCAACGCCTGGCCACCACCCACCAGCGCATCGCGTACCGCCCCCTCCACCGCTGCGCGTGAACCCACCGGCACCGCCGCCGGCGCCGTCCACGGCGCATACGTCGGATTGACCCCCGGCAACACATCGGTGATGAAGCCGTCCATCACGCTGTAGAAAGCATCCACGGTGAAAAACGCCGACCCGAACTCACCCTTGTAACCCACCTCGTACGATTTCACCCGCTCGACTTCGAGATCGGGGTTGCCCAGCGCGAGCAACGGGACCGCTGCCGACTGCGAGAACAACGTGCCATCGGGAACACCCTCGAGCGATGGCCCGAGCGGCGACGCGCGCAACGCACCTTCGAGCGCCCGGAAATCCGCCGGCGGACCCGCCGGCAACGAGACAAAGAAGTCGAGAATGTTGGCCGTCTCGAACGCCCTGCCATAAGTGGCCCGCAATGATTGCTTCGGGCTCAACGCATACACCACAGCTGCCTTCGGCGAGACCTGGGTGCTGAACAGGTTGCTCTCATCGACCCGCGCCGCACCGACCAGCTTGATGCGTGGCGTGATTTCGTGCTCGACCTGCGCGAACACCGCACTGTAGTGATCGGTGCGGTCGTCATATTCCGGCGCCACAAGGGTCCCCTCGGTGTTGACACTGGCACCACGCCACGACGCTCCCGCCACCACTCGGCCGCGATCTCCATCAAACCGCCGGTTGACCTGTCCCTCGACGTGCAACGTGTGCGACTTGTCGACACTCTCTGTGCCCGCCGCCAGGTTCTGCTGTTCGGTGCCGGTGCGCCCCGAATACCACGCCATCAGGTGGTAGTTGTCGGTGGCCCAGGCGAGCCGAGCCCATGGCCGCTGCGATTCGGTGATCTGGAACCGTGCCGCACTCCCCAGCAGCACCGCGTTCCTCGCCACCGCCGTACCACCCTCGGCAGTGAACACCCCACCATTGCTGGCGTAGTGATCGATCCGCGCTGTGCCGTATGTGCCCGTTACCGGATCGGCCTCGCCTGTCGCTGGCGACGGCAACCCGAACGTTCCCGACGTGCTCTGACCATTCAGCGCCCGCAGCTCGTAGCCCGGGAACGGATGCGCAATCTCGTGCGCTGCGGTGTCGATCGCCTCGGCATACTCGCGTGCCAGGTCACCGATATTGGTCCGGCTGCCGGTCCACGATTCGGCGCGACTGGTGCCCGCCGCCACGCGGTACGCCCACCGGTCGCCACCGAACACCCCGGCGTGTCTGAGGTCGAGGCGCATTGCCCCGCGGTTACCACCGGCCGCGCTAATTCGCGAGCCCGGCGTCTCGCGCGCCGTCGGCGTGACCATGTTGAGCACACCCGAGAATGCGTTTGCCCCATACAGCGCCGCACTCGGCCCGCGCACGAACTCGACCCGCGCCATGTCCTCGAGCGTCGCAGAGAGGCCGAGCCATTCCTGCGAACCGAGGAAATTGATGGCGAGGTCGCGACCGTCGAGCAGGACCAGCACCCGCCGATTGAAGACGGTGTTGAAGCCGCGGGCGCTGATGTTGAAGTCCTGCACGTCGGTCTGCACCACATCGACACCCGGCAGCACCGCAAGCGCTGCAGCGGGCTGCCCGGTGATCGAGAGGTCGCGCGCCATCACCGGGTCGAGATAGGCCACCGCGCCCGGCGCCTCGACCAGCCGCTCCGGCACCCGCGACACCGCCGTCACGGTGAGGTCGGCGATCGAGATCGCGAGCTCATCGAGCGAAATGGCGAGCGGAGCGCCTGATTCCGCCGCCGACAGCTCTCGCTCCACCGGGGCGTAGCCGATCCGGATTATCCTCAGCCGATTCGTGCCCACCGGCGCGCGGGTGATGACGAACCGACCGCTCGGCCCCGTCGTGACCGCGAGCCCGCTTCCCATCACGATGACCGTCGCGCCCTCGAGCGGCGACGAATCGGTGCCGCGCACCACAATCCCACTGATCGCGGCGTACTGCGCCTCAACCGTTTTCGCCCCGCCGATGGTGAGGAGAAGGGCGGCGAGCAACGTGTATGGACGGGGTCTGATAGCCGACAGGGAGAGGCGCAGGAGTCCTCCGAGCGCGAACGACTGGTGGGGGATGCCCCAAGATATCATAGATGCACTCGCCGCGGGGTTCGGCTCCCGGTAACTTTCGGCCCGATGCCCGCTACCGACCACTCCCTCGCCGAACTACAGGCCGCACTGGGCAGTGCCTACACCCTGGAGCGCGAGATTGGCCGCGGCGGGATGGCCACCGTCTACCTGGCGCACGACCCGCAACAGAATCGTAGGGTCGCGCTGAAGGTCCTGCACTCCGGGGTCGCTGAGCCGCGCGGCATCGACCGCTTCCTCCGCGAAATCGACATCGCCCGCCGACTCTCCCACCCCAACATCCTGCCGCTGCTTGATTCCGGACGGATGGGCGACGTGCCGTTCTTCGTGATGCCGTATGTCGATGGCGAGGGACTCGGCCATCGGCTCAAGCGCGATGGATCGATTCCTGTCGCCGAGTCGGTGGAGATCGCGTGCCAGTGCCTCGGCGCGCTCGGCTTTGCCCACGGCATCAACGTCCTCCACCGCGACATCAAGCCCGACAACATCATGCTCGATGGCGCGCACGCCTTCCTCGCCGATTTCGGAATTGGCAAGGCGCTCGGTGGCGATCACGCCTCGCTCACCCAAACCGGCATTGCCCTCGGCACGCCGGCATACATGAGTCTCGAACAGGCGGCCGGCGACCCCGACCTCGATGCCCGGTCCGACCTGTATAGCCTGGCGCTGGTGCTGTATGAGATGCTCTCGGGTGCGACTCCCTTCGCGGGTGATACGCCGCAGGCGATGATCGCCGCACGGTTCATCCAGCCGGTGAAACCGCTCGCTGACAGCGTGCCGGGAGTGACCCCGGCGCTCGATGCAGCGCTGATCCGGGCCCTGGCACGGCAACGCGACCAGCGCTTCGCCAGCGCGGCGGATTTCGCGAATGCACTGCGGGATTCCGTCAGGTTGACCGCTTGACACATTGCTGATTCGGGCGTAATTCCACACGTGGCGAATCTCAACGGCAAGGCGTTCGGCTTCTCGGCATTCACGGCAACGAAGCCGGGGCTGCGGACACTGGCTACTCGTATGGCGTTCGTGCTGATCCGCCTGGCATCGCCCCCGATCGTCCGTAAGCTGCTCCACAAGGTCGACCTCGTCGCCGACCAGACCCGCCTCGTCGATCTCTCGTTCATCCACTTTGCACGCTGGACCATCATTCGCCGCAAGCACTTCCGCCGGCTCAGCCCCGATCAACCCGCCGAAAAGCTGGCGCACGACTACATGCTCTTTGCGTCGAACTTCAATGGCGACTGGGCGCAGTACATCGACGCCTTCTCGGCGGTGGTGCCTGGCGGGATGGACCTGATCTGGCGCTGGAGCGAGCGTTACCCGATGGCGAAGCCGATCACGCCGTTCCTCGCCTACATCCGGCGCTGCCAGCTCGACACCGACTACTACTATGGCGCGTACCCGGAGGCGAGTACCCGCGATATCCGCTCCGCGTTGAGCCTGCGGGAGGCGCTGACCGCGTTCGACCAGGCGAACCGCGGCTTCGACGACGGCGCGTGGAACCTCGCGTGGCACAAGTTCGTCCCAACGGTGCAGCAGTACCTTGCGACCACCGGTCTGGCGCCGTGGGCGGACGACCCGCTCGAGCCGATCCTCCCGGGCCAGCGAGCGTGAACGGCTGATGTCGAACCGTTTTGAGCAGGTGTATGGCCTCACGGTGGTCACGCCGATTCTCGGTGGCCGCGTCACCGGCGCGCAGCACGCCGCCGCGATCCGCGGAGTGCTGGCAACCATTCCCTCCGACGGGCGCAGCCCGTTCGCCCGCATCCCGATGACCCACTTCGCTCGGTGGGTTGTGATCGACGACGTGCCGACGCTCGACGCGCCGGCAGCCGAGGATCATCTCGCGTCGAACTACCTGCTGTTCGTGGCGGAGTTCGACGGTGAGCTTGATCCGTTCCTCGACTTCTTTGCTACCGCATGTGCCGACCTGCTCACCGACATCTATGCGCATTGCGTGGCGTTTCCGGGCGTGAGCGATCTGCGCGAGTTCGTGCGCTACATCAAGAAATGCCAGGTGGAGACGACGCTGCTCTTCGGCGGTTATCCGAAGGCTACGGTGGGCGACGTGCACGCTGCGCTGCGCGCCCAGAAGGCGCTCGTAGAGTTCGCCGGAACCAACACCCACGCGGATCCCGCCGGTCGGCGGGAGCGTTTCAATGAGATGATGCAGCGCCTCGCCGGCGCCGACACCAGCGGGGCATCATGATGCAGAAGGGCCATCATGTCGGTTGAGCTCGAGCTCCCCGAGATTCAGGGCAACATCCTCTGCGCGTACGGGCTGCCACTCACCAGGTACTGTCATTTCCGCTTCGATGATACGCGCGACGGCCGAGCGTTTGTTGCGGCGGTGACGCCTGAGGTCACGACCGCCGAGGATCGGCGGCCGGACGGCGGGTCGTGGTCTGAGGACAAGCCCGAATCGACGGTGAATCTGGCGTTCACGTTCACGGGACTGGCGGCACTCGGCCTGGGTGCGCCGGCGCTCGCCGGCTTTCCCACCGATTTCCGGATGGGGATGCGCGCGCGTGCGAGCATACTCGTCGATCGCGGCACCAGCGCCCCTGATCAGTGGGAGCCGGTCTGGCAGTCGCGGGAGGTGCATGCCTGCGTGACGCTCTATGCCAGCAGCGCGGCTGCGATGGAGCGCAAGGCGGCCTGGTTGGAGCAGTGTCGCCAGGCGGCAGGGCGGGTGACGATGATCGACGTGCAGGAGGCGGGGCAGCTGGTGGTCGATGGGCAGCGTACGCTCAAGGAGCACTTCGGCTTCACCGACGGATTCGGCAACCCCGAAGTCGCGGGTGCCGGCTGCGCATCGCGCCCCGGGCGCGGCAAGGTGATGCCGGGTGGCAAGTGGGCACCGATCGCGGCGGGCGAGTTCATCCTCGGCTACCGCAACGAGAACGAAGAGGTCGCGCTCACGCCGGAGCCATCGCAGCTCTATCGCAACGGCTCCTACATGGTCTACCGGAAGCTGCACGAAAACGTGGCGTCGTTCCGGGCCTATGTGCAGCGCGAGGGCGAGCGCTACCCGGGTGGGCCCGACCATCTGGCCGCGAAGATGATCGGACGGTGGCAGGATGGCACTCCACTCGAGCTGTCGCCGGACAAACCCGACGCCGCACTTGGTGCCGACGAACAGCGTCACAACGACTTCACCTATGGCGGCGATCCCACCGGTGCGCGGTGCCCGATGGGTGCGCACATCCGACGCGCCAACCCGCGCGACGCGCAGGGGTTCGGCGGGATCCTCACCAACCCGCACCGGATCGTGCGACGGGGTGTTCCGTACGGCGAGTGGACGCCAGCTGATGAGCCTGGCTCCGACGAAGGGAATCACGGCATCATCTTCGTTGCGTACAACGCCAGCATCGAGAACCAGTTCGAGTTCGTGCAGCAGCAGTGGATGAACTACGGCAATGATTTCGGGATGGGCAACGACAAGGACCCGGTGATCGGGAGCCATCTGGACGACGACATCCACGTAATTGGTGCCGATGGCCGCAACCCGCTCCACATCTGTCGAAAGCTGCCGCCGTTCGTGGTGACCCGCGGTGGCGAGTACTTCTTTGTTCCCAGCCGCACCGCGCTTCGCTTGCTCTCTGACACGCTCGCCAGCGCCCCCCGTCACGTCGACACCCCGGTCTCGGAGCCGAAGATGAATGCGTTCGACCATCTCTTCGAGAAGCTCGAATCGTTGGCTCGGCACTTCCCGTTCATCGGCCATGGCCTCGACCACGAGTTCGTGAAGATCCACGACGCGGTCGAAAAGTTCGCCGAGCACGTGCAGAAGGAGGCGCTGCACGCGGACCCGGAGCCGTTGTTCGCGATCCTGCGGCGGATCAAGCCGATTGTGCACGTGAAGAACTTCGCGATCGTGACCCGCTACAACGACTGCGAAGATGTGATGAACCGCGACGACATCTTCGCGCAGCCGTATGCTGCCAAGTTCGCGCAGCTCACCGGCGGGACGAACTTCTTCCTCGGGATGTCGAACACACCGGAGTACACCCACGATGTGTCGGTAATGCGCATGGTGGTGCGCCGTGAGGACATCCCCGACCGGGTCGTACCATTCGTGCGCGACATCGCCGACGCGCTGGTGAAGGCGTCGGGTGGCCGGCTCGACGTGGTGTCGGGGCTCACGTCGGCGGTCCCCACGGCATTGGTGGGCGACTACTTCGGCACGCCCAACCCCCCGGGCGGCGCGTTCGCCACGCAGTCGGCGGAGATGTCGGGATATCTCTTCCTGCCGAAGGGTGGCAGTGCCGAAGCCTCGGTGGCAGCAGCAAAGTCGATGCGCGAAGTGATCAGCCAGCAGATCGTGGTGCGCCACGCCGCGCGAGGGCAGCGCGACGACGTGCTCGAACGGCTGCTGGTGCTGCAGGACGCCAAGGTACCGGGGATCACCGATGCGTGGATCCTCGACCAGCTCTTTAGTTTCGTGGTCGCGGCGATCCCCACCACGTCGGCGGCCGTCGCCCGGGCGATCGACGAACTCATGAGGCGGCCCGCCGAGCTGGCCGCGGTGCAGGAGGCAGCGCGCGCCGGCAACATCGCCCTCGTAGGCCGGTATGTCTCCGAGGCGACGCGGTTCAGCCCGCTTGGCGCCGGTGTGTTCCGCACCACCACTGCGGAGTACACCATCGGGGCGGGGACGGCGCATGCAGTCACCGTTCCCGCCGGTACCATCGTGCTGGTATCACTGCTGTCGGCGATGTTCGACGCCGAGCGCATCGAGCACCCGAATCGATTCGAGATCGATAGGCCCGCTTGGACGAACATGGCCTTCGGGTTCGGCATTCATACCTGCTTCGGCCAGTACATCAACGCCGTGCAGATGCCCCTGATCGCGGCGGCGATCCTGAAGCAGCGCAACCTGCGCCGCGCCCCCGGCGACGCCGGCAAGCTGCAGTTCGATGGCTCGTTTCCGTCCAGCATGACCCTTGAGTTCGATCCCTGACCGCTCGCCCCAGCCATCCAAAAGGAGTTCCAGCATGTCGTATCCGAGTGTGATCACGCCGATCGATCATCGCCAACGGGTCCTGCTCCGCATCGGGGCGCTCTATGACGGCGGGTTCGGCGTCCCGCTGCTGATCATCCCGGCATTCATGACCAGCCTGCTGGCACTGCCGATGCCGAACCCGGGGGAGATCTGGCTGCGCCTCGACGGTATCTTCCTGATCGTGGTGGCGCTGATCTATCTGGTGATGGCTCAGGACCCGGCGCGCTACCTCGGCATCATGCCAGTCATCCTTCTCGGCAAGGCGGGGTCGGTCGTGTTCTACGTGTCGTACGTAATGATCGGCCACGAGTCGCGGACGTTCCTGATCTTCGCGGCCCTCGACTTCGTCATGTTCTGGCTGCACCTCTGGGCCCTCGGCCCCAACGGTTTCGACCGCATCAAGGCCGCACTGCGGCCTGCCGAACCCGCGCCTGCCTGAATGAGCGGACCCAGGGAGTTCGACGGGACGGAGCGATTCACTGTCCTGAGGCGCCTGGGTGCGGGCGGGATGGGCGTGGTGTACGAGGTGCACGACGAGGAGCGGGACGTCCGCGTTGCGCTCAAGCTCCTTCCGCTCGGCAATCCATTGGGCTTGGTCCGATTCAAGCGTGAGTTCCGGGCACTGACATCGATCGTGCACCCCAACCTCGTTGCGCTGTACGAACTTGTTGCCGACGACAATCAGTGGTTCTTCACGATGGAAGTCGTCGAGGGCGTCGACTTCCTCGAATGGGTGCGTCCCGATGGCCTGGATGTCGAGCGGCTGCGCGACGCGCTCCGCCAGCTCGCGCACGGCGTGGGGGTTATCCACGCCGCCGGCCGGCTGCACCGCGACCTCAAGCATTCCAATGTCATGGTGCGACCATCCGGAAGGGTGGTGATCCTCGACTTCGGTCTCGTGACCGACGTCGGCGTGAGCACCACCGGGTCACAGGTTGGCGGCACCGCGGCCTATATGGCGCCCGAGCAGTGGCAGGGGGAAGTGGCCACGAGTGCTGGTGACTGGTACGCGATCGGTGTCATGCTCTTCGAAGCACTCACCGGGACACTTCCGTTCAATGGCAGGAAGTCGGAAATCCTGATGGCGAAGCTCGGCGGCGAAGCGCCGCTCGCGTCGGACGTGGATCCCGACATCCCCCCCGTGCTGGATGCTCTCTGTGCTCACCTGCTCAAGCGCGACCCCACCGACCGGGCCACCGACGGCGACCTCTTTCATGCGCTGGGGGCGCCGGTCGAGCGGGCGATGGGTGCGACCGCGATGTATCCGATTCCCGATCAGGACGGCGGCACGCCGGTGATCGGCCGGGAGCGTCACCTCGCCGCTATGACAGCGGCGTTCGCCACTGTCGAACAGGGTGGTACCGCGCTGCTTCATGTTCACGGCCAATCGGGAGCCGGCAAGAGCACCCTTCTCGATCGTTTTCTGGGCGACCTCCGCCAACGTGACGATGTAGTGGTTCTTGCTGGTCGCAGCTTCGAGCAGGAATCGGTGCCGTACAAGGCCGTTGACACCGTGATCGACGCGCTGGCCTCGCACCTGATGGTGCTGTCAGCGGGCGAGGCCGAGTCGCTGGTGCCACCCAACATCGCCGTGCTGGCGCGCCTCTTCCCGGTGCTCTATCGCGTCCCCGCGATTGCGGCGGCGCAGGCGGTCGTGACGATTCCCGATCAGCGCGAACTGCGGCGCATTGCATTCGCAGCTCTGCGCGAGTTGCTCGATCGCATGGGCCAACGCCATCGACTGGTTGTCGTGATCGACGACCTGCAGTGGGGCGACGTCGACAGCGCGTTGCTCCTTGGCGAACTGCTGCAGCCACCCGCGCCACCACCGTTGCTCCTTGTGCTCTCGTATCGCAGTGAGGATCGTGAGCGCAGTGCGTGCTTGCGCACCATTGCCGAAGTCGAGCGCAGCATGCAGCTCGGCGATCGGCGTGTCGAGGTCGGCGTGGGGCCGCTCACGCTGGTGGACGCCGAGCGGCTGGCGCTCACGCTGCTCGACACCAGCGACCCACGGGCTCACGTGCAGGCGCGGCAGGTCGCGGTCGAGTCGCAGGGGAATCCGTACTTTGTCACTGAACTGGTGCGCCACCTGAGTGAGGGCGGTGGGTGGAGCTCCGGTGATTCCGGTGCGCGGCGGGTCGACCTTGAGGAAGTTCTCTGGCACCGGGTGGTGCGCTTGCCTGAAGACCCGCGCACCGTGCTCGAAGTGGTGGCTGTCGCCGGGAAGCCGCTGCGGGCGCAGGTTGCCAGCGATACGCTCGACGCGCACGACCACCTGCAGCATTCGATTGGCGTGCTTCGCAACGGGCACCTGATCCGCAGTTCGGGGCCTCGGATGACCGACGACCTTGAGACGTATCACGACCGGGTGCGCGAAAGTGTCGTGGCGCACCTCAGCACAAACCTGGTGCGACACTATCACACCGTGCTCGCTGAAGCCCTCGAGGAGACGGGCGACGCTGACGCCGAGACCATCGCGGTACATCTTGATGGAGCGGGACAGGGCGAGCGGGCGGGGCGGTTCTACGAACAGGCGGCGCGGGCGTCGACGGCGTCGCTCGCTTTCGATCGCGCCGCCAAGCTCTTCCGGCTTGCGCTCGATCGCCATGCAGGCAAGGTCGAACAGAAGCGTGCTTTACAACGCGAACTGGGTGAGACGCTGGCCAATGCGGGTCGCGGGTTCGATTCGGCGGAGGCGTATCTCGCGGCGTCGGTGGGATCGAGCGGCGATGATCTGCTCACGCTCGAGGGGCTGGCTGCCACGCAGTACTGCATCAGTGGGCATCCGGACCAGGGCAGGACAATCTTCCGACGCACCCTCGCGCGGATCGGGCTGCCGCTTCCCGATTCGCCGGTGCGAATCATCGCAACGCTCCTCTGGCGTCGCGCGTGGCTGCGGATTCGTGGCGTGCGGTTTACTGAACGGCGTGAGGAAGACGTCGATCCGTCGGTTTTGCGGAAGATCGACCTCCTCTGGTCGGTATCTACCGGACTGTCGCTTCCCGATGCACTGGGCATCGCATCGATGCAGACCAAGGGGCTGCTGCTCTCACTGGAGGCGGGCGAACCGTACCGATTGGCGCGGGCAATGGCGTTCGAGGCATTCCTGTTGAGCACGGGGGGATGGGCCACAGAGAAACCCACGGCTGACCTCTTCGAGCGGGCCGACACGCTGGCCGCGCGCATCGATCATCCTCACGCGCTGGGGATGGTGCAACTCTCGGCCGGCTTGATTGCGCTCAACCAAACGCGGTTTGCGGATGCGATGGCGCATTGCCAAGCTGCCGAAGAGATCTTCCGGACGCGCTGCACCGGCGTCTGGTGGGAGACCGCCACGGCACGCTCGGTGATTGCATGGACGCTGTGGCATCGCGGTCATATCGATGCGCTGCGCCAGCGGGCGACGGCATACATCGCCGAGGCGCGGGACCGCGGCGACATGTTCACGGTGACGAATCTGGGCGCGGTGGCACTGCCGCATCTCAGCTTGATTGCGGACGATCCCGATGCGGCGATGCGCGAGGTAGACGACGCGATCGCGGCGTGGGGTGTCGACGGCTTCCACCTGCAGCATGTGGCCGCGATGCTGAGCAGAGCGCACATCCATCTTTATCGCGGAGACGGTGTGATTGCGTTGGCGCATATCGACGGCTTGTGGCCGGCGCTCCGGGGGGCCCTGCAGCTCCGTACTCAGATCGTCCGCATCATGATGGTCGACCTTCGGGCGCGGTGCGTGTTGGCGGCAGGGGCGGCGGCGGCGGATCCGCGACCATTCGCGCGGCGCGCACGGAAGTATGCCCGCGACCTGGAACGCGAGGACACCCTGATGAGCCGGCCGTTTGCGGCCACGCTGATGGCGGGCGTGGCAGCGCTCGATGGCCGCAACGACGAAGCGGCGGCGCACCTGTACCGGGCGAAGGAATACTACACCGTGTTCGACGACAGGCTTCGGGCGGCGTCGGTGGAGATGCTGCTTGGGCGCTATACTGGCGGCGCGGAAGGGGAGGTGGAGCGCGAGTCGGCTGCTACGGTGTTTGCTGGCGAGGGGGTGAAGCGACCAGAGGGGATCGTGGCGCTGTACGCGCCGGGGCACGGGGATAGGTAGATCTGGTTCGGGGGGGGACCACGGCCACGGTTACCCGTCCTAAGCGCTGAGCCCGGGTCGGTGCTAACGGTACACGTCACGTCGATTGCCGACCTTGACGACAGTGACAATCAAATCGCGATCGACAATCTCGTACAGGATGCGGTAGTTGCCTTGGCGAACCCTGTACTTCTCCTCGCTGCTGAGTTTTTCACAGCCCGGTGGACGGGGATTGCGCGCGAGGCCTTGAATCCGGGACGTGACCCGGCGCCGGTCCTTCGCTGGCAGCGATTCGAGTTCCCAGGCTGCCGAGCGTTTGATGAGGATGCTATAGCTTGCCACGGCGCTTCAGGTCGCGCACGAGGGTTTCAAACGCGAGCGTCGGTTCCTTGGCCCGTTTTCGGAACGCAGCCAAATCATCGGCATCGTCGGCGAGAGTGTGCCGGACGGCAGTGTTCACAAGATCGGAGATGCTCTGGTCGGTCTCAGCGGCTTTGAGCCGCAACGCCTTGTGCACCGTCTCGTCGAAATACACGGTGGCCCGCTTGCTGGTGCTCATGTTGAGGATATTAGCGTTTTAACGTCATGACGTCAATGCGGTGCAGTCGTGCCAGCGGCTGAGCGCCGCTTCTCTGCCAGCGGCTGAGAGCCTCCTTGCTTCATGCGAAGCGGGGATCATTACCCTCGTCCGAGTTCGCCGTTGCCACCCACCCCGCGATTGCCTGATCGGGGTGGTGTTGCGGTTGGTTCATGACGTAGCCCAACAACGCCGATCGTGCGCGTGTCCCAACGCTATCGACGTTGTAACCCCTGGCCCACCGTAGTGAGCGACCTGATTCCCGACGGTATAACGCTGCGCTCGATCCCTTCAGACGTTGCAGTAGCCGCGGGATCGCGGTCGCCGGATGCAGCTGAATGGCTAGGTGCACATGGGTGGTAACGATTCCCACGGCGAGCACGTCCGCGGGCTCCTGATGAGTGATGCGGGAAAGTGTTTGCTGAAGGAAAGTCGCTGCTTGTGCGTCGATGCACGTCACGCGATCGCGAGTGGTCCATGTGAGATGAGCGTAGATGCGGTGGCGCATCCCGAATGCTTCACCTGTCGCCGACAGATGGCACGTCGCAACGACACTAGCCGTGGTCGAAACGTTGCGAGCTCGCTTCAGCCAGCGGCTGATAGCCGCCTTGCTGCATGCCAAGCGGGGATCGCCGTTAGCGCGCGAAACAAGGCGGGTTTTACCCGCCCTCAGTGCCGAGCCCGGGTGATGTCCGCCCGCAGGGCGGACCACCCGTGGGCTCGGGCGCAGGGTCGGACCACCCGGGGGTCGGGCCGCCCGTGGGTCGGACCGCCCGGTGATAAGTGGATCGGCCCTAGATTCCTCCGTATGTCTACCCGCCTGCTCCTGCTCCTGCTGGCCGCCCCCCTTGCCGCCCAGTCGCCCACCATTCCGTTCACCCCGGGGATGGTGGTCACGTCGTCGGTGCGGATTCTCCCCGGTACGTACCAGGCTCCCGCCAGCGACTCAGCCGTCATGGTGATTCGTGGCCGCAATATCACCGTTGACATGCGCGGTGTGGAACTGGTGGGCAGCGATCAGCGCAATCGTCCCGACAAGTTCAGCGGCACCGCGGTCCGGATTGACGGTGGGAGCAACATCACGGTCCGCGGTGCCACCATCCGGGGCTACCGGATCGGCCTGATCGCCCGCGGCGTGCGCAACCTCCGCCTCCTCGACAACGACCTGTCGTACAACTGGAAGAACCGCCTGATGAGCGGCATCGAGAAGGAGTCGCTGGTCGACTGGATGTCGTACCACCAGAACGAAAAAGACGAGTGGCTCAAGCACGCCGCCGCGATCTACCTGGTCGACGTCCGCGGCGGCGAGCTCAAGGGCAACCGCGTAAGGCAGGGGCAGAACGCTCTCCTGCTGACCCGTACCGACAGTCTCCTCATCTGGAACAACGACTTCTCCTTCAACTCCGGGCTCGGCATCGGGATGTATCGCGCGTCGTACAACACCCTGATGCACAACCGGATCGACTGGAACGTCCGCGGCTACTCCCACGGCTTCTACAACCGTGGCCAGGATTCCGCTGGGCTGCTGATGTACGAGCAGAGTTGCCACAATATTGTTGCACACAACTCGGTGACCCATTCCGGCGACGGACTGTTCCTCTGGGCAGGCCAGTCGACGATGGACAGCGGCCACGGCGGCGCAAACGATAATCTCTTCTACGCCAACGACTTTTCGCACGCCCCAACCAACGGCATCGAGACCACCTTTTCCCGAAACGTATTTGCAGGCAACCGTGTCGAGGAAAATTGGCACGGGGTGTGGGGCGGCTACTCGTACGAGACGGTGTACATCGGCAACGATTTCCGCAACAACGTCGAGGCGATCGCGATCGAGCACGGGCAGGACAACCGGATCATCGGCAATACTTTCCGCGGCGACACCACCGCGATCCGACTCTGGTGGAACCGCGTCGAGCCCTCCGACTGGGGCTATCCGAAGTACCGCGACACCCGCTCGCGCGATGTCGTGATACTCGGCAACACCTTTTCCGACAACCGTCTCGCCCTCCGGATAGACAACACCCAGCGGGTGCGTGTCGATGGCAACGCCTTTGTCGGTGTGGATTCGCTCACCCGCCTGAGCGGCGACACGGCAGGTTGGACAATGACGCCGGATCAGCGCGCGGCAATGCCGGTCACGATCCCCGCCCGGTATCGGGTGGCGAAGCGGGCGGGTGGAATCGATGCGATGATTCCGGCTGGTGCGATGCGTGGGCGGAAGACGATCATCGTCGACGAATGGGGCCCGTACGATTGGCAGAGCCCGAAGCTCTGGCCGGTAGCGCGTTCCGATGCCAACCTGCAGCGTCTCAGGGTGCTCGGCCCCGTGGGGACGTGGCGGGTTGTGACCGAGCGGAATATTGCAAGTGTATCCGCACGATCGGGCCGAGTCGGCGACACATTGACCGTGACTCCCGCAGCTGATCATATGGGCGACTGGAGTGTCGAGCTGGAATACCACGGTGGCGCAGTCACCACGCCGTTCGGCGAACGGATTGCGGCGAGAAAGCCGGTGCGCTTCGCTTGGCGCCACTGGGTCCCTGCGATCACTTGGCATCTCGTGCACGTTGCGTGGGATTCCACGACAACGCCGCGTACTGGTGCCGCAGCGATCACCCGGGCGCTGGGTGGCACCCCGGTGGCCAGTAGCGATACCAGCGTGCTCGATCTCACCTGGTACCGGCCGCCCGATCAGCAGGTGCCGCAGGCCAACGTGCTGACCGGTGCCACTGCCGATGTGGCGCTGCCTGCAGGACGGTACGTCCTCCGGACAATCGCCGACGATGCCATCAGGGTGTACATCGACGACAAGTTGGTGCTCGATGACTGGACGCCCGGTGAATCGCGAGTACGGGAGACGTCATTCACGTCGATGGGCAGGCACCAGTTCAGGGTCGAGCACCTGCAGCTCGATGGCTGGTATGAACTGCGCGTTGACATCGTTCGGGAGAACTGAATGGATCGTGCTGTGGCGGTTCGTCCTCTCATCATCGGCATTGTCGGCGGCTCCGGCTCGGGGAAGACCACCGTCGCCCACGCGATCGTCGATGCCACCGGAGTGGCGAGCATCATTGATCACGATGCCTACTACAAGGACCTCGCGCACCTATCCCTTGATGAACGTCGACAGGTCAACTTCGATCACCCCGATTCACTCGACAACGACCTGCTGGTGGAGCACCTCGAGGTGCTGGCAGCGGGGCACGGGATCGAGAAGCCGACCTACGACTTCGCGCTCCACACCCGCGCGTCGGACACAGTTCCCATGTTGCCGAGCGACATCATCATCGTCGAGGGAATCCTGCTCTTTGCCGACCGACGCCTGCGGGAACTCTTCGACATCAAGGTGTTTGTTGACGTCGCCGACGACGTACGCTTCATCCGACGGCTGGTGCGCGACGTCGAGGATCGCGGCCGATCGATGGACGACGTGATCCGGCAATACCTCGCCACAGTGCGGCCAATGCACCTCGAGTTCGTGGAGCCATCGAAGCGTTGGGCCGACGTGATCCTGCCTGAGGGCGGGCACAACCGGATCGGAGTTGAAATGGTGATCGCGCGGGTGCAACGCGAGCTGCAGGAGCGCGCATGAGACGCATGATCGGGGTGCTCATGCTGGCGCTGGCAGCGGAAGTCCCGCAGCCTGCATTTGCCCAATCGTTTGCGCAATCCACCGCCGTTGACTCAGCGCTGGTGCGGGTGGAACAGTTGCGCACGCCGCGACTCTCACCCGATGGACGACGCGTGGCGTTTATCCGCGTGATTGCCGGCATGCCACAGGTAGCAATCATCGACGTGAGCGGCGGTGCAGTGCGAGCGCTGGCCGATGGGTCCCACGTCGAATGGTCGCCCAACGGCGCTGAAGTGGTGTATCACAGCGCCGATGGCACCCGCCTGCTGGTGCGAAGCGTGGATGGCGACGGCGTCGAACGCGTTCTCGCCACGGGCACTTCGATCGGTGCTCCGCGGTGGTCGCCCGACGGCCGGCAAATCGCACTCGTGATGTCAGCTGCCGACACCGGATCGGACCGCGGGACGATTCACCAACTCCACGTCGTGCCATCCACGGGAGGCGTGGTGCAGCGCGTGACCCCCGTAGGGTTCCGCATTGCCGGACGCGATACCGGCCTTCCCGATCCGGTGTCGTTCGACTGGCTCGACAACGGAGCGCTTGTCGTGGCCGGCAGCGATTCGCTGGTGGCCGGTGATTATTTCGCTTCGCAGCTATACCGAGTTGACGCCGCCGGTGGCGAGCTTCGCCGTCTCACATCGCAGGCCGGATTCTGGCATTCACCCGTGGCGGCACCCGATGGCAAATCGGTGGCCTACCTGGGTTTCCCGCAGACCAGCGCGTCGTACCGCACCCAGGACCTGCGCGTGATGCAGCCCGACGGCAGTCGCGACCGATTGCTGAGCATCGGTTTTGACCGCGACCCGGTAAGCGTCCGGTGGTCAGACAAGACGACGCTCTGGTTCAGCGCCCAGGACCGCGGCACCGTCAACACTTTCACCATCAGTACCCGCTCCGGCAGGGTGAAGCCGGCATCGAACGGCGCCCACCGCATGCTGCTGGGTGACGTGATCGGCAATCGTGGCATCGGCGTTGCTATCCGCTCGACGATTTCTCGGCCCGATGAAGTAGTGCGCTTCCCGCTCGGAAAGCCTTGGGATCTCGCACCGGTCACCGCGATCAATTCCGCACTGGCCAATGCGCTTCCGGCTGGCGAATCCGAGGAAGTCGAGTACCGCGCGAGTGACGGCATGCTCATCCACGGCTGGGTTTCGCGCCCGGTGATCTTCGACCCCGCCCAGCGGGTTCCGCTGGTGGTGATGTTGCACGACGGCCCGCACGGGATGCACGACACCGGATTCGATCCGCGCGTCACTCGGATCACCAACGCCGGGTTCGCCGTCTTTCGCCCGAATGTACGTGAGTCCACGGGTTACGGCACCGATCACGGCAATCGTCTCACCACCTTTCCCGATGATGATGTGGGCGACGTGATTGCTGGTGTCGATGAATTGATCCGGACCGGACTCGTCGACAGCGCCAGGGTGGTCTTGCGGGGATGCGGCAGTGGCGCCGTGATCGCGCTCGCCGCGCTAGAACGCACAACGCGTTTTGCCGGCGCAATCCTGGAGTGTCCCTGGGATTTCCTCGCTGGCCGCAAACTCGGCGTGCACGACGACGCCGCGTTCATGCTGCCGTTCCGCGCCGACCCCGTCGAATGGCTGGCGACTTCGCCGCTGCGGGATGTGGCTCGGATCCGGACGCCGACGCTGTTCCTGGTGGAGTCATCGCCGACACTCGCACCCGCAGACCAACGCGCAGCATTCCATCGGGAGCTGCTGCTGCGGCGGATTCCGACGACATGGTGGGTCGCAGATAACGACGGACCGTGGAGTTGGATCGAAAAGGAGCGCAGGGTGATGGACTGGATACAGCGCACTGCCGGTAGCCGTAAGCCGTAACCGTTATTGCGGCGAGGTGCGACGGGTCCGCCAGAGGAGGCTCGGACCATACGGGCGCCGAATGGACGGGCTTCCGAGCCGACGGTTGGTGGGCCCGGTGACCGAGCCGCGTGACGGATCGCCCCGCCGCGGCCCGGGGCGGGGCCTGCGCCGGCGGGCTCGATCGGAGACTCCACCATCGTCGGCTCCAACTCGCGGCCCTCGCGCACCGCGGGGCCGCTCAAACAGTCGAGCCTCCTCTGGTGAACCCTCCGCCTCTCGCCCTGCCTGCGCCGTCTCGCCCGTGACGACGGACGCGGCTAACTATCTACGACTCACCACTCCGGAGGTCCTGCTGCCAGCAATTCCAACCTCCCCTGCCTTCCGGATGGTCGCCGATCGCTACCGCAACCTTCCGTCGGCCGTGGCCCACCCGGTGACACGGTTCGCGCCGTCGCCCACCGGCGACCTCCACTTCGGTCACGTCGTCCACGCGCTTTGGGTCTGGGGCGTGGCCCGCGAACTCGATGGCAAGGTGATCGTACGAATCGAGGACCACGACCAGACCCGCAGTAGTCGCGAGAGCGAGCAGCGAATACTCGACGACATGGAGTGGCTGGGATTTCACCCAGACGCAGAGTCCCTTCAGTCGTTGCGGTCGACGTTTCCGTCACCGTGGCGACAAAGCGACCACGCGGAGTTATACGCTACGGCTGCGGAGCAACTGGAGAAGTCAGCGTCGGTGTATGGCTGCACCTGCACCCGTGCAAACTTGGGCCCCGCTGACGAATCGGGTGACCGGAACTATCCGGGTACCTGTCGCGGAATGCCCCGTGATCGGGTTGAAACGGCGTCTTGGCGCGTCCACCTCCCCGACGTGGCGGTGCACACCACCGATCTGCTGCTTGGCGAGATCGCGCAGCATCCGGCCCGGGAGGGAGGCGACGTGGTGATCCGCGATGCCCGCGGCCAGTGGAGCTATCAGCACTGCGTCGTGGTTGATGACATCCGTCACGGGATCGACCTGATCGTGCGGGGCGAAGACCTGGCGACATCGACCGGACGCCAGCAGATCCTCGGGCAGATGTTGGGCCGAACCATGCCAGCGGTGACGCTCCACCATCCGCTGGTGTTGGCGCCAAATGGCCGGAAGCTCAGCAAGCGCGACCGGAGCGAGACCGTGGCGTCAATGCGGGAGCGCGGAATGACCGCGGTCGATGTGCTGGTGGCTGCGATGAAGCACGTGGTCGCTGAGTAACCCGTAACACCCGCTAGCCGCCGTACAGCATTCGGTACATCGCGGCGTTGCGGATCACGATCCGCACATAGTCCCTGGTCTCGATGAACGGAATCCGCTCGACAAACAACTCCACATCATCAAGTGGTGCCGTGACCGCCCTGTTGTTCGCGCCACTCAGCAGCGTGGCGGTCCATCGATTGACGCGCGACTGGCCGGCGTTGTACGCCGCGAGCGCGCGTTCCGGTTCGGGGTAGCGCTTGAGTGCGTTGCCGAAGTGCCGCATGCCCAGCGAGATGTTGAGTTCCGGCTGCCAGAGGAGCGCCGGATCGAGGTCGGTGAAGCCAAAATTACGACCGAGTTCCTTGCCCACCGACGGCATCACCTGCATCAGGCCGCGCGCATCGGTGCGGGACGTCGCGTGCGGCTGGAACGCGGATTCCTGGCGGATCACCGATGCTGCGAGCAATGCATCGACATTCTCGCGCTCGCCGGCAGTGAGCAGCGCATCGGCCCACGGCAAGGGATAGAGGAGTCGGTAGATGCGCGCGTCGCGCGGTGCACCTGCGGCAATCGCCCGCTGCCCCAGCTGCGAGGCGCGTGCCGTGTAGCCCTGTTCCCGCATCGCTTCTGCGAGGATGAGCAGCGTCGACGCCGAGCTTACATGCGTGCCCAGATGATCGAGCTCAAGGCGGGCCTCGGTGTCGAGACCGATGCGTTCCAACAATGCGACGCGTGCGAATGTCGGCGTCAGGGAGTCTGCGGACGAGAGCGGCGGCTCCGATGCGTTCCACGGCACGGTGTCGAGCCGGATCGCGGCACGGGTGGCGTAGTAACTCTCGGGCCCGCGCGCCAGCAATGTCCTGAGGATCGAGTCGGCAGTAACCTGCCGGCCGGTCGCCGCGGTGGCGCGCGCCCACCAGTAGCGGATCGCATCACCCTCACTGCTCGTGGCGTATGTGCCCAGGGCCCGGCGAAGTTCCCGCTCGGCGTTGGCGGCGTCATTCCGCGCGAGTGGAATCAGCGCAGCGAGCAGCGCACCGCGTGGCGCAAAGCTGCTGGTGGGATAGCGGGTGCCGAGCTGGCTGAACCACTTGTGGGCCCGTTCAACATCGCCGCCATCGACAGCAAGATCGCCCAGCAGGAAGAGCGCGGTGCCAGTGGCGAGCGTGTCACCCGGGAAGGTGGTCACGACCCGTTCGAGCGCGGTGACCGCGCCGCTTCCGTTACCGCTTCGCAGCAACGCGCGGGCATTGAGGTACGCTGCATGGCCGGCAAGCGACGGGTCTGTCACCCCTCGGAACTGTACCGCAGCGTCGGGCCAGCGGCCCAGGTCGGTGAGTGCCTTGCCATAGGCGAAGCGATCTGCGCCCGACAATGTGGCGCTCTTTCCGGCGGCGGCGAATGCATCGGCTGATTGCGCGGCGCGCCCAACTGCTGCGGCCCTGCGGGCAACAGCCAGTCGTTCGGAACCGCTTACTGCAACGGGGGTACGTTCGATCAGGATCAGTGCATCGCGCGCTGTACTTGCGCTGACACCCGGGCGCAGCAGCGCCAGCAGCGCAGTGCGAACCGCGTTGCGTTCGGCATCGGTACGCGCAGCCTGCCACCGGAGTCGAAGCGATAATGCGGTGGCACCGAGTCGTCCATACGCGTCAGCGGCGGCGGCCGCATCCCCGAATCGCTCCAGTGCCTGCGCCTCGGTCCACGCAATCCTCGGCGCCGCCGCGCCCGAGGTTACGCTCCGATAGAGTGCCTGACGCGCCGCCGCGTCGGTGGTCACGCCGGCGGCTCGTAGCCAGAGCCACTCTCCGGCCGCGGGAAGCAGCACCGCGGCGTCGCGGTACGCCGCTGCGGCGCTGTCCCGCTGATCAACTCGGTCGAGTGCACGAGCCATCAGGACAAGTCGCAGTCCCTGTTCGTTGGCCGCGCGACCGGATCCACCCGCAGTGCTGGCTCGCGCCTCGATCAATGCTTGTGCGTTGCGTTGAGTGCCGAGCGCGGCCTCGGCGAGGAGCCGACGGCCGAGACGGTCGAACCGCGAATCGAGCCATGGTTCCTTTTCAAGCAGCGAGCGCACTGTCGACCACCCTTCCCAGCCCGCAGCCGCACGTGCCGCGAGCATGACGGCCTCCGGGGTGCGGGTGTCGGCGCGGGCGAGGAGTGGAGCGGCCAGCTGTGTGGCCTGCCACGACTGGCCCGCATCCAGGGCGCGCTCGATGTCGCGCAGCGGCGACTGCGCGCACATCGGTGCGGCGAGCAGCACCGCCGTGAGGGCCAGTGCCGATCGTTGTTTCATGTGGTGAGCGGCAGATCCCATTCGGCTTCACCTTCCCAGCGCGCCACCACGGCGGTCGCCAAACAGTTGCCGACGAGGTTCACCATGGTGCGCGCCATGTCCATCAGTTCATCGACACCAAGGATCACGGCGATTCCCTCGAGCGGGAGACCGAACGAAGATAGCGTCCCTGCGAGCACCACAAGCGAGGCACGCGGCACCGCTGCGATCCCCTTCGAGGTGATCAGCAGCGTGAGCATCATCAGCAGCTGCTGACCGAGTGAAAGTTGCACACCGGCCGCTTGTGCCACGAACAACGACGCCACGCCCAGGTAGAGGGTCGAACCGTCGAGATTGAATGAGTAGCCGGTGGGCATCACGAAGGCGACGATCCGGCGGGGTACGCCGAACTCGGTCATCTTCTGCATCGCGAGCGGCAGCGCGGCATCGGACGACGTGGTGGTGAACGCGATGATCGCCGGTTCCTTGACCGTGGCGAAGAACTTCCGAATGGGGACACGGAAGATCAGCATCGACGGGATCAGTGCCACAAGCGCGAATACGATGAGGGCGAGGTAGAGCGTGCCAACCAGCTTGGCGAGGTTGGCGATCACCCCGATGCCGCTGTGCGACACGGTGACCGCCATCGCCGCGCCGATGCCGATCGGCGCGTACTTCATGATCACGTTCACCATCTTGAAGACCGTCTCCGCCAATCCCTCCGCGAAGTTGAGCACCGTCTCTTTCGCCTTGCCCGCCGGCACCTGCGACAACCCGATCGCGAACATCACCGAGAAGAACACGACCTGGAGCACGCTGTTCTTCGAGGCAGCCTCAAAAAAGGAGAGGGGAACGAGGTGCTCCAGGAAGCCGCCAAGCGTCGTGGGCGCGGCCTGCGGTAGCGCGGCGCCGGGGTCGGGCGGCGGCAGCACCACCCCGATGCCGGGCTGGGCGAGGTTGCCGGCCACCAGGCCGATCACCAGTGCGATCGACGTCATCACTGTGAAGTAGATCATCGCCTTGCCGGCGAGGCGCCCGATCCGCTTCATGTCGTCGCCGTGCCCGGCAATCCCGACGACCAGCGTGCCAAAGAGAATCGGCACCACGATCATCTTGATCATGCGCAGGAAGAGCGTTGAGAATGGCTTGAGGCTGGCCCCGAACTCGGGAGCGAGCCAGCCGATCAGGATGCCCGCTCCCATCCCGATGAAGATCCACCCCGTGAGGCCGATCCGCTTGATGATTCCGATCATGCGTGTTCCTCGTCGTGCGGGAGGGTTAGCCGGCGAGTGCCCGGCCCTTTGTTTCGATGCTGTCCAGCAGTCCGGTCCAGCTTGCCGCGAACTTCGCCACGCCATCCTCCTCGAGGAAGACGGTGCGTTCGGCCAGCGGTGCCACATTCAGCGCTTCGTAGGCCGCCAGCATCGCCGCGGCGTCGCGCTCGGCATCGACCGTGATCCGCACGTGTGGATCGCCATGGTCGGCGTAGGCGCGGAAGGTGTCGGGCGGGATGGTGTTCACGGTGTCGGGTGCCACCAGCGCCTCGATATACCAGGTATCGGGGAGCGATGGATCCTTGGTGCTGGTCGAGGCCCACAGCGGGCGCTGCGCGCGCGCACCGCGCGCTGCCAGCGCCTGCCATCGGGGAGTGTTGAGCGACTGGCCGAAGGTGTCGTAGGCATGCACCGCATTGGCGATCGCGATCCGGTGCAGGAACGGCTCACCCCGCGCGCCGGCCTTGGCGAGCGCAGGGTCGGTCTGGCCATCGACACGGCTCACGAAGAACGACGCCACGGAGTGGAGGGTGTCAATCGCGCCGCCGGCTTCGGCCCGCTGTTCGAGGCCACTCATGAACGCATCAATCACCCGACGGTAGCGCTCCACCGAGAACAGCAGCGTGATGTTGATGTTGATGCCTTGCGCGAGGCAGTGCGAGATCGCGGGCAGGCCTGCCAGGGTGGCGGGAATCTTGATCATCACGTTCGGGCGATCGAGGCGCGCCCAGAGCCGCTCGGCCTCGGCGATCGTGCCCTCGGTGTCGTTGGCGAGCGTCGGCGCGACCTCAAGCGACACGGTACCGTCGCCGTGGCCGCTGGCATCGTACACCGGCCGGAACACATCACACGCCGCCTGTACATCAGCCACCGCGAGCGACTCGGCGATCTCGCTTGCCGTTGATCCGGCTGCGGTCAGCGTGGCGATGTCCTCGTCGTAGTCGATGCTGGACGCGATCGCCTTCTCGAAGATTGTCGGGTTGGACGTCATCCCGCGCAGCCCCTCCTCGCGGATAAGCCGGGCAAGCTCGCCGGAACGCACCAGGTCGCGGGTGATGAAGTCGTACCAGGGACTCTGGCCGAGATCGCACAGGCGGACCAGGGGGTGCTGCGTCATGTCAACCTCAAACGTCAGGCGATCGAACGGATCGCGTCGACAACATGGTCCGGCGTGAGGCCGAACTCCTCGAACAATCGCTCGCCGGGCGCAGACTGACCATAGTGGTCAATCCCGATCGCGACACCACGATCACCGATCCACTGGCGCCACCCGAAGGTGGCCGCCGCCTCGATCGAGACGCGGGCGGTGAGCGATGGCGGCAGAACGCGATGGCGCCATGCCTCGTCCTGCGCGGCGAACAGTTCCCACGATGGCATCGAGACCACGCGCACCGGGAACGATTCGTCGCCGAGGCGCTTCGCGGCGTCCATGGCGACGGACACCTCGGATCCCGTGGCGATGATCACGCCGCGTGGTGCCTCGGCGGGTTCATGCAGGATGTAACCGCCCCGCGCCAGCTCGCTCGCGCTGTCGGCTGAACGTGTCAGCGCGGGAAGCTTCTGCCGCGTGAGGATCAGGGCGGTGGGACCGGATGTCCGGGCGATCGCGGTACGCCACGCCTCGACGGTCTCGGCGGCGTCGGCGGGGCGCAGTGTCACCAGACCGGCGATACCGCGCAGCATCGCGAGATGCTCGATCGGCTGATGGGTCGGTCCGTCCTCGCCCACGCCGATCGAATCGTGGGTGAAGACGTAGATCACCGGCAACTTCATCAATGATGCGAGGCGAATTGACGGCTTGCAGTAATCGGCGAAGACCAGGAACGTGGCGCCATACGGACGCACGCCACCGTGCGCGGCCATGCCGTTGAGCGCGGCGCACATCGCGTGCTCGCGCACACCCCAGTGCAGCCTCGGTCCCGTCGATTCCGGCCCGAAGGTGTCGCCGAACTTGATGTTCGTACCGTTGCTGCCGCCGAGGTCGGCTGAGCCACCGGCGAACCCGGGAATGACGGGCGCGAGTGCGGCCAACGACTTCTGCGATGCCTGGCGGCTGGCGAGGGACTCCGCAGCGAGGTCGGGAAGCACGGCATCCCAGCCGTCGGGCAGCGCACCGCTGAGCTGCGCGCGGAATGCATCGGCACGCGGATGCTGCGCGAGCGCCGCTTCCCACTCGTGCCTCGCGTGGGCACCGCGTTCGGCTGCGGGCTGCATCTCGGTGTACGCCTCGGCCGGCACGTGAAAAGGATCGGACGGCCAGCCGAGGATCTCCTTGGTACGCGCGATCTCTTCCTTGCCGAGTGGCGCGCCGTGCGCTTCCGACGTGTCACGCTTGGTCGGCGCGGGATCGGCAATGATGGTGCGAAGCACAATCAGCGTTGGCCGATCGGAATCACGGGCGGTGCGGTATGCCGCATCGATCGCATCGAGGTCGTTGCCGTCGTGCACGTGCAGCACGGCCCAGCCATAGGCCGTGAAGCGCATCCCGACATCCTCGGTGAAAGCCAGGTCGGTGCGTCCGTCGATGGTGATGTGATTGTCGTCGTACACCACTGTGAGCTTGGCGAGCTTGAGGTGTCCGGCCAACGAAGCGGCCTCGCTTGACACGCCTTCCATCATGTCGCCATCACTCGCGAACACCCAGGTGTGATGGTCCACGATTGCGCCGTCGGCGTTGTACTGGCTGGCGAGCAGCCGCTCGGCGATCGCCATGCCGACCGAATTGCCGAATCCCTGCCCCAGCGGCCCGGTGGTGGTTTCGACCCCCACTGTGTGGCCCCGCTCCGGGTGTCCCGGGGTCAGCGAGCCCCATTGCCGGAAGTTCTTGATCTCCTCCAGAGGGAGATCGTATCCCGACAGGTGCAGCAGTCCGTAGAGCAACATCGACGCGTGGCCGCAGGAGAGTACGAACCGATCGCGATTGGCCCACAGCGGATGCGCCGGATCGTACACCAGATAGTGACGCCAGAGCACGTAGCCCGCGGGGGCGAGCGCCATCGGTGTCCCAGGATGGCCGCTGTTGGCGCGTTCCACCGCGTCCATCGCGAGGACCCGGAGGGAGTTGATCGCCTGCCACGCGGCAGGAGTCGAGATCGGGGTGCTGGAGGGCTGGCTCACGGGGCTCGAGGCTGGGGTGCAGATTGATGTCGGCGGGGAAAGGTAAATGGGGAACCGGAACCGGGGAGTATCGCGGCCATCCGGATCCCCCGGTGCCAGCGCTCATCGCTCGATCGTCACCATTGATGGAACAGTTGCACACTTCTCCCGACACCGATGGGGACACGATGGCCACCACCGACGACGCCGATACAACCACGCCCGAAACCCCTTCGCCCAAGACGCCGACCCGCACGCGCCGGTCGTCGGCGAAGAAGGCCTCCGCCCGCCGGACTAGCGCCACGAAGCAGGCGTCGGCAAAGGCGGCCAAGACCAGCAAGTCCACCAAGACTGCGGCAAAGCCGTCGCGAACCGCCGCAGTGGGACGTGTCCTGGGCAACCTGGCGCGAGCCGGTGCCAAGTCCGGCGCGCGTGCCGCTGCGGCCGCAGTTGCCGTTGCGGTTGCCCGGCAGGTCAAGACCAAGGTGGCGGAACGCCAGGAAGACAAGAAGAAAGCGAAGCGCGTCACAGCCATGAAGGTCGCAGCGGGCGTCGCCACCGCAGCGGTGGTGGGACGAGTGGTCAGCAGGGCCGTGAAGGCCAGGAAGGCGAAGGCAGCGGCCACGAAGCGCGCGGCGGCCAGCAAGAAGAAGTAGGGGCGCTATTCGCCCAGGTTCACCCACTGAAACCGGCCGTCTGGATTGACCAGCCAGGCGGCGTGCGCAACGCCACCGAAGATGCGACGCAGCTCCTCCACCTGCTTGTCGGCGGGGAGTTGGCCGATCTTGACCGCTGCATCGGGCGGCACTTGCGCCACCACGCGTGCCCGCGCCCGCCAGAGGTCGCCCATGGCCGGCATGGCGTAGCCGATCACGGCGACCCGCCGGTCGATCCCGGTGCCGTTCACGCGGAATCGCGACTCGATCACTGCGAAACGCTGTGCCACCTCACCGCTCGCCTCCATTTCACCGCTGATTCGACCGGCACCGAGTATCAGCGCAATGGTTGCCATGGCTGCAGTCACGCCGACCCGCCATCGCCGCGCCGGCGCGGCGACCGAGTCATCGGTGGGCGCCCTCATCCGCAGCCATGTCATCAGCGCCATGATCATCAACAGCACGAACGGAGCGATTAGTCGTGGTTCGGCGTGGACGGCCACGAATTGCGCGACGCCTGCCAGGCCCAGTCCGGCGAGCACCAGCAAGTTGCGTTGCGCGGGATCGGGCATGTCGCCTTCACGCCTCCGCCGATGCACCAGGGCGAACGGCACGAGCACCAGCATCACAACCGGCGAGATCCAGGCGGCGGCGTAGTACGCCTGCTTCGCCCAGTAGGAAACAAGGGCGCCGATGGTTGGCGGCGTGCTGTTCTGGGTGATCACACCGGCTTGCCACGCGGTAGGATCTGACCATGGCAGGTAGGTCCATCGTCGCAGGTCGTCGAGGCCTGCCACCACAACCGTCTGCCCGTCATCAAGCGCGAGCTGCTTGTAGCGCTCGTGATCACCCACGTGGGTGTCGGGCGTCCGGCCGTCACATGATTCCAGGTACCAGCAGAGGCTGAGTCGACCGGTGGACGACATCGTCAGGTGGCCGGCACTGCTGCTCATCGCACCGACCCAGGGCGCCATTACGAGCAGCATCACGCCGCTGGCGCGCAACGCGATCCCGCGCGCCGCGCGACCCTGCGCGGTCGCCACTCGCGCCACCGTGACCACCACCAGCCACGGCCAGACGCTTGTCTTCGCGAGAAACAACACGCCGAGCAGTAAACCGAGCCGCATCCAGCGTTCACCGCGATGGGCGATGAGTTCGTACGTCGTCCATGCCATCAACGAGAGCAGCAGCAGGTCGGGGGTCACGGACTCGATCCGCAATGGTCGGGCAGCGGCCATGATGAACGTGGCCATGCCTGCGCGGGCGACGAATCGATCGCCTGCCTGATGGCTCCACCTCCAGATTGCCGCCACGCCGACGCCGGCGATGGCCGCGTTGAGATAATGGACGGTGGGGAGGAAGGCGTTGCCCTCGAACGACGACGCGCTACCCACAATGGCGAGGAGGGCCGGGTAGAGTGGCGACCAATAGCCCTGCACGAACGCCGACCAGTCGCCGCGGCGGAGTGCACCGGCGAGATCGAGGTACGACACACCATCGGGGTTTATGCTGTTGCGAGTCGCATAGGCCAGCGCCACGCAAATCGCCACCGTGATCGCGGCGAGAATGTCGATTTCCACCAGACGACCGGCAGCCGCCACGGCGGGGGTCAGTGCCGGTTCTGTCGGCTTCTTCTTTGTCCGTCTCATGGGCCCCGCGTAATGCGAGCAACGGTGTGACCGGGCGCTGCGCGCCGGTAGGGCGGAAGGCAGGCAAGATGGGCGGACGGGCCCCGCCTGTCACCGGGCTAATGTTGCAATCGTGACACACAAAACGTGGACATGGCGCCCCGATTGGGATCTGGGACCTCGGCGGTTCGCCGGTTTCCATCGCGCCCAGGTAATTCGGTTCCGGCACGCGTGATGCATGGATGGGATGCTCCGGCCGCTTTGAGCGGCCCGACCCCCTGACCATGACCTCAACGGGCCGGTATGAGCAATGACAGCTTGCGTGCACGCATCCGCCTGGCGATCGGCGGCGACCTGATGATCGGCGATCGACTGCCATCGCCCGATGGGTCGTACCGCTATGCGGCGACCCGGGGTCGCGACGCCGCCCTCGTGACGGTCTACCCGCGGGCACCGATCGGTCCCACGCCTGAAGCATTGAGGAGCATGGTCGACCGCTTTCGAGCGGCGCAGCACGCGGCGCTCGTGGCCCCCGGGGACACCGCCGAGGTCGACGGGCACGCCTGCCTCGTCACCGCCCGGCCTGAGGGGCTTACGTTGCGGGAGCGGCTAGCGCGACGGTCCGCGCTTCCGGTTCACGAGTCGATCGCGGCGCTGCGGGACCTTGCCAGGGCGCTGGCGTCACTCCATCGTCGCGACCTGACTCACGGTGCGCTCGACCTCGACGCTGTCTACCTGACCGACCGCGGCGCGGTGTTGGGCGGAGTCGACACTGCCGGTGCCGGGACGGTCCGGGACGACCTCGACGCCCTGGGCCAGGTGGCGTATGCACTCTTTGCCGGCGACCTCCCGGCCGAGACGCCGCTGCCGCTATCACGACACCGCCGGGCACTCCCGCCCGAGCTCCATCACCTGATCGACAGCATGGTCGACCCCGATGTGTCCCGACGCCCCGATCGGGCCGAGCAGGTTCTCGGGTCGCTGGATGCCGTTCGTGCCCGCCACCCGATGCTGATTCCGTCGTTCCTCGATGGGGCAAGCCACGGTGCGCGGCTACCGCAGTCGGTGATGAGCCGGGTTTTGGTGGCGGTGGCGGCGATTCTGCTGGCAGCGTGGTTGGTGGCTGTGGGGGGGTAGAGGGAAGTCGGAAAGCCGTTGAGCAGTAAGCCGGCAGGGCCCAAGACGCATCTCATCCGTCATCGGTCATCGGTCATCCGTTCTCCGTTCTCCGTTCTCCGTTCTCCGTTCTCCGTTCTCTAGTCTCTAGTCTCTAGTCTCTAGTCTCTAGTCTCCCCGATTATCTTTCCGCGCTGGACCCAGTAACCGAGAAGGATCTACGTGGCCCGTTCGAGACGCCGGGGCGGCACCGCCGTTGCCCCGCCAGTGGAAGAAGCAGAAGAGACAGGAACAGCGCAGAAGGGTGGTGGGCTTCGCCGATCGCCTGGTCGTGCCTACGGATCGCACCGTGAATGGCTGCTCGCGCGCCACGGCTCAGTGTGCGCTTATTGCGGCACCCGCGTTCCAGCCGAAACCATCACATTGGACCATGTCCGCCCGCGACGCGGCCAGTCTGCGTACGATCGCGCCGACAACCTCGTACTCGCCTGCCGGCCGTGCAACGCCGCGAAGGCCGATACGCCGTTGATGGCATTCCTGATGGCGCGCCGCGCCCGCGGCGTGTTCCTGCTGCACTACGGCGAGCACCTGTCGGACCCGCTGAAGCAGCTCGCGCGTCAGGCGAGCGAGCGTCCGCTGCTCCCTCCGAGCTGAATCAGGGGCGCCTCAGCCGCCCATTGCCTCCGACACAATCCGCGCCTGCTCGGCCTTGTGCGCCCCCGGATAGCCCTCGGCGGGCGAGGCCCGTTCGGGGCGTCCCACGTAGCGGAGCTGCACCCCGTCGCCTAGCGCCGCTCGGAGGCGGGGCTCGACGAACGTCCACCCGCCCATGTTGCGCGGCTCCTCCTGAGCCCACACCACCTCAGTGACGGCCGGGTACCGATCGAGCAGCTCACGGAGCTCCTGCTCCGGAAACGGATAGAGCTGTTCGACCCGGACCACGGGCACCGCGCCATCGCCCGCCTCGTCCATCAGGTCGTAATAGACCTTGCCGCTGCAGAGCACGATCGTCTTCGCCTTCGCGGCGTCGTCATTGGATCGCCCATCATCGATCACAGTATGGAATCGGCCGTTCGCCAGGTCGTCGAGCGAAGAACTTGCGGCCGGGAGTCGCAGGAGCGACTTCGGGGTCATGATCACGAGCGGGCGCTGCATCGACCAGCGCGCCTGGCGACGGAGCACGTGGAAGTACTGCGCCGACGTGGAGCAGTTCACCACCCGCATGTTCCCCTCGGCGGACGACTGCAGGAACCGCTCGACCCGCCCACTTGAGTGCTCCGGGCCCTGTCCCTCGTAGCCGTGGGGCAGCAGCAGCGTGAGGCGTGACGTGACGCCCCACTTGCTGTACCCTGCCGCCATGAACTGGTCGAGTATCACCTGCGCACCGTTGACGAAATCGCCGAACTGTGCCTCCCACAGCACCAGAGCTTCTGGGGCCGCGGCGGCGTAACCGTACTCGAACCCGATCGCGGCGAGTTCCGACAGCGGCGAGTTGTACGCCTCGATGGGCGCCTGCGCACCGGGTAGCGACTGCAGCGGGGCCCACTGTGCGTTCGTGTTGACGTCGTGCAGCATGAGGTGACGGTGCGAGAAGGTGCCGCGTTCGACATCCTGGCCGGTGAGCCGTAGAGGCGTGCCTTCGACCAGCAGGGACGCAAACGCCAGGGCCTCGGCGTGGCCCCACTCGATCCCGTGCGCATCCTGCAGCGTGCCTCGCCGCCGCTCGAGCTGTCGGGCAAGCTTGGGATGCACCGCGAACCCTGCCGGAAACGCCAGGAGTTGCTCGTTGAGTGCGGTGAGCGTCTCGGCATCGACGGCGGTGTCGGTGTACTCGACCGAACCGGGTTCGCGCGGCGTCTCTTCGCGGGGGCGATTGCTTGCCAACGACGCCTTGAACGATGTCTGGGTCTCGACGAAGTGCTGGTACATCGCCTCGGCCATCGCATCGCCCTCACCAGCGGCGATCGTTCCCTCCGCCTCGAGGGCTGTCGCGTAGCGCTGGCGCACCGTGGGCAGGTCACGAATCCGATTGTACATCGTCGGCTGGGTGTAGCTGGGCTCATCGCCCTCGTTGTGCCCATGACGGCGATAGCCGACAAGGTCGATCACCACGTCATCCTGGAAGGTGATGCGATATGCCATCGCGAGCTCGATCGCCGAGAGGCACGCCTCGGGGTCGTCGGCGTTGACATGGATGATCGGGATGTCGAACCCCTTCGCGAGGTCAGACGCATATCGGGTCGAACGCGCCTCGCCCGGGTCGGTGGTGAAGCCGACCTGGTTGTTGGCGATCAGGTGCACCGTGCCGCCGGTGCGGTAGCCGTCGAGTCCGCCGAGGTTGAGCGTTTCAGCCACGATGCCTTGCCCGGGGAATGCGGCGTCGCCGTGGATCACCACCGGCAGCGCGATCGTTGAGTCGAAATGCGCATCGCGTCCGCGACGGTTGGTCTGCAGCGCGCGGGTACGACCATCGACCACCGCGCCGACGAACTCCAGGTGGCTCGGGTTGGGCAGCAGCGTCACGCCCAATGACCTGCCATTCCGCGCCGCATACGCTCCCTGCGCCCCGGCGTGGTACTTGACGTCGCCGGTGCCACCATCCGGCGCATACGTCTGTGATTCGTGCCGCGCGCCCTCGAACTCTGCGAAGAGCGTTTCATAGGGGCGGCCGACGGAGTGCGACAGCACATTGAGCCGACCGCGGTGCGCCATGCCCAGCACCACGTCGCGCACACCCGCGTCGGATGCGATCTCGAAGGTGCGGTCGAGCATCGGCACCAGCATGTCGACGCCTTCGATCGAGAATCGCTTCTGCCCCAGGTATGCCTTGCCGAGGAAGCGCTCCAGGCCCTCGACCTGGGTGAGTCGGGCCAGCACCGCCTTCTTGTCGTCGTCGCTCAGCTTGGCGCGGTGCGCCCCCGACTCGATCTGCTCACGCAGCCACGCGCGCCGTTCGTGCGACGAGATATGCTCGACCTCATAGGCGATCGTACCGCAGTAGGTGGCGCGAAGATTTGCCAGCGCATCGGCCAGGGTGCTGCCCGGGACCGCCACACGCAGGGGTGCGGCGGGAATCGCGGCCATCACCTCTGGCGTGAGACCGACCGACGCTGGATCGAGCGCCGGGTCGCCGACGGGCTCGGTGCCGAGCGGGTCCAGCGATGCGGCGAGGTGACCGTGGGTCCGATAGGCGTTGACCAACATCATGGCGGCGGCGACGGCGTCCCCTTGCGCCGTCGTGGCGACCGCGGAGCCCGGGATCAGCGCCGCCGGCGCGGCGGCCGTTGCGGGCGCTGCTGCGGCCGGGGCGGCACCGATCGTGATCCCAATGGCGCCTGCGACTTCCTCGTAGAAACCCTGATCGCCGCGCAGCAACTGGTCGACCAGTCGCAGGAAACTCCCCGATTCGGCACCCTGGATCACGCGGTGATCGTAGGTGCTGGTGAGCATCATCACCTTCGAGATCCCGAGCTGCCGGATCGTGGCCGTGTCGGCGGTCGCAAAGGCCGGCGGGAAGGCGATCGCGCCGGTGGCGAAGATCGTTCCCTGGCCCATCATCAATCGCGGCACCGACCCGACGGTGCCCAGTCCGCCTGGGTTGGTCAGCGTCATCGTGGCGCCAGCGAAATCGTCGGGCATCAGCCGGTTGTTGCGCGCCTTGTCGACGATGGTCTCATACGCGGCGAGGAACGCCGCAAAGTCCATGGTGTCGGCCTGCTTGAGTACCGGGACGACGAGGCCACGCGAGCCATCCTTCCGTTCGACGTCGACGGCCAGGCCCAGATTGACGTGCTTCGGGTCGATCCGGTAGGTGTTGCCGCCCGACAGCAGCACGCTCGTCCCCATGACCGGGAAATCCCGGCTGGCGCGAACCAGCGCCCACGCGATCAGGTGGGTGAACGAGAGCTTCTCGCTCCGACCCGCTGCCTTGAGGGCGCCATTGATCTCGGCGCGGCGGGCCTCGAGCGCCTGGACCGGCAGTTCGCGGAAGGTCGTGGCGGTGGGCATCGAGAGCGATGCGTCCATGTTCTGCGCCAACCGAAGCGGCGGTCCCTTGAGCTGGACCGCGCCCTCGGGAACCGGCGGTGCAGGCGGGTTGGGGAGGGCGGCGGGTGCCGCCGCGGTGGGCCCCGAGCCATTGCTCGTCGGTGCGGCCTCGAATGGAACGGCGGACTGGGCTTCGAGCACCGCGGTGTAGACCGCCTCGGCGGGGATGCCGAATTCTGGCTGCTCGGGATCGATCGCTGCCACGACAAGCTCCCTCATGGGTAACGGTGCAAAGATACACGACCGCTCTCGCGCGATCCCCGGTTCCCCTTAGCTTTCAGGGATGATCACCCCGCGCCCCGGCCGCCGAGCTGTTGTCATCGCCGGCCTCCGCACGCCCTTTGCCAAGGCCGGCACCACTCTCGCCGATGCCTCTGCCACCGATCTGGCCCGTCACTGCACCCGGGAACTGCTCTACCGGAGCGAGCTACCCGGGAACGAGGTGGATGAGGTCATCTACGGACAGGTGGTGGTGTCGCCGCTGGTCGGTAATGTCGCGCGCGAGATCGCGCTACTGCCACAGATGCCGCGCACCGTGCCGGGCTACTCGCTCAACCGCGCATGTGCATCGGGTGCGCAGGCGATATGCAACGCCACCGACCAGATCATCGCGGGGCATGCCGACGTGGTCCTGGCCGGCGGTGTCGAGACGCTGTCCGACGTGCCGATCCTGCACACCCGCCGCTTTGCACGCACGCTCGTCGCGGCGAGCAAGGCGCGGTCACTCGGCGCGCGACTCAGCGCGTTCGCATCGGTCCGGCCGCGCGACCTCAAGCCGGTGTCACCGGCGATCGCCGAGCCCTCGACCGGCGAATCGATGGGGCAATCGGCGGAGAAGATGGCCAAGGAGAACGGCATCACCCGCGAGGCACAGGATGCGTACGCGCTGATGAGCCACCAGCGCGCGGCGGCGGGCACGGCCGACGGTCGCCTCACCGACGAGATCGTCCCGTGGTTCGGCGGTCGCGACATGGACCAGGTGGTCAGCGCGGACAACCTGATCCGTCCGGACACCATGCTGGAGCAACTGTCGAAGCTCAAGCCGGTGTTCGACCGACGCTACGGCAGCGTGACCGCCGGCAACGCATCGCCGCTCACCGACGGCGCAGCGACGGTGATCATGATGAGCGAGGAGAAGGCAGCCGCGCTTGGTTACCGCCCGCTGGTAGCGGTGCGGAGCTACGCGGTGGCAGCGGTCGATCCGGGTTGGCAGTTGCTGATGGGGCCCGCGTACGCCGTGCCGACAGCGCTGCGACGCGCGGGCATCACCTGGCAGCATCTCGGACTCGTGGAGATTCACGAGGCATTTGCTTCACAGGTCCTGTCGAACGTACAGGCTTGGGGTTCGCCCGAATGGGCCCGCCGGCTCGGGCTCAGCGGCCCGGTGGGCGAGGTCGACTGGAGCCGAACCAACGTGATGGGCGGCAGCATCGCGATCGGTCATCCGTTCGCCGCAACGGGTGCGCGGATCGTCACCACGCTGGCGAACGAGATGGTGCGCCGCGACGTGGAGTTCGGGCTCGTCTCGATCTGTGCACAGGGTGGGATGGGATACGCGATGGTGCTGGAGCGTGTGGCATGACCGCCGCATTCCGCACCGAGCAGCGCGACCGCGTGGCGGTCGTCACCTTCGACCTGCCGTTCGAGCCCGTCAACAAGCTCAGCAAGGCCGTGGGCTGGGAACTCGAAGAAGTCCTGCGCGGACTCGATGCCGACGAACAGGTTCAAGCCATTGTGTTGCGGTCGGGGAAGCCCGACACCTTCATCGCCGGTGCCGATATCGAGGAGTTCCTGCAGCTTCGCTCGGTCGAGGAAGCGGTGCGGCTCTCGCGGGATGGGCAACTGCTAATGCAGGCCGTGGCCGACTCGAAGACGCCGGTGGTCGCCGCGATTCACGGTGCGTGCATGGGCGGCGGGCTCGAGCTTGCGCTCGCCTGCCGCTACCGGATCGCAACCGACCACCCCAAGACCAATCTCGGACTCCCCGAAACGCAGCTCGGCCTGATCCCCGGCGCCGGCGGTTCGAACCGCCTTCCGCGATTGGTTGGCGTACGGGCCGCGCTCGACATGATCCTCACCGGCAAGCCGGTGGCGGCGCGCAAGGCACTGCGCATCGGGCTCATCGACGAGATGGTTCCGGAATCGATCCTGCTCGACACGGCGATCGCCGCAGCCAACCGCATCGCGGGTGGATGGGCGCCGAAGCGCGGCGGGCGCGGGTTCGTGGCCGCGGCGGTCGACGGCACACCGCTCGGACGACTCGTCGTCTATCGCAAGGCGCGCGAGGGAGTCGACGCCAAGTCGGGCGGCAACTATCCGGCGTTGCGGCGTGCAATCGAAGTGGTGCGCTGCTCGATGGAAGACGGGATGGCGAAGGGGCTCGTGGCCGAGGCGCAGGCGTTCGGTGAACTCGCGATGACCGATGTCTCCCAACGCCTGGTCGAGATCTTCTTTGCGACCAACGCGCTCAAGAAGGATGACGGTGTCCCCGCAGGCACCGGGCGCGCGCGCCCGGTGCACCGTCTCGGCGTGATCGGCAGCGGTTTCATGGGAGCCGGCATTGCCGGGACGGCGGCGCTGGTGGCCGGCGTCGAGGTCCGAATGAAGGACTCCGACCTGGCGCGCGTCGGGCGCGGCGTGAAGATCGCGATCGATGTGCTGGCTGAGCGACTCAAGCGCCGCCGACTCACGCGCTGGGAGTTCGAGCGCCAGAAGGCGCTGATTTCCGGCACCGGTGGCTACGACGGTTTCGGGCGCACCGAAATGGTGATCGAGGCGGTGTTCGAGGAACTGGGCGTCAAGCGACAGGTCCTCGCCGAGATCGAAGCGGCGGTCCCAGCCACCACCGTAATCGGCACCAACACCTCGACGATCCCGATCGGTGACATCGCCGCCGAGGCTCGGCACGCCGAACGCGTGCTGGGGATGCACTTCTTCTCGCCGGTGGCGCGGATGCCGCTGCTTGAGGTCATCCCGACCGATCGTACCAGTGTCGATGCGCTCGTGACGGCGGTGCAGTTCGGGCGACGGATGGGGAAGACGGTGATCGTGGTGGCCGATTCACCTGGGTTCTGGGTGAACCGCATCCTGTCGCCGTACCTCAACGAGGCCGGATTCCTGCTCGAGGAGGGCGTGCCGATCGACGTGCTCGACCGCGTGATGACCAACTGGGGGTTCCCGGTAGGGCCAGCGGCATTGTTCGATGAGGTCGGACTCGACGTGGCCGAGAAGGCGGGAAAGGTGATGCACGAGGCGTTTGGCGATCGCCTCACACCATCACGGGTGATCAGCGTGATGCGTTCCGATGATCGGATGGGGCGCAAGAACGGGCGGGGCTTCTATTTCTACAAGGATGGGCACAAGAGCGGTGCCGATGCCAGTGTCTTTCAGTTGCTGGGCGTGCGTCCGCAGGGCGAGGTCGACGAGCAGCGGGTACAGGACCGACTCGTGTTCGCCATGCTCAATGAGGCGGCGCTCGCGATGAGCGAGGGCGTGGTGCGCACGCCGCGCGACGCGGACATCGGCGCGATCTTCGGGATCGGCTATCCGCCATTCCGGGGAGGCCCGTTGCGCACGCTGGACGGGATGGGTGCCGCTGAGATCGTGGCTCGGCTCGAGCGACTCGCGGGACAATGCGGACCACGCTTCTCACCGGCACCGGTGCTCGAGGAGATGGCGCGGACGGGGGGACGCTGGTACCCGTCCAGCAACGCCCGCTGAGCGCCATCCGTCGTCCGTTGACCGCCTTCGTGGTCACGGCGGCACTGGTATGGTGGATCGCTCGGCGCAGCGACGTATTCTATGTGATCGGCCTCGACGGGCCGGCGTCGGCCGTGGTCGGACCGCTCCTGCCGGCGATCGCCGCGGGTGTCACCGGCGCCCTCGTCCTCTCGTTGCTCGAGGCGGGTGCGGGCAGGCTGGCAGGAGTGGTGGGCGCACTGGCGGTAGTGCTCCTCCCGGCGTTCGTCGACGTGCACCGCGAATCGGTGCGCGGGCCCCCGCTGCTCGCCCTGATGCTGTTCATGATCGCGGTGATGGTTCACGCGCCACGATTCTCGTTCGCGTACGGTGGCCTCGCTGCGGTGATGGCGGTCTTCATCTCGCCGGCGGCCATCGGGCTGCCGGTCGCTGCGGCGATCTGGACGGTGATTCACGCGCAGCGACGAGGGAGGCGACGCTGGCGCCGCATGGGTCTCGCGCTGGCGCCGCTCGCGGTGGCCTTCGCGGTGCTCCCATGGGTGGGAACCGACGCATGGCCCCCAGGCGTATCCCTTGGCTGGAGGGGACATGTTGACGGGGCACTGGGCGCAATCGGCCGTGTCCTGGGCGACCATCTGGCCCCGGGCGTGAGGGTTGGTGGGTTGCGCTGGCTCATCGTCGCCGACATGACGCTGATTGTCCTTGCGCTGCTGGCGGTCACATGGAGACGAGTTGTTCGCCCGATGCCAACGGTCCGGACCGCCCGCCAGCTCTTCGAGGCACTGGGTATCACCACGGCCTGCCATGCCGCAGGAATGATTGCGAGGTCGTTGCTGGTGCGCGGTGCGCCGAATCCCGCGTTGGCGGAGGTCTTCCCGCTTGTGGTGATCCTCACCGTCATGGTGGTCCTCGGCATGTCACTCTCCTGGCCCGGCTGGAGCCGGGCTGGAAAGTTGCTCTCCCTCGCGCTGGCCCTCGGATGGGCGGGCGCCTCGCTCGTCCTTCGCTGAGCAGGTGACATGACGGAGCCAGTGGTCCGCAACGCAAACGTGGCCGACGTGCCGGTGATTCGCCGCTTCATTGCGGCGCTCGCCGACTATGAACGCCTGGGCGACCAGTGTGTCGCTACCGAGGCGGATGTGCGCACGTCGTTGTTCGGCGCCGAACCGGCGGCGGAGGTGCTGATCGCCGAGGTGGACGGCGCACCGGCAGGCTTCGCACTCTTCCACCACAATTACTCGACCTTCCTGGCAAAACAGGGCATCTGGCTGGAGGATCTCTTCGTCGATCCCGCGTTCCGCGGGCATGGCGTGGGCAAGCGCCTGCTGAGGCGGCTCGCGGCCATTGCGCGGGAACGCGGCTGTGCGCGGATCAAGTGGTCGGTGCTCGACTGGAATGAACTCGCGATTGGATTCTATCACTCGATCGGCGCGGAGCCGGCGCACGGCTGGACTGACTTCCGGTTGTCGGGTGACGCACTCGCGGCGATGGCCGGTGCCGACCCGCCGCCCGCCGCGGCGCGGAACACCGGATCGCATCCATCGATTCCGCAGATGGGTGGCGCGGAACGCCGCATCATGGTGGTTGACGACAGCCGTGACGCCGCCGACAGTCTCGGCACGATCCTCGAGTTGATGGGCGCAACCGTACGAGTGGTGTATGACGGTGCCAGCGCCCTTGATGCGCTCGACACTTTTCGTCCACACGCCGCGCTGCTCGACATCGGGATGCCGGGGATGGACGGATACGAGGTCGCACGGCAGATGCGACAGCGCGCTGGTCAGGACAGCCTCCGTCTCGTGGCCCTCACCGGCTGGGGTCAGGACGAGGCCCGCAAGCTTTCTCGCGAGGTGGGGTTCGACGATCACTGGGTGAAGCCTGTTGACCCGCAGACGCTGATGGGCCTGTTCGGGGCCGAACCACGGTAGGGGCATGACGTGCGTCTGAATTCGCGCATAGCCGGGTGCCTTGCGCTCGCATCGCTGGCGTCGAGTCCTGCAGCGGTTCCGGGCGACCGCTGCGCCGAACCGCTGCCCGATTCCGCGAGTCCTGATCTCTACTGCATCCATCTCATCGCGGCACCGGGGGTCGATTCGGTCGCCGGGCACGTGGTGCTCGATTTCGTACCCGGTCCGTTCACGATCAGCGTGACGCGCGACGGCGTGCAGCGCTATCAACCGACAATCGTGATCGCCGGACTGCCACGACCGTCGGTGCTGGATCCGGCCGCGACCACCTATGTGGCTTGGGTGACCACACCCCGCTACGCCGAGTTCGTGAATCTCGGTGCGATCACGAATGGCGTGACGGTGCTCGCGCCCGTGGAGTTCGACCAGTTCGTGATTGTCGTGAGTGCGGAGGCCTCACCGGACGTGCGGGAGCGCACGGGGCGGATCGTGCTGCGGGGCGGCAGCCCCAGCACGCGGCTCCAGCCGCCCGACATCCAGCAGTTCGCGCTGGCGGTCACCGGTGCGGCCGACACGATGACAGGGCACCACCACGCCGCCGCCACACCTGGTGCACCACTCCGATGGATCGGGGTGCCGATGCCAACCGGTATCGCGATGCTCCCCTCGGAGATGGCACTTCGCCCGCCCGTCGCCCCAATGCTTCCCGCGCCGGCAGCATTGCCGGTCACGTCGCGACGTCCGACGCTGGTGCGTCTCGCGAGCGGCGACACGCTGTTGCTGGTTGCGGGTCGGGTGCAGCGGCGGATTCACGGCCGCGAATACACGATGTATGCCTTCAACGGCGAATCGCCGGGTCCGTTGCTATCAGTCGCGCGCGGCGCACGGGTGACCGTGCAGTTCACCAACGCGCTCGATGTGCCCACGACGGTGCACTGGCACGGCCTGCGCCTCGACTGGCGGATGGATGGCGTGCCGCACCTGTCACAGGAGCCGGTCCCGCCCGGTGGGCACTTCACCTACACCCTCACCTTCCCCGATGACGGCGTGTACTGGTACCACCCCCATGTGCGCGAGGACATGCAGCAGGATCTCGGCCTCGCGGGCAACATTCTGGTACGGTCTGCCCCGGCCACGGGGCGCGAGGAGATCGTGATGCTCGACGATCTGCTCGTGGGTGAGGACGGGTTGGTCCCGTTCGGTGCCGAACACGCGACACACGCACTGATGGGGCGATTCGGCAACGTCTTCCTCGTCAATGGCGAGCCCCGGTGGGCCGGCTCGGCTCGGGCCGGGGAGACGGTCCGGTTCTGGTTCACCAACGCCGCCAACACCCGCACCTTCAACCTTTCCTTCACCAATGCGACGATGCGGCTGGTGGCATCCGATCTCGGGACGTATGATCAACCGGTGCCGGTGGAGAGCGTCGTGATCGCGCCCGCCGAGCGATATGCGGTGGACGTCACGTTCAGTGGCGGGGTGGCAGTGGTGGAGAATCGGGTGCGGGCGCTCGACCATGTCTTCGGACGGTTCATCCCCCAGGTCGACACGCTGGGTGTGGTGCAGGTGGGTGGGACAGCGCGCGCGGTAGCGCCGGTATCGCGATCGACGGCAACGGTTCCGCTCACCGTGCCGCCGGGCGAACCCGACCTCACATTGGCGTTCGGTGTGCGTATGACCGACCTCCCGTATGTGACTTCCCGCATGATGCTCCTTGATTCAGCGTACTTTCATCCGGTCGAGTGGAGCGGCACGATGGTCGGGATGAACTGGGCGACCACCAGCTCGCAGGCGCACTGGTTCGTCCGAGACGTCGCAAGCGGCCGCGAGAACGAGGCAATCGACTACCGGGTCCGGCAGGGCGACCGCCGTCGCCTCCGACTGGTGAACCAGCGTGGGTCGGTGCACGCGATGCACCACCCGATCCACCTGCACGGCCAGCGATTCATGGTCCTGTCGGTCAACGGTGTCGCACCGGCCGCACGGGTGTGGAAGGACACCATACTCCTTCCCGCTGGCGCCGTCGCCGACATTCTCGTGGAGTTCGACAATCCCGGTCGCTGGATGCTGCACTGCCACATCGCCGAACACGTTGAAAGCGGCATGATGACCACCCTCACTGTGGAGTCTCGATGAAACTCGCTCTGGTTCCCGCGCTGGTACTGTGCATGGCCGGATCGCTCGCCGGGCAGGCGGCCTCGTCGCTGTCGCCGGGCGTGCGGCGCTTCGTGTCGGTGGGCGAGCCCGTGGTGGCACTCACCAATGTGACCGTGCTCGACGGAACCGGGGCGGCGGCGCGGATCGGCCAGACGGTGGTGATCGCCAACGGAAAGATCGCCGCGGTTGGTCCGACGGGGCGCACCACGGTGCCAGCGGGAGCCCGCGTGATGGACCTGCCCGGTCACACCGTGATCCCGGGGATCGTGGGTGCGCACAACCACCTCTTCTACACGGCCGCAGGCGGCCGACGCGTGCAGGCGAGTTTCACCGCGCCGCGTCTCTACCTCGCGTCGGGTGTCACGACTGTGCGCACCACCGGGAGCAACAGCGCGTACGCCGACATCAACCTGAAGGCGGCGGTGGAAGCCGGTGAGCAGGTCGGCCCGCGCATCCACATCACGGCGCCCTACATGACCGGCACCGACGGTGCGGGTTACATGACAGCCATCGGCTCACCCGAGCAGGCCCGCCGGTTCGTGAATTACTGGGGCGACGAAGGCGCCACCTGGCTCAAGTCGTACACCGAGATCCGCAGTGCCGACCTCAAGGCCGCCATCGACGCGGCGCACGCCCGGGGCATGAAGGTGACGGGCCACATCTGCTCCGTCTCGTTCCAGGAAGCGGTGGCACTCGGCATCGACAATCTGGAGCACGGATTGTTCACGGCGAGTGACTTCGCACCAGGCAAGAAGGCCGACAACTGCCCGACCAACATCCTCGCCACCGCCACGGCGCGCGAGAATGCAAATCCCGACGCGACGGCGTGGAACGCTACCATCAAGGCGATGGTCGATCACAAGGTGTCGATGACTTCCACGCTCGCGATCTACGAAACCATCTTCCCCGGTCGCGCTCCGCTCGATGAGCGCACCTCCACCGCCATGGCACCCGAGGTACGAGAAGCCTATCTGGCGCAGCGGAAGCAGATCGACGAGAACCCCAATCCGGCACTTACCGACGCCCGCCTCAAGACGGCGATGGCGTTCGAGCGGGCGTTCGTGGCCGCCGGTGGCCTGCTGGCCGCGGGCGTGGACCCGACTGGGATCGGCGGCGCCCTGCCGGGGTTCGGCGACCAGCGCAATTACGACCTGCTGATTGAAGCGGGCTTCTCCCCTCCGGTCGCACTGCAGATCATGACGCTCAACGGCGCCCGGGTGCTGGGGATCGACAAGGATCTTGGAACGGTCGCCGTGGGGAAGCTCGCCGATCTCGTGGTCATCAAGGGCGACATCGTGAAAGAACCGCGGCAGATCAAGAACACGGTGGTGGTGTTCAAGGATGGCGTCGGGTATGATCCAAACTTGCTGATCGAATCGGTCAAGGGCCGCGTCGGGATCAACTGAACAACCTCATCATGGAAGGAATCATGCGCACCACGACTACACTCGCACTACTCGCACTCGTTGCTGCTACGCCTCTCGCCGCCCAGGAGCACGAGATGATGGGCGGCGGGTTCGCCGACGTCAAGCCGCTGCACTCCCAGTTCCTGGGGTGGGTGACCGCTGCCGCCGAGCAGATGCCTGAAGCCGATTACGCCTACCGTCCGACGGCGGGGGTGCGCAGCTTCGGTGAACTGGTCGGGCACGTCGCCGGGGCCAACTACACCTTTTGCTCCGCGGCCAAGTCGGAGGACAACCCGTCGAAAGTCGATTTCGAGAAGGTGACGGGCAAGGCGGCGCTCGTCGCGGCGATCAAGGGCGCCATGGCCTATTGCGAAACGGCGTATGCGATGCCGCACGGCAAGGAGCACGACCAGGTCGACCTGTTCGGGATGAAGGGGAGCCGTCTCTGGGCGCTCACGTTCAACATCACGCACAACGCCGAGCACTACGGCAACATCGTCACGTACATGCGTATGAAGGGGATGACGCCGCCGTCCAGCCAGGGGAGCTGATTTTCGGCTGACCCATTCATGAGCGGGTGGCTTGCGCGAAGCGCGAGCCACCCGCGCTGCATCACCCACCTGTTGCACCAGGAGCGTCCGTGTCCCGGTTCCGGCTCCCGCATCCTTACATCCTTCTCCTCATCGGCGTCGCGCTGGCCGCCGCACTCACCTGGGTACTCCCCGCTGGGGAGTACGCCCGACACCTCGATGCCGCGACCGGCCGCACGGTGGTCATCCCGGGAACGTATCAAGCGGTGGACGCGCAGGGCGTTGGTCCCTTCCGGGCTGCTGTTGCAATCGCGCAGGGCTTTGTCGAGGGGGCGGAGATCGTCATCGCGATTCTGCTCGTGGGCGGTGCATGGGTGGTGGTGGAACGGCTCGGGACGCTGGAGCGCGGAATCAGCGTATTTGTGACCCGACTCGGCGGTCGCGTCATGATCGCGATTCCACTGGTGATCGTCCTGTTCGCGGCCCTGGGCGCGATCGAAAACATGCAGGAGGAGATCATACCGCTCATCCCTGTCCTGCTCATTCTAGGCCTGCGGCTGGGCGTGGATCCGGTGACAGTGGTGGCGATGAGCGCCGGTGCGGCAATTGTCGGGAGCGCGTTCGGTCCGACCAACCCGTTCCAGGCAGGCATCGCGCTCAAGCTCGCCGAGTTGCCGCTGCTGTCGGGCGCGGCGATCCGACTCGGCATGCTCGGCGTGGGGGTCGTCGTGTGGACGGGGTGGACGCTGCGGCATGCGACGCGGCATCGCGTGGTGCCAGTTTTGACCGGGGATCCTGGCTCCGCAGCGTTCACCGGGCGCGACGCGCTGATCCTGTCATTCATGGTCCTCCCGCTTGCCGCCTACGTCTACGGGGCGCTGGCACTGGGTTGGGGATTCAACGAACTCTCCGGGGCGTTTTTCATCGGTGCGATCGCTGCCGGCCTGGTCGGCGGACTGGGCGTCGATGGCACGATACGGAACTATGTCGAGGGGATGCAGGCGTTGCTCCCGGCGGCTATGCTCGTGGCGGCGGCACGCAGCATTTCAGTGGTGCTGGCCGACGGCAAGGTGATCGACACGATCCTCAACGGGCTCGCAACGCCCCTCGCATCGGCGCCGCCAACGGCTGCCGCGCTCCTGATGGTGCCGTTTCACACCATCCTCCACGTCCCGGTATCGAGCGTGAGCGGACAGGCAGCGCTCACGATGCCGATCATGGCGCCGCTCGCTGATCTCATTGGACTATCTCGACAGGTGGCCGTGCTGGCCTACCAGACAGGTGCCGGGTTGTGCGACATGATCACGCCGACGAACGGGGCGCTGCTCGCGGTGCTCCTGGCCGCAGACGTGCCGCTGCAGCGCTGGCTACGGTTTGCGATCGGAGGATGGGTGCTGATGACGCTGGTCGGGGTCGCAGGAATCCTCGCTGCCATTGCCCTCGGAGCCTGAATGATCTTCTCGTTCGATGCCGACATCACGCGGGCCACCACTATTCCATCACGCCTCTACACCGATCCGGTGTACCAGGCGCTCGAGGACGAGCGGATCTTCGGCCGGACGTGGCAACTGGTCGGTCGCACCGATCAGGTTGCAGAACACGGCCAGTTCTTCACCGCGGAAGTCGCCGGTGAATCCGTGGTAGTTCTCCGCGACGGCGACACTCTGCGCGCGTTTCACAACATCTGCCTGCACCGCGCCGGCCCGGTGGCGTCCGGATGCGGCGTCCGCAAGTCACTGCAGTGCCGCTATCATGGCTGGACCTACCGGCTCGATGGCACGTTGATGCGCGCACCCGAAATGGAAAAGTCGGCTGGATTCCGTCCGGAGGAGATGCACCTGCTTCCGGTACAGGTGGCGACCTGGGGCCCGCTGGTGCTCGCCAACCTCGACCTCAAGGCGCCGCCGCTGGCCGCGTTCTGGGATGGCATCGACGTGAGAACTGCGTCGTTCGAGCCGCACGCGATGCGCCATGTGATGCGCAAGTCGTGGACAGTCGAGTGCAACTGGAAAGTGTACATCGACAACTATCTCGAGGGATATCACCTCCCGATGGTGCACCCTGGCCTGCATCGCGAGCTCGACTATGCGGAGTACCGGGTCGAACCGCACCGCTATTGGTCGCTGCAGCACGCTCCGCTCCGCCCAGTGGACCAGGCCTCCGAGGATCGCCGGTACGTGGCCACCGAGGCATCGCGCGACGCGCAGTACTACTGGCTCTTCCCCAACATGATGCTCAACGTCTACCAAGGCCAGATGCAGACCAATCTCGTGATTCCCAGGGGGGTGGATCGGTGCGAGGTGGTGTTCGAATGGTTCGCTGCCAATCCGCCGGCGAATCCGGCAACTGATCGGGACTGGTCGAGGTTGGTGGCATTCAGCGACGAGATCCAGGACGAAGACATCGCCATCTGTGAGACGGTGCAGCACAACTTGCGCTCGCGGGCATACGATCGGGGCCGGTACTCACCCACCCGCGAGAACGGTGTTCACCATTTTCACGGCTTGCTGCACGAATTTCTCACCTGACTGCCGGTCGTATCGTGTGGGCATCACCCCGCTGGGTCGTCACCCCCCAACACTGGAGGGTACATGAGTGATGTCGTGGATGATGCGGCGCGGGAGCAGGCAGAACAGCGCCGGCAGTCGCAGAAAATGGAAGCAATGGGCCGGCTGGCAGGCGGCATTGCGCATGACTTCAACAACATTCTGGGAATGATCATCGGTTTCACGGAGCTGGCGCGGTCGTCGGCGCGCGAGAGCGCGCCGGGCGTCGTGACCGACCTCGACGAGGTGCTGCGCGCGGCCGAGCGTGGGAAGGAACTGGTGGAGCGGATCCTCCGCTTTTCCCGCCGTGAGCAGGTCATGCCCGAGGCGATCCATCTCGACGCTGTGGTGGCTGATGCGGTTCGGCTCCTGCGCGCCACGATCCCGGCGAGCATCGATATCCGGCTGCGTCACGAGGGATACCTCCCGCCGGTGGTGGGCAATGCCACCGGGGTGCATCACCTCATGATGAACCTGGCGAACAATGCGGTGCATGCGATGCCGCAAGGTGGCACGCTCGAGGTGGCGCTCGAGTCGTTCGCGGCTGATGACGCGTTTGTCCGGGCACATCCGGAGATCCAGCAGGGGTCGTTTGTCCTGCTGGCCGTCCGTGACGACGGGCACGGGATGGACGTGGCCACGCGCCAGCGCGCCATCGAGCCGTTCTTCACCACAAAGGCGTCGGAGCGCGGCACCGGTCTTGGGCTTTCGATGGCTCACGGCGTGGTGCGCGAGCAAGGCGGGACGATGTGGCTCGACAGCGAGCCTGGGTTGGGGACCACGGTTTACTGCCTTTTCCCGGTATCGGGCGCCCAGACGGACCTTCGTCTCGATCTGTACACGACGTCGCCGGAACCGCGCAAAACCGTGATGCTGGTGGACGATGAACCCTCGCTCATCCGTCTCGGTGAGCGGAGGATGAAGGATCTCGGATACGAGGTCGTCGGGTTTACCGAACCCCACGTCGCGCTGGAGGTGTTTCGGGAGCGCGGAGGGAGCATCGACCTCGTGATCACCGATTATTCCATGCCGCGAATGAACGGCATCGAGCTCGCCCGCGAGTTCCACCGTCAGCGGCCAGAGGTGCCGATCCTGCTGCTCACCGGATACGTCGAAGACTTTCCGCTGTCGGCGCTCGAGGCCTCCGGGATCCGGAGGGTCCTCATGAAGCCGATCACGGTGGCAGCACTGTCCGATGCGATACAGGGGGCGCTGGCACAGCGTTGACGCTAGCCGGTGCAGCCCGACAAAAACCTGCGGGGAGTAGCGCACCTGCGCTGCTCCCCGCAGGTTCTTTCATGCCGGTTGAGTCAGTGTGCCCGGCGAGGACGGAGCGCGCGCAGGATCACCAGCAGCACCACCGCACCGATGAATGCCACAAAGATGACGCCGGCCAATCCGCCGAACGGCGACGCTACGCCGAGCGCCGAGAACAGCCAGCCGCCCAATACGGCGCCGACGACGCCGACGATGATGTCACCGATGAGACCGTAGCCGATGCCACCCATCACGAACGATGCGAGTACGCCTGCAACGAGACCCACGATGATCCAGGTCAGGAGGTCCATTTCAGCCCACCAGGAGAATCAGGATGATGATGCCGAGCAGGAGCGTCACGACCGGAATCGTCACTGAGTTACGGGCGGCGGCGTTGACTTCACGCCCCTCGGACTGACCCGGAAGGAGAACCGGTGCGGCGGCCTCCCAGCGGGGAGCAAGGCGCGGACCAGCGGGCGGTGTCGCCTCTTGGGCCGGGGCGACGGCGGCGACGGTCGCGGACTGTGCGGCTGCCGGTGCGGCTGCCAGCGTCAGGGCGCCGAGGGTCAGGCTAGCCAAGGTTGCTGCGTTGCGGAACATGGTCATGTTGAATTCACCTCCGAGTGTGGAGCGCCGCCTTCCAGGCAGCGCATGCCGGTCATGCCGACACGGTAAATGACGACCGTCCACCTCCCCGGAGGCACAGACGGGGTGTCACCCCCGCTGGATGGCGTCCTTGACGACCTCGATCTGCTTCGTCGCAGGCAGGCCGGCAGTCTGCTGCCGTAGGGCGTGGGCTCGAGCCAGCGTTTCAGGGTCGAGCAGCAGCTCCTCGCGACGGGTGCCACTCGCGGCGATGTCGATCGCGGGAAAAACCCGGCGGTCGGCGAGCTCGCGACTCAGCACGATCTCGGCGTTGCCGGTGCCCTTGAATTCCTCGAAGATCACTTCGTCGGCCTTCGACCCGGTGTCCTTGAGTGCCGTCGCAATGATCGTGAGTGATCCGGCGCCGTGGCGGGGGTCGATCGCGCGGGCGCTGCCGAAGAACCGCTTCGGCCGCTCCATTGCCTCTGCCCCGATGCCGCCCGACAGGGTGCGTCCAGAACCCTTGTCGATGTTGTTGTACGCGCGGGCCAGTCGGGTGAGGGAATCGAGAATGATGACCACGTCCTCGCCCAGCTCTACCCGGCGACGGGCCCGCTCCAGTGTGGTTTCCGCGACGGCGACATGGCGAGCCGCGCCGTGGTCGAAACTCGAGGCGATCACTTCACCCGTCACGGCCATCTCCATCTCGGTCACCTCTTCCGGGCGCTCGTCAGCCAGGAGGATGTAGAGGGTGGCATCGGGATGGTTGGCTGCCACGCCCTTGGCGAGTGTGGTGAGCAGCGTGGTCTTTCCGGCCTTTGCCGGGGCCACCACGAGCGCGCGTTGTCCCTTGCCGAGGGGAATCATGAGGTCGACTATGGCGGCGGTGAGGTCGGAGTTTCGCGTGAGCGGCGTCGGGAGCGTCAGCCGGAGCGGCGAAGTGGGGTGGGTCGCCGGGAGCCGTCCGAAATCGATCCGCTCGAGACAGTCGGCTGGGTCGCGACCGAAGATCGACGTAATCCGCTCCAGCGCCGGGCCCTTGCCGTTGCGCGAGGGGTTGGCCTCTCCCACGATCTCGTCACCCGGCCGCAACTTGTTTCGCGCGATGATCGCCTGTGGCACGAACACGTCGCCGTTGCCGGGGAGGTAGCTGGCCGCACGGCGTCGAAGGAAACCACCACCGCGCTCCACCAGTTCGAGCACCCCTTCGGCGGGGACGCGCTGTGCCGTGCCGGCCGCGCCGTCCGGGGTCTCGAGGGCAGTGCCACCCCCGCCATTTCCACCCGTGACCGATCCCTCGCGCGATCCACCCGCACGACCCCGACCCCGTCCCCGACGCCTCGATGGGCGACCGCGCGGTTCACTCATGACGACTCCGGCGCGATGGACGATGGAACGAAAACCTCCGCACGGAGGCTGCTGGGCGCCGGAGTCGGCATGGGGATGGACATCGCATTCCTGGAATGAGTGCAAGGGTTGTCGTCGCAGTCGCCCTGTTGGGGCCCGCAGCAACGGTGGTCGAACGTTCGGCATAATGTGGATGGGCGGCGACGGGCGTCATGCGCTCCGGGTCGTTCCGCTGTGCTGCATCAATCGGTTGCCGGCCATCGTGTCTGGTGGAGAGGGACGTCGCAGTGAGGCGTACGACACACGCTAATCAGGCGACCCGTACGCAAAAGCGCCAGTGGTGGATTCAACCACGGTGGTTCTGGGGTGCCGTCAGGTCAAGCGCGTCCCGGACGCAAACGGCGAGCTCCCGGGGGGTGAAGGGCTTCTGGAGAAAGGGCACCTCGTCGGCGCGGATGCCGAGCTGGCGGAGCTCATCGCCCGGATAGCCGCTCACGAACAGCACCCGGACGTCGGGATGCTGCGCGGTGACGATCGTCGCCAGCTCGGGGCCCGTCATTCCGGGCATCATGACGTCGGTGAGCAGCAAGGCCGGTGATTCATCGAGCTCGTTCAGCGACTCCAGCGCGGAGGACGCGGAGTCGCATGCCACGATGGTGTAGCCCAGTCGGCTGAGGATGCGCCGAGTGACGTTGCGAACAGCTTCCTCATCCTCGACCAGTAGCACCACCTCGTTGCCGGTGGGGTGCGCATCCCTGAGAGCGGAGGGGGGCGCCACGACTTCGGCCGCAGTGCCCGGCTCGGCGGGTAGCGTGATGGTCACGGTAGTGCCCCGGCCCAGCTCGCTCTCGACGGCGATGGTGCCGCCATGCTGCTCGACGATCCGCGCGGTCGTCGCGAGCCCCAGGCCAGTTCCCTGACCCGCGGCCTTCGTGGTGAAGAACGGCTCGAAAATTTGGGCCTGCACGGTGCTGTCCATCCCGGCCCCGGAATCACGGATCGTGAGGGCGAGGCCGGTGGTGTTACCGGCCGGTGATATAACCGGCGCGACGCCGATCGACACGACGCCGCCGCGCGGCATCGCATCTCGGGCATTCAGCGCCAGGTTGATGATCACCTGTGCCAGAAGGTTCGCGTCACCCTCGACGCAGGGAATTCCGGGTGCTGCAATGACGTTCACCGTGACGTCCTGACCCAGCAGCCGGCGCAGGAGGTTCACCGTGTCTCCGACCAGCACGGTCATGTCGACGGGCCGGCGCTGTCGGACATCCTGGCGCGAGAAGGCCAGTAGCTGGCCGGTCAGTCCTGCGGCGCGTTCGGTGGCCTGCCGCACCACCTCGAGGTCGTCGCGCACCGATGCGGCGAGGTCGCGCTCCAGGACGAGGTCAGTTGAAACAAGAATCGTCGTCAACAAATTATTGAAGTCGTGCGCAACACCGCCGGCAAGCCGACCCACAGCCTCCATCTTCTGCGATTGCCGGAGCCGCGTCTCGAGTGCGTTGCGCTCCGTCACGTCGCGGGCGACCAGCACGATGCCCTCGACCGCCGCCTCGTCGGTGAGGTCGGTCGCGATGACCTCGAATTCGCGCCACTCACCTTCGGACGCCGCAAGACGCAGCTCGACGGTGGTGGGTCCGGTATCATCGGCGGCCAGCGCGGCCAGCGCGTTGGCGTCGTCGGGATGCACCAGCGATGCGAGGGTGCGTCCGGTGAGCGCCTGCGGCGTCGCGCCGAGGATCCGTTCGGCGCTCGGACTCACGAACCGCAGGGCGCCACCGGCGCTCGCCACCATGATCAAATCCGATGCATGGCGCACCAGCGCGGCGACGCGCGCGTCGCCCTCACGCTGCGACTTGATGCGGAGGAGCGAAGCGTTCTGTGCCACGGTGAGCCACTGCCGCAGCAGCACAAGCGTCATGAGTCCGACACTCCCCAGGATCAGCGGGGAGAGCGGAATGCTCCAGGTTTGCAGTGCCACGATGCTGAGCACGATGGCGAGCGCGCCAGTGGCGATGAGCGACAGTGGCGACATCGGCAGAGCCCGCGGGATGGTGCGACGCGCACTGCCGCCAATCGCGTAGCGCACCCCGGCACCGGCAAACAGCAGGTACGACAGCCCGAAGAATACCTCACTGGCGAGGTCCAGTATGGCGTCCGGGGTGCCCGTCCCATAGTACAGGACCTGGTACAGCGACTCCGCGAGGACATACGCGATGACCGCGCCGACCAGCCACCGGAAGCCGCGTATTCCATCCGCTGGTCCGCCGGCGATGAGGACGCGGTTCACCGCGAACAGGAAGGCGATGTCGAGCGCAGGGTAGGCGATCCGGACGAACAGGTCGACGGGTCCGGTAAGCGCAACGGTGGTCGGTCGCAGGATGAAGTACCAACCCAGGAGCGCGACCGCGACCAGCAACACCGACGCATCGAGCACGACCTTCCACCCCTCATACGCGGTCGGTGTACGTCGCGGGAGCTTCAGCAGCCCCGCCAGCAGCGCCGTATACGACAGGAGGTAGGCCGCGTCGCCGAGCAGGGGGCTGCCATAGGCCGCACCGGCGAAGTGATGCGCCCAGATGTACAGTGCCATCCCGACCAGCATGCCAAGCAGGCCACCACCGATCCATCGGAGCGCGAGCCGGGTACCGGGAAGGAGTGCACCCGCGGCAGCAGCGTGCAGCATTCCCAAGCCGGCGAGCGCCGTGATCGGTGTGTACTGCACATAGGTGCCGATGACCGGGGACAGGGGGCCATCGGAGCCGTCGATGTACGTAACCAGCAGCACCAGGGAGTACGCGAGCGTTCCCCACCAGACGGCGGCGAGCCCGGAAGGGGTAATGCGCACTGCGGGGAGGCTGGGGTGGGCCGACAGCTCGGCCCCAGTGGCGGTGGCGGTCACGAGGAGGCAGAGTGCCAGAATCGTGCCGCCTGTGCCCTGTGCTTTGCTGGATCCGTGCCGGCTGCCGTGTCGCGGACTTCAACTGCCGGCGATGGGCTCCAGCTCGGCGCTGAAATGGCGTAGCGCAGGGGGCTGGCTGACGATGCGGTACCCCCCGATCCGGTCCTTCCGCTCGTTGACGTACAGCAGGACCTCGGCCAGATAGTCGACATGGCTCTGGGTGTAGACCCGCCGGGGGAAAGCGAGGCGCACGAGTTCCATGGCGGCCGGCTTTTCGGTCCCATCCGGCTGCTGACCGAACATCACCGTCCCGATCTCGACCGACCGGATGCCACCCTCGAGGTAGAGCGCACACGAGAGGGCCCAGGCCGGATAGGCAGTGGGAGCGATATGGGGGAGCATCGCCGCGGCGTCGATGTAGAGCGCGTGCCCGCCCGGGGGGGTCACCATCGGAATCCCGGCGGCCGCGAGTCGATCGGCCAGGTACGCGACCGACCGCACCCGGTATCGGAGGTAGTCCTCGTCGAGCGCCTCCTCGAGTCCGACGGCGATCGCCTCCAGATCGTACCCGGCGAGGCCCCCGTAGGTCGGGAATCCTTCCGTCAGGATGAGGTTGTCGCGGCACCGGCGCGCGAGATCGCCGTCATTGAGCGCGAGGAACCCGCCGATGTTGGCCATCCCGTCCTTTTTGGCGCTCATCGTCGCGCCATCAACCTCGGCGAACAACGCGCGTGCGATTTCCCGCGGCGTCTCGGCTCCATGTCCGGCCTCCCGCTCGCGGATAAACCATGAGTTCTCCGCGAACCGGCACGCATCGAGGAACAACGGCACGCCGTGCTTTCGACAGATCGCGCTTGCACCTCGGAGGTTCTCCAGTGATACCGGTTGGCCGCCGCCGGAATTGTTGGTCACCGTCATCATCACCACGGGAACGCGTCCCGGGTTGTCGGTGAGCACGCGTTCCAGTGCATCGAGATCCATGTTCCCCTTGAACGGATGGTGCGTTGCCGGCTCGCGTCCCTCCGCAATCGGGATGTCGAGTGCGGTGGCACCCCGTGCCTCGACATTCGCGCGGGTGGTGTCGAAGTGCGTGTTGTTGGGAACAATGTCGCCGGGATTGCACAGCGCGCCGAAGAGGATCCGCTCAGCGGCGCGACCCTGGTGGGTCGGGATCACGTGCTCGAGACCAGTGATGCCGTGCACGGCGTCGCGAAACCGGAACCACGAGTCGGACCCGGCATAGGACTCATCGCCCATCATCATCCCGGCCCACTGGCGCGACGACATCGCGCCGGTGCCCGAATCGGTGAGCAGGTCGATCAACACGTCGCTCGCGCGGAGCTGGAAGAGATTGTAGTGCGCGCTCCGGAGGGCGTCGACGCGTTCCGCTCGCGTTGTCTGCCGAATCGGCTCGACGCTCTTGATGCGAAATGGCTCGATGATGGTGCGGGGCTGGAACATCAGGTTCCCGGGGCGCGTCGGCGCCAGTAAAGGAAGACCGGAATGCCGAGCGCCAGCAGCGCCGATCCGCGCAGGGCATTGTACGGATTGGAAAGCACCGATCCCGTGACGACATATGCCGAAGCGGCGATGAACGCGATGGTCGTCCAGGGATGAAGCGGGACGCGGAACCCCTTGCCGGTCGCGCCGTCGCGGCGCCGCAGCACGAAGAGCGTCGCGGCGGTAAGACCGAAGAAAATCCAGTCGGCGAACACCACGTAGTCGAGCAGGTCGCCGTAGCTGCCAGAGAGCAACAACACGACGGCCCACGCACCCTGCATCAGCAGCGCTGCCACCGGGGTGCGCCACTTGGGATGCAGCTCGGCGAACCGACTGAAGAAGAGCCCGTCGCGCGCCATCGCCTGATAGACCCGAGGCGAAACAAGGATGACGAGATTCAGGAAGCCGAAGGTCGAGGCGATGATGCCGGCTGCGATCAGTCGCCGGCCCGCGTCGCCGGTCACGGCGGCCATCGTTTCGGATGCAGGGGCGCTGCTCGCAGCGAGTCCGTCGACACCGAGCGCGCGCAGGTAGGCGAGGTTGACCAGCAGGTAGGCCGCAACCACCACCAGTACGCCGAGTACCAGCGCGCGGGGGAGATTGCGCTCGGCGTCGATCATCTCTTCGGCAACAAAGTTGGTCTGCTGCCAGCCGCCGAACGCGAACAGTACCGGCACGAGCGCTGCCCCGAACACCACCAGCGGGTTGCCGGCATTCGGGAGAGGAACCACGGATGCAACCGGCAGCGCGGTATCGCCGATGAACGCCGCCACCACCAGCGCCGCGATCGCTGCCAACTTCAGGATGGTGAAGATGTTCTGGGTCCAGGCGCCGGGCCGCACGCCAACGATGTTCACCAGCGTGAGCAGGGCGATGGCGGCGCCGGCCAGCGGCTGCCGGGCCGAATCTGTCCAGCCGAACAGCGGGACTGCATACGACGCGAATGTCATCGCCACTGCTGCGATGGCACCGGTCGCAATGATCAGCAGCAGCCCCCACGCGTACAGGAACCCGGCCATCGGACCGAACGCCTCTCGCAGGTAGGCATAGCCCCCACCGGCCCTCGGTCGCCGCTGTCCGAGCTCGGCAAACACGAACGCGCCCATCAGCGCGATCACCGCGCCGCCCACCCACACCGCCATCGTTCCGCCGGCCGTGCCCACGCGTTCGGCGACGACTGACGGGTTCAGGAATATTCCCGAGCCGATGATTCCGCCCACCACCATCATGGTTGCAGAGAAGAGGCCGAGTTGGCGCTGGTAGGTGACCGATGCGCGGTGGGTGTCTGGCAGGGTGCCTCCAGGGTGCGGACGGACGGGGCCCGCGGGCGGGGCATGCAGAGTGTCGCGAGTCCCGCCGGTGAGCGCAAGCGTCTACCTTTCCCGCCGGAAACGGCAATCGATCCGCTCACCCCATCGAGGGCGCCACGACGAGATGATGCGCACCACCCTGCTGTGGCTCTCCCGCCAGCAATCGATCTTCAACTTTGTCCGCCGTAACCGGCTTGCCCGGGGCTTTGCGTCGCGGTTCGTGCCTGGCGAGACGCTCGACGAGGCACTCGCCGTGACCCGGGAACTCCAGTCGCGCGGAATCGCCGTCACGCTCGACCTGCTCGGCGAAAGCGTCGAGAGCCCGGCCGAGGCCGAAGCGGCACGCGACACCTATATCGACATCCTGCGCGCGATGAAGCGGGAGGGCTTCGAGGTCAATGCCTCGCTGAAGCCCACCCAGATGGGCCTCGACATCGATCCATTGCTCTACCAAGCGAGCATTCGCGCGATTCTCGACGTCGCTCGCGAGACGGATGGATTCGTCCGCATCGACATGGAGAGCAGTGACTACACACAGCGTACCCTCGATTTCTTCGAGGAGTTGGCGCCCACGTTCATCGGTCAGACAGGCGTGGTGATCCAGGCCGCATTGCGGCGCTCCACCGCCGATATCGAGCGCCTGATCGCGCTCGGCGCGCGGGTACGACTTTGCAAGGGTGCCTACCTCGAGCCGCCCTCGGTGGCGTATCCGGACAAGAAGGACGTCGACGCCCATTACATCCGGCTGATGGAACGCCTCCTCACCGACGGCAACTATCCTGGCATCGCGACCCACGACGAGGCCATGATCGGGCACGCCCGTCGCTTTGTCGCCGAGCACAGCATCGCGCCTGATCGCTTCGAGTTCCAGATGCTCTACGGCGTGCGCCGCGACCTGCAGGACGCGCTGGTGCGCGAGGGATTCCGGATGCGGATCTATCTCCCGTTCGGCTCGCAGTGGTACCCGTACCTCATGCGCCGGCTGGCGGAACGGCCGGCCAACATCACGTTCATCCTGGGCAACGTGATCAAGGAAGGCATGAGCCGTTCGTGAGCGAGGTCACCCTCGGTGGCTACATGGCGCTGCACGATCGCGCCGCGGCGTTCACCGGTAGTGACGGTGCCGCCTACTCCGTGGCGCTCTGGGTCGATGAGGAACCCGACTCGCAGGGCCGCTACGGTGGCGCGCTGCTGTTCGTCCGGTGGAATGCGTCGGGCGACAACCCGGAGGGTCATCACGAGAGTGATTACATCGTGTGGGGACGCACGCCGGGTGAGGCCGAACAGCGCCTCGGCGCACTCTCGCTTTATGACGTCAAGGCGACGCTCGATGAATTGATCGCCGCCGGCCGGCCGGGGGACTTCTGACCGAACCAATAGGCATCGTGCTGGCCCGCGACGGCGGCAGCTATCGCGTCCTCATCGACGGACGCGAGCGCGCCGCCGTGCTGCGCGGCAAGGCGAAGCGTCAGGTCGAGCGGGCGGTGGCAGGCGACAGGGTACGCATCGATCCGACCACACTCGACGCCGAGGTCCTCGGCATCGACGCGGTCGAGGAGCGTACCACGCTGCTGGCACGGCGAGTTCCCGATGGCCGCGGGACGAGGCCGGTTGCTGCCAATGTCGAGCAAGTCGTCGTGGTGACAGCGGCTGCTACACCAGAGCCGATTCCGCAGCTCATCGACCGACTGCTGGTCGTGGCTGAGGCGAATGGCATCGCCGCGTCGGTGGTGGTCAACAAGGTCGACATGGCGTCGTCGGAGCCGGTGCGGCTGCACCTGGCCGGCACCGGGTATCCCATTTTCGACACCGCCGCCAAGGCGGGCACCGGGATCGATGCGCTGCGCACCCTGCTCGCCGATCATGTGTCGGTGTTCACCGGGCCGAGCGGCGCGGGGAAGTCCTCCCTCCTCAACGCGCTGGAGCCCGGACTCGGTCTGCGTGTGGGTGAGGTCTCCCGGAAAGTTGGCCGTGGGACCCATACCACTGTCACGGCCGAGATGGTGCCCCTGGCCGTCGGCGGCTTCGTCGTCGACACGCCGGGTTTCAGCGACGTCGGTGTGTGGGATGTCGAGCTGTCGGGGCTTGCTGATTGCTTCCCCGAGTTCCGGCCAGTGCACGGGGATTGCCGCTTTGGCGACTGCCTGCACCGCACCGAACCCGGCTGTGCGGTGCGGGAACTGGTTCGCGCGGGTACGGTGGGGGAGGTGCGCTATGCCAGCTACCTCGCGATCCTCGAGGAACTCCAGGCGATGCCGCGCGACTGGGAGTGACGGCGCGTGGCTAAAGCAGCGCCCCACGTCGACACGGTGCGACACCGTCTGCAGGTGCGAGGGCACACGCGGCGGTGCGGCGCACCGGATCCGTCGGGTAGAGCGTTGCGATCTGCTCCCCGACCGCCTGCCAGCACTGCACGCGATTATCCCCCGGTGTCACTTCACGACAGAACCGCACGCCATCTTCTGGTTGTGCCGTCACGTCGATGAAATTCTTGACTGCCCCGACAAAACACCACGGCTGGTACGTCGGATCCCCCTTGCGGCAATGCTTGATCGACTCCTGGGTCGATTGGCCGGTCGAGCCGCTCGCGTTCGTGCCGAGACTCAGGTAGCACTCTCGCCGAAATCCCTCGGGTGCACGATTGCACTCGGTGGCGGCGACACCAAAGTCCTGACCCGAGGCGTTCAGGATGATCCCGCCCTGAACCTGGAAACAGGATCGTAGGTACCGCTGGTCAAGCACTGTGCAGGGATAGAGTGCGTCGGTGGAGTCGCGCATTCGGAAGACGATCGAACCCGGATCGGGAGTGTGGCCGCCGTGTCCTGCGTGCCCGGCGGGTTCCGGTTCCGCTGATGCCGCGATGGCCCTCGCCGACGTATGATGCCGTCCGGGCTGTGACGCGACGGCGTTTTCCATGAACGCCCCACCGTAGCACGACTCGCGATCCCACCAGCTCCCAAGCCAATCGCAGCTCGACAGTGCACGCGGGAGCTCCCAAGCAAGCGCCATCTCGAATCCATGGCCGAGTCCGTGCACGCACTGAAAGCGCAGCCACCGGTCTTCCGGTGCCGCGGCCACCTGATCGCAGAGGCTGGTGGCGCGGGCCGAGTCGAGCACGCCACCCTCGGTGAGGTAGGCCTGGATTACGCCGTGGTAGCATCCCGATTGATAGAGTCCGGTGCAGCTGCGGAACACTTCCGCCACATCGTCACCCGGCTTCCACGCGCGAATGCCGATCACGTGGGTGTAGCCGTGGCCCTCGCGCGCGACCTCGTCGTCGCTGGTGCCCAGGCGTTCCAGCGCTCCGAGCGCGAGGCGCACCCGATGTCCCGCTGCAAGCGTCAGGAAGTAGTCCTCGAGGCACGCCTGCCGGTCGTCACCGGAGGTGGCACGGCAGTGTTCATGAGCGAGGGTCGCCAGCGCCGCGGTGTCGCCGGCCGCAGCGAGTTTGTCGATCCGTGGGCCGAGTTCCTGCGGCGTGAGCGGCGAGCACGCCGTGAGGAGCGCTGCAGCCGCCAACATCACTTGGAGTCTCATGATTTCTTCTTCCATCTGGAGTCGTCGCGGTGTGCCACCTTGGCCATCATCCGGTCGAACGCCTCATCGAGATCGATGCCCTCGCGATTCGCCATGCAGATGATGACGAAAAGGATGTCCGCCATTTCCATGGCAAGATCACCCGCTGCCTCGTCTGCCTTCTTCGTCTTCTGCCCGAAGCGATGGTTCACCTCGCGGGCGAGTTCGCCGACCTCTTCGGCCAACCGCGCCGTGTTGGTGAGCGGGTCGAAGTAGCCGGCCTCGAACTGCGAAATCCAGGAGTCGACCTGTTGCTGCCGATCGCGGAGCGAGCCGGTCATCGCAGCGCGGCGATCAGCGCCTTGCAGAAGTCTCCGAGGTCGGCTGGAGTGCGTGACGAAATCAGGTTGCCGTCGATCACGACTGGACTGTCTTCCCACTGCATGCCAGCGTTGACCAGATCGTCGCGAATGGCGCCGACCGATGTCCCACGCCGGCCCCGGACGATGCCGGCGGAAATCGGCACCCATCCGGCATGGCAGATGAATGCGATCGGCTTGTTCGCTTCGTGAATGGCGCGGGTGATATCGAGCAGGCGCGCGTTCCGGCGCATGATGTCCGGGGCCCAGCCACCGGGAATCACCAGCGCATCGAAGTCAGCCGCATCGACCTCATCCACCGACGTGTCGACGGTGAGCGGGTAGCCGCGCTTTCCCTGGTATGTGGGCTCGCCGAGCCCGGCGACGACGGTGGTCGCCCCTTCCTCCTCGAGCCGGAGCTTGGGATACCAGAGCTCCAGATCCTCGTAATAGGGGGCGGCAAAGAACAGGATCCGGCATTTCGACAGCGACATGGCAACCTCCGTGGGACCCGGAAATCTAACGGCTGGGGCCAGCCGAGGCGGGCGGGCCCTTCGCCCCTCCGCGCCGCGCACACATATTGGCAGTCCCACCTCCACGAGACCACCAATGCGCAGCAGGGAACGAATCCTCAACAATCTCGAGCAGATCTACCGCGAGTCTTACGATCGTGCGCGGGCGGGCAGCGAAGAGCATCGCATGGTCGAGCTCGACAACGGCTTCATGCGCGACCAGCTCATGCTGGAGATCCTGCTCGACATTCGTGACCTCTTCTCGGTCACTCCCGCCGCCCCGGCATCGACCGGCAAGACCGCGCTCGAACAACTTGAGTCGTTCCGGCGGCTGACCCGCCGGTAACCGGAGGCATCATGCGCGCCCCCCTGTTTCTCGCCCTCGCCCTCGCCGCCTGCGAGCCCGGTGGCGGTTCCGCTGACCTCGCGATCTATGGGACCGTCTGGACCGGTGACTCCAGCCGCGCCGAGTCACGGGCCATCGCCATCCGCGGTGATTCCGTGCTGGCCGTCGGTGACAGTGCCGAGATCGCGGCGCACGTCGGACCGAGGACCCGGGTCATCGTGGCGGGCGCTGGCCTGATACTCCCGGCTTTCGCCGATGACCATGTGCACTTTTCCGACGGCGGATTCCAGCTAGGGTTCGTTGACCTGCGCGATGCGGCAACACCCGAGGAGTTCGTACGTCGGATCCGGGCGTATGCGGCCACACTCAAGCCGGGCGAATGGATCCTCGGCGGCACATGGGATCACGAGCGATGGCCTGGCGCACCGCTGCCGCGGCGGGAGTGGATCGATTCGGTCACGCCCGACAACCCCGTTTTCATCCAGCGCCTCGACGGGCACATGGGACTGGCGAACTCCCGCGCACTGATGCTCGCTGGTCTCTCAAGCACGTCGCGCGAGATCGCGGGCGGGACGATTGTCCGCGATGCCAGCGGGGCGCTCACCGGCGTCCTGAAAGACGAGGCAATGGGTCCCGTGTTCACGATTATGCCGGAACCCCGTCCGGATCAGGTCGATTCGGCGGTCTCCCGGGCGATGCACCACGCCAACTCGCTTGGCATCTCCGCGGTCTCGGCGGTTTCGGCGTCGTGGGGGGAGGTGGCTGCCTTCCGGCGAGCCCGGCAGGCAGGGTCGCAAACTGTCCGCGTGTCGCTCTATCCGCCCCTGGCCGACTGGCGGCGCGTCGCCGACACGATGGGCGTGCAGGGCGCGGGCGATGACTGGATCCGTCTTGCCGGCGTGAAGGGATTTGTCGACGGCTCTCTCGGGTCAACCACCGCGCTCTTTTTCGATCCTTACCTCGACGAGCCCACCCAGAGCGGACTGTTCGTGACCCCCGAGGATTCGCTGCGGCAGTGGATTGGCGCGGCCGATTCCGCGGGCCTCCAGGTGATCGTGCATGCGATCGGTGACCGCGCCAATGGCCTTCTGCTCGATATCTACGACTCCGTGGCCACGACGCACGGCGCCCGAGATCGACGATTCCGCATCGAGCACGCCCAGCACCTCACGCCCGCTGACATCATCCGCATCGCGGCGCTCGGCGTGCTGCCATCGATGCAGCCCTATCACGCCGCCGACGATGGGCGGTGGGCCGCCAAGCGAATCCGTCCGCCACAGATCGCCGGGACATACGCGTTCCGGTCGCTGATTGATGCCGGTGCCACGCTGATGTTCGGTTCCGACTGGGTGGTCGCTCCTCTCAATCCGCTGCTGGGCATCTGGGCGGCGGTCACCCGGAAAACACTCGATGGCCGGAACCCAGGGGGATGGGTCCCCGAGCAGCGGATCTCCATCGACGAGGCGCTCCGGGCCTACACCACCGCCAACGCCAGGGGCGTGTTCGCCGAGCAGCGTCGGGGCATCCTCCGACCGGGTGCACTCGCAGACGTGGTGATCCTCGATCGTGATATTCGGACCGTGCCGGTCGACAGCATTGCCGCCGCACGGGTGATGCTCACCGTTGTCGGAGGCAAGGTCGTGTTCGAGCGATAGGTCGGCGGGCGGCGGGCACGTGTTGGCGTCACCCGCGCGGGAAACTGTATGCGCCGGCGTCGGCAAAGGCGTTCCCGCCCCACATCCGAATCGTGACGATGACCGCTTCTTCGGTGATCGTCACGATGTTGTAGCTGTTCGGCTGGCTCCGCCGCCGACTCGAGATCGCGGTTCCCGCCTGCGACAGCACCACCGGATGCGGACGACGCGGTCCCGGCTCGACCCGCACGACAAACGCGTCATGCATGTGACCGGTCAGCACCACGTCGACCCTTGCCCGGCTGAATGCACCCAGTGCCGCCTTGGCGTTCCCCACCGTGTTGTGCACCGGAAACTCCGGGGGCACAAGCGCCGGGTGGTGCATCATCACCACCCGGCACGCAGTCGGTGCGGCCTTGCGAAACTCGCGCTGCATGCGGCGGATCTGCGACGTGGAGACGGTGCCGTCTTTCCAGAGGTAGTGCCGCGCCGTGCTGATCGACACCACCGCAAGCTGATCGTCGAAATGCGACGGCTCGATGTCGGTCGCGATGTACTCGCGATAGGCGGCCAGCGGATGCAGCGCGCGCGCGACCGGGTTGTAGAGCGGGATGTCGTGATTGCCCGGCACGGAGATCAGGGGCGCGGGCAAGCGTCCGAGATACGCCCGGGCGGCTTCGTACTGCGGGCCGAGTGCTCGCTGCGTCGCGTCCCCACTGAATGCCACGAGATCAGGATGCTGCGCGATCACGTCGGAAACCAGTGCGTCGGCGATCCGCGGCAGGTCAGTCCCGAAATGGAAGTCGGAGAGATGGACGATCGTGGTCACTCGGCAATCGGACGGATGAGGCGGAGCGCCTTCGGCTTGACTTGGTACTCGAGCGGTGCCTGGAGCTTCACGACCTCACCATCGAGGGAGACGTCGACAGAGTTGACCTCGGGTTCGAGTCTCACCGATTGGCACGCCGATACGTCGCAGAGACCGTCGGCATCGAGTCGCCGGAAGAGCGCGTTGACGAGGAGTTTGACCGTGCTCCACGGCGTGCGGGTCTTCACCACGAAGAGGCTGAGTTCGCCGGCGTCGAGCGCGGCCCGGGTGCCCAGCCCGCGGAACGAGAACTCGTAGGTGTTGTTGCCGACGAGCACCGCGGGGGTTCGGCACCGGGTGGTTCGACCGTCGGCGGTGATGCCGACGGTGAACGTGGGGAAGCGGTGGAACAGCTCGAGCGATGCCCGGATCATCGCCCACCACTTCGTGCGTGCCAGCCGCGAGCGCTGCTTGTCGCGATCGCGCACCATCAGCGGATACACGCCAATCGATGAGTTGTTGACGAAGATCCGGTCATTCACTGTGGCGACATCGACTGCTGTTGGCTCGCCGGTGGCGATCAACCGGGCTGCGTCGGAAAGATCCAGCGGGATCCCCGCGTCCTTCGCGAAGTGGTTGAGGGTGCCCATCGGAAGCACGCCGAGCACCGCATCCGAGTCGATGGCGGCGGTGGCGATCGCATTCACGGTGCCGTCGCCTCCCGCGGCGACGACGATGCGGTCCCCCGAGGCGATCGCTTTTCGCGCTGTATCGGTCAGGTCGGGGCCCTCCGCCTCGACGATGCGGGGCGTGACGCCGGACCCCTCGAATGCCTTCGTGATGAGGGCGACCCGGTCGCCTTCCTCCGTTCCTGCGGCCTTGTTCGTGATCACGACGATCATGCGTTGCCCGGGGTGATGGGGAGCATTCTCCCTCCAGACGAACGGCCGGTCATTACCGGCACGCACCACCCCTGGCATGGGCGCTCAGCTTATCGGGGCTCCGTCGATGACCTTCACGATGAACAGCCCCTCGCGGACGCTGGTGAAGATGATCACGCCGCTCTTGAAGAACGGATAGTTGCTCCAGGCGCCGCTCTGGGTCGCACTGTGCCCGGGGCCATCATCGTTGAATGGCGCGCTGTCGAAGAATCCGATTTCGCGAGGGTTCGTCCGGTCGCGAATGTCCAGTACCCGCAGGCCACTCCCGTAGTTGGCCTCGTACACCCGGTCACCCTTCACGAACAGGTTGTGGTCCGACGACTTGACTGGCGCGATGTACTCGCGTGCGACGACCGGGTCATCGAGTTCGGCGAGGTCCCAGACAATGGTGCGAGTTCCTGCCACGACCCCGGCGAGCTCATCACCCTCATCGTTCATGTAGAAGTAGCGCTGCTCGTCATCGAACCAGCCCTGGTGGGCGTACGCCACGTTGGGATAGCTGTTGCGGCCGATGGTCGTCGGCCGGGCCTTGTCGGTGACATCCGCGATGTTGATCTCGGTCTCGTTCGATCCCACGCAGATTTGGCGCCCCTGATAGCGGGTATCTGGCCCCCGATAGGTGAGGCACTGGGCATCGTGGGTGTAACCACGCGGGTTGGTGCCGGAGCGATCGTTGTAGCAGCCGGCAAAGACGGGCCTCTTCGGCTCCCGCACGTCGACCATGTGCAGGCCACCTCCGCAGGTCTGTCCACCGCTGTTGCTGCCGACGATGTACACGAACGCGTTCGACGTGTCGGTCACAACGTTGTGTGCGCTGAATATCTCGTGATACGTGGTGTCGGGAGCGAACACGACCGGGACCCCACGTACCGCACGCAGGCGCGTAAGGTCGAACACCTGCATCCCGTGCGGCCCGGCGCCATCGGCGACGATGTAGGCGTGATTGTTCACCACCTTGATGTCCCGCCAGACCGACGGCGGCACGCCGCGGGTGCGCGACAGCGTCCCCACGAGGCGCGGTGCGGAGGGGTTGGTGACGTCGACAAACGAGGCACCGTCGCGGCGCGCTACCAGCGCATAGTCGCGCGCGGTGAGCGGATCGGTCCACCCCCAGACATCATTGACCCATACGCCCCGGTCACCGCCCAGCGCGCTCACCGGAAGGTGCGCGACCAGCTCCATGTTGGCGCAGGTGAACTCGCCGATATGACCGTCCTGACAACGCGCACCCGGCGTGACGGTGGTGCCGATCGCATAGATGCGCCCGGTGAGCTGCTGCACAGGCTGCCAGCCAGCTGCTGTGCGCCGCGACACGAGAACTCGTCCCTCACCGAAGTCGCGCTGCGGCATCCCGATCGCTGCCCGCTGAGAGGTGGCACCGATCGCGTAGCCGAAGGTGTAGGGCCACGATGTGCCCGACGCCGAATCGGGGTCGATCGCGACGGCACTGTGCCATCCACCGCTGCCATCAGTGAGGAATCGGTACACCCTGCCGCTCCCGCCGTTCGCCCCGGGTGCTCCGACCCACACCTCGGCACCCACGGCGGCAATAGCGAAGCCGAACTGTGATGCACGCGGTGCGTCGAACGGTCGGAGCTCGCCGAGCTGCCGCCATCCATCGGCGCCTTCGCGTTCCATCACGAGCACCGCGCCCGCGCCGGGTGCGCCGAGATACGCCCGGTTGCCGTGCATGAGGAGCGCGCCGCCAAGGGCGGGCGCCGAGGCGGAAAGCGGCCGACGTACCGCGACCAGCGCGGGGTCTGACCAGTGACCATCTGGCCCTCGAACAGCCGCATACACCCGTCCGGCGCCCGAGTCTGCTGCCGGCGCACCGATCAGCAACCAGTCACCATCCATGCTGAGCGTGCGTCCGAACCCGGTTGTTCCAAGTGCCACGGGGGGTCGGATCGTGTCGTGAACACCCCACGCACCGCCGCTCTTTTTGTAGTGGTATACCACCCCAGAGGAGTCCACCGCGGGCGAGCCGAGGAGCAGGTCGTCGCCGTGCACGAGGACCGCACTGGCGAACTCGGCGTGGTTGCCCGGGCCGGTCGGTTCGATGGTGCTGGTGAGCTCCCACGCCGACGCAGCGGACGCGCGGCGGTATGCGTAGGCGACCCCCGACGTCCCCCGCTTGCGCGGTGCACCCACAATCATGGTGTTGCCGTCGAGTGCCACGGTGCGACCGAAGTCGTCCATGCGGCTGGTGTCCGGTGCGCTCAACCGCGATCGCTCCCGCCACGAACCCGACGCATCGACGCGGTAGGTGTACACCACGCCCGGTCCGTACCAGTTCACCGGTTGCCCGATGACGAGGTCGGTCTCGGTCATCACGATGGCACGACCGAAGTTGGGTTCCTGGGCGGAGGCAGCAAGCGGGATCGAGAGCAGCAACGCAGCGCCACCGGCGGCAATGAGCATCCTGGGCATCGGCAGGTTCCTGAAGGGGTCTGTTTCCCTGAACTTAGCCGGTGGGCGCGCCGTTCTGGCGTACCCCTTGGCGCTCCGGCCGGTCCCGGGCCATTTTCCCTGCATGGCCACTCGAACCGCATCGCGTCCACGCACCGCCGCCAAGCTCGACAAGGCAGAACTCGTCGATCTCTATCGGCTGATGTATCTCTCGCGCCGGCTGGACGATAAGGAAATCCAGTTGAAGCGCCAGAATCGGATCTTCTTCCAGATTTCCGGCGCTGGTCACGAGGCGGTGCTTGCCGCCGCCTCCCGCGTGTTCCGTCCGTCGCACGACTGGTTTTACTTCTACTACCGCGATCGGGCCATCTGCCTCGGTCTTGGGATGACCCCCGCCGAGCAGCTTCTCTCGGCAGTGGCCGCCGCCGACGACCCCAACTCCGGTGGACGGCAGATGCCATCGCACTGGGGTCACAAGGACCTGAACATCGTATCGACGTCGAGCCCGACCGGGACGCAGTTCCTGCAGGCCGTCGGCTGCGCCGAGACGTGGCTGCGGGCCTCCGCCGACGAGCGAACCGCCGACATGACGCCGGGCGACGAAGTTGTACTCTGCACTACGGGTGAGGGGACGACCAGCGAGGGCGAGTTCTGGGAGGCGCTGAACAGCGCCAGCAACCTCAAGCTCCCTGTCGTCTTCCTCGTTGAGGACAACGGCTACGCGATCTCGGTGCCGGTAGAGGTGAACACGGCGGGCGGGTCGATCTCCAAGCTGGTGCGCGGGTTTCCCGACATGCTCGTCCTTGAGGTCGATGGCTGCGACCCGCTCGCCTCGTACGATGCACTGATGAAGGCCCATGATCACTGTCGCCTTCGCAAGGGGCCGGCGCTTGTGCATGCAAAGGTGATCCGGCCCTACTCGCATTCGCTGTCGGACGATGAGGTGCATTACCGCACCACCGCCGAGCGCGAGGCCGACGCCGCACGCGATCCGCTTGTCACGTTTCCGCGGTATCTCATCGACCAGGGCGTGGCCACCGAAGCTGAGCTCGAGATGGTACGGGACCAGGCTGACGACGAGGTCAATGTCGCCACCGATGTTGCGCTGGCCTCGCCGCAGCCGGCACTCGACACGATCTACGATTTTGTGTACTCGCCCGATGTCGACCCGACAGCGGAGCAGTTCGACACTGAGGACGATCCGCAGTTCAGCGGCGACCCGACGACGATGGTCGACCTGCTGAATTCCTGCATGAAGGACGAGATGGCCCGCGACCCGCGGATCCTCGTCTTCGGGCAGGACGTAGCCGACGTGTCGCGTGAGGAGAGCCTGTCCGACGTGAAGGGCAAGGGCGGTGTGTTCAAGGTCACCTGGGGGCTGCAGAAGCAGTTCGGCAGCAACCGTGTGTACAACTCTCCGCTCGCCGAGGCCAACATCGTCGGTCGCGCGATCGGTCTCGCCACCCGCGGCATGAAGCCGGTCGTCGAGATCCAGTTCTTCGACTACATCTGGCCGGCGTACATGCAGATCCGCAACGAGCTCGCGCTGATGCGTTGGCGGTCGAACAACGCCAACTCGGCGCCAGTGGTCGTGCGCGTGACGTACGGCGGATATCTCAAGGGTGGGGCGGTGTACCACTCGCAAACGGGCGCCGCGATCTTCACCGGCATTCCCGGCCTGCGGGTGATCTGCCCGAGCACGGCGCTCGACGCGAACGGGTTGCTCCGTACTGCGATCCGCTGCGACGATCCGGTGCTTTTCCTCGAGCACAAGCATCTGTACCGGCAGGCGTACAACAAGGGCGCCTATCCGGGCCCGAATTTCATGATCCCGTTCGGCAAGGCAAACGTTGTTCGCGAGGGCACCGACCTCACGGTGGTGACCTACGGTGCGGTGGTCCAGCGCACGGTGCAGGCAGCCCGGGACCTCCACGAGGCCACCGGTGCGAGCGTCGAGGTGATCGACCTGCGCTCGCTCAATCCGGTTGACTGGGACACGATCGCGGCGTCGGTGCGCAAGACGTCGCGCGTGATCGTCGCCTACGAGGACTCGATGTCGTGGGGATACGGCTCTGAGATCTCGGCACGAATTGCCGACGAGATGTTCCACTGGCTCGATGCGCCGGTGCGTCGCGTGGCGGCAACGGACACCTTCGTGGCGTACGCGCCGGAACTTGAAGATGTGATCCTGCCGCAGGTCGAGAGCCTGCGGAAGGCGATGGAGGAGATTCTCGGCTATTGATGCGGTAACGCAGTCCGACTAGACCGCGTCCCGCACCTCCGCCGCCGCTGCGATGGCGTGGTCGACATCGCGGCTGAGCGCCCTCGCCTGTTGCGTGGCCTGTGCAAGCTCGTCGACCATTGCACCCACCCCCTTCTCGCGCAGTCGCAGGATCTCAAACCTCACATTCTGCATCGACAGCGCACAGCTCTCGAACCGGTCGGCGAGCTCCGCGCGGCGCTGCTCCAGTTCCACGCACGACTGGCGCTGCCGCTCGAGCAGCGCGAGTTGCCGATTGCGT
>JBKJMX010000066.1:0-31032 GCA_046596135.1 Gemmatimonadales bacterium
CGGCTCTGACGCAGGGTCGCGGCCGATGAATACGCCGCGAGGTCGAGCCAGTACGCAGCCGGTGCGCCCATCACGAGCTGCGTCTTCGCGGAATCGGCGGGCGTGATTTTCTGCACCTGATCAATCATGGGCGCCAGCGCGCGCATCTGGGCATTGATCGCCGTCGTGTCTGCACCCGGACGCGCGGCGATGTAGGCGATCTGCCGATTGATCTGGTCGGTCAGCGAGATCTCGGTGGCGCCCGCCATGATGACGATGCCGGCCAGGGCAGGATCCAGGGCCGCGATTCGGGGCGCGAGTATCCCACCCAGCGAGTGTCCGATCACCACCACGCGGGTGGGATCGACCTCGAGTTGCAGCCGAATGAGCGCCACAGCCGCCAGCGCATCATCGATCGTCTCGTCCTTGACCGTGAAGACGCGGTTCGCGAACCAGGAAGGCTTCACTTTCGTCCGCTTATCGTATCGTAGTGAGGCCACCCCACGCGCAGCGAGGCCCATGGCAAGGTCGCGATATGGCGCGTTCGGGCCGACGGTCAGGTCGCGATCGGCGGGGCCGGAACCATGCACGATCACCACCGCGGGATGACGACCGCGGCCAGGGGGTGCGACGAATGTCGCGCCGAGCGGCGCTGCCGGAGTCGGAACTTCCAGGTCTCGTTCGATGGGCAGCGCTTCACGCATTCGCGGCGCGGCAGTATTGCCCCCGCAGCCCCCGACCGTGATCGCCAACAAGCCGCACAGGGCAACTACTTGATGATCCATGGTGTTCCTCCAGTTCGCAGCTATCAAGCAACCCGATCAGGTGGCGTCTCGCCGGCAAAGAACGCCAGCAGGTTGTCGATCACGCGCTGCCCCATCGCCCCGCGCGTCTCATGTGTGGCTGAGCCGAGGTGCGGGAGCAGCACAACGTTGTCGAATGCAAGGTAGCGCCGATCGAGCGCCGGCTCGCCGCGGTACACGTCGAGCCCGGCGGCGCCGAGTTGACCCGATCGAAGCGCAGCCAGGACAGCATCATCGTCCACCACATCACCCCGTGCGGTATTGATCAGCACAGTGCCGGCCTGCATCGCCGCGATCCGTTGGGCGTTGATCAGCCCGCGGGTGTCCGCCGTGCTCGGACAATGCAGCGACACGACGTCGACGCTGCCGAGCAGCTCGTCCAGACTCGCGCACGGCGACGCTCCCAGCGCATCGAGCTCGGCGACGGCGCGGTGGCGTGGGTTGTGATACCGCACCCGCATTCCGAACCCTCCGATCGCGCGACGCGCCACCGCGCGCGCGATGCGCCCTGTACCCACCAGTCCCAGTGAGGCACCGCTCACCCGACGGCCGAGGAGGTGAGTGGGGTGCCATCCCTGCCATGCTCCCGCCCGGAGTTCCCGTTCACCCTCCCCCGCTCGGCGCAGGGCCATCAGGATGAGCATTATCGTCAGGTCGGCGGTGCAATCGGTGAGCACGTCAGGGGTGTTGGTCACCACGATGCCGTGGGCCCGCGCCGCATCGAGGTCGATGTGATCGGTGCCCGCGCCATAGCTCGCGATGATCCGGGTGCGGAGCGGATAAGCTGCCAGCACCTCGGCGGTAATCCGGTCGGTGAGCGTGCAGAGCAGCGCGTCCGCGTCGCCCAGCGCTCGCTGCAGCGAGACCGGGGTCGACGTCTGGTCGGATTCGGGGATGACCGCGTCGAATTGCTGGCGAAGCTGCTCCTCGACGGCGCGGACAAGACGGCGCGTCACGTGGACCCGGGGACGCGCGGTCATCGATGGCTGGATGAAGATGTCATCCCGGTAATATTGCACGAACCCCTCCGGAGTCACCGTGATCCCAGCTTCACCACGCGCGCTGCTTGAGTCCTGCCTGGCAGCGGCCATCCGGGCGGCCGAGCCCCGGCCCGCGATGGATCGGGCGCTGGCAATGCGCACGCCGCCTGACGTGCCCATCTACATCATCGCGGTGGGCAAGGCCTCGCACCCAATGGCGGAATCATTGGTGGCGTGGCTCGGCCGGCACCAGCGTGAGCCAGCCGGCGGCGTCGTGGTGGGCACGGCGGCCGGGGGCACCATCCATCCATCCCTTGCCAACTTCACCGGCGACCATCCGCTGCCCGGCGCGCGGTCGGCTGCAGCGGCCCAGGCGATCCACCGCCTGGTCGGCAGGATTCCCTCCGGCGCGGCGGTGCATGTCGCCATCTCGGGGGGTGCGAGTTCGCTCATCGCTGGTCCGCTCCCCGAACTCGCCATGGATGACGTCGTGGAGCTCTTTCGCCTGCTGCTGCATTCCGGGCTCGACATCGGCGCCGTGAACGCCGTCCGCAAGCGCGTCACGCGGTGGAGCGCCGGTCGGCTCGCCCTCGCCTGTCACCCGTGCATGATGACGACGTGGATCGTCTCGGATGTCCCGGATGACGATGTCGCAACCGTCGGATCGGGGCCTTGCGTCGTCGACCCGTGGACCGTCGAAGCGGTGCAAGCGGTACTCCAGGAGTCTGGAGTTGACGCACAGATGCCCGTCGGCCTGCAAGCGGCCTTCCGGCGCGACACCCCACCGCAGGCAATGGTCCCGGACGTCGAATCGATCGTGCTGGCCTCCAACGCCACGGCGTTGCAGGGCGCTGCCGTCGCCGCGCAGGAAGCGGGGTGCGTCATCCGGATGGAACGCGAGCAACTCGCCGGTTCAGCAGTCGCGACCGGCCGTCGCGTCGCTTCCGCCACGATCCGCGCTGCCCGGGAATGGCACGCCCAGAATGCCGCGCTGGAAGACGAGGGGTTCGGGACAGCGGTCAAGCCACTGTTCCTGATTTGGGGGGGGGAAACCACCGTGCAGATCACGGGAGAACCGGGGCGCGGCGGGCGCTGCCAGGAACTCGCGCTCGCCGCCGCCGAGGCACTCGAGGTCTCGCCCCACCCGGTGATGCTGCTCGCGGCCGGCACCGACGGTCGAGATGGTCCGACCGACGCGGCAGGAGCAGTGATCGACGAGACGACGTGGGATCGGCTCCGCGAATACGGAATCGACGGCGCCGCTGCCCTCGAGTCGCACAATGCACATCCCGCACTCGACTCCGTGGGCGCGCTGGTGCGGACGGGACCAACGGGAACAAATGTGATGGACCTGGTGCTCGCCGTGGTGATGCCCTCGGTCCGCACCGACGGCAGGCGCTAGCGGTCGTCGTCCAGCAGGCGGGCGAGTCGGCCGTGCGCCAGCGCCACGTCCGGCGACTTCTGCACCAGCTCGAAGTACCGCTGCTGGAATTCGGTACCATTTTCGTCGGGGCGCATCAGGTCGCGTGCCGATGCCCGAAACTGGGTGACCCGAATCGACAGATCCTCGGGCTCATCATCCACGGCCAGTTCGTCCATGGCAGCGATCAGCGCCGTCAGCGGCCGCAACCAACCGAACCACGGGTCGTGGATCGCGAGCTGCAGCAGCTCAGTGCTCCCCGGGATCCGGCCAAAGAGCCGTTCATACGCGACTCGCTCGGCGTCAAGCAACGCCCGATGCGAGGCCAGGATCTCGGCCCGGAGTGCGCCCAGCAGCGCTATTGATGACATCGCATCGTCCCTCCACGCAGGAATGCGGATCGTTCAGGATCAGGGTCGGCGACGGACGAAGTCCCGACCCAGCACCACGCTCAGGTCCACCACCCTCGAGACATCGTATGCATCGACGACGTCAGCGCCGCCGATGACGGCCCGCACGCGACCTACGCCGGTCGTGTCGCGACGCCGGACCAGGATCACGTTGCGGTCCTTTCCAGCGAATGCGGAATCGGCATCGCCAAACCACACCACATCGAGCAGCGCGCGGCGAAGCAGGTTTGCCCCGTCTCGTGCCACGCCAGATACGCCCGCGCCATTGAGCACCTCGACATCGACATTGCGGGGCAACGAATCCCATGCTTCAGGAACCAACGCGGCTGCTCGGGTGGTCGATCGCCGCATCCCAACGGCGGCCGCCGCGACGAGGAGGACGACCCCGACCGCCCAGGCGGCGCGGCGCGCGGTCAACGCAGCACCTCTGCCCGGAACGCGACGCTCTCGGGAGGGTGGCTCCAACCCTGGGTGTCCGCATACGTGAACCGCCGACGGACCACGTCGCGGAGCACGTCAGCGGGATCGTCGGGGAATCGTGCGGCAAGTGCCGCGCGCTCATCACGATCGAAATCCCTGCCCGGCTCGAGGAAGTCTGCGCAATACAGCGTGCGACCGGTCTGTGCCCATCCATTCCACCCCACTGAGTGCCATCGCACTGCGCTGAGGACGTCGTCGTCACGTTCCCCTTCGAGCTCTGCACGGGCCGCTGCCGCCGGCCCATGCCGCAGTTCAACTGGTCCCTCCACGGTCGGCGCCCACCGGCGCATCTCGGCCTCGGGCGCATCCCGGAGTGCATCGTGCAGCCAGACGGCGCGCAGCCATCGGCGCGACTCTTGCATCGGGAGACGCATCGCAACCGTCCACCCGGTCACGAGCGCCGCCACCCGGCCCACATGCTCGCGACGACGCGGCGAAACAATGGCCCAGGGCGGCATGCCGTCCTGGGCCAGTCGAAGCTGTTCATCACCCATGGCGGTCACGAGGCCGAGGCGACCTCGGGCATGGCGCGGTTGTCGGCATTGACGAATACCACCGAAGGGTGAAACTCGGCGACGTCAACGTCCTCAACATCGGCATACGCAATGAGGATCACCACGTCACCTGGCATGCCGAGCCGCGCGGCAGCACCGTTGAGCTGCAGGACACCGCTCCCGGCCGGCCCGGGAATCACGTACGTGGTGAATCGTGAACCGTTATTCACGTTCACGACCTGGATTTCCTCGTATTCGACGAGATCGGCCGCATCCATCAGGTCGGTGTCGAGGGTGAGTGAACCCTCGTAGTGCAGGTCGGCCGACGTGATCGTGGCGCGGTGGATCTTCGACTTCATCAGGCGACGGCGCATTCAGCCCGGGTCCTCTCCGAGGATGACATTGTCGATCAGGCGGGTCGAGCCCACGCGCGCGGCCACGGCCACGACCGTGCCCTGCCCCGCATGCTCAACCGGGACAAGCTGGTCCGGATCCACCACTGCAATATAGTCCGGAGCCACCCCGGAAGTTCCCGCGAGGACCGCGGCGGCAACCCGTTCCAGCGCCGGTCCGTGGCGCTCCCCTTCGGTCCACCGCACCCGCACCGCATCGAGCGCCCGCGGGATGGCCAGCGCAGCAATCCGGTCGCCCTCGCTGAGAAAAACGTTGCGGGAACTCAATGCGAGGCCGTCGGCCTCCCGGACCGTCGGCACCACTCGGATCACCACGGGAATGTCCAGATCGGAGACCATCCGGCGCACGAGGGTGACCTGCTGGATGTCCTTCTGGCCGAAGACGGCGATGTCCGGTTGCACGATGTTCAACAGTTTCGCGACCACCGTCAGGACACCCGCGAAGTGCCCAGGTCGGTGCGCGCCTTCCCAGCGATCGGCGGTGGCGCCGGGCACGACGCGGGTCTCGGGAGTTCGCTGGTACATCTCGTCGGCCCGTGGAACAAACAAAACGTCGACGCCGTGAGCTTCGGCCAGGGCCCGGTCGCGTTCGAGGGGACGGGGATAGCGTGCCAGGTCTTCACCGGGAAGGAACTGCAGCGGGTTGACAAAGATTGAAAGCACCACGATGTCGGCCTGCTTGCGGGCCGCCTCGGCCAGCGTGGTGTGCCCCCGGTGCAGGGCCCCCATCGTCGGCACCAGTGCAACGGTTTGCCCTTCACTGCGCAGCGCTGCAAGGTGTTGACGGATCGAGTCGACCGTCTCGAATTCCTGCATCAGGTCACTCGAACGAATGGGCGTCGTCGGGGTACGCGCCGCTTCGTACGTCGCCGGCAAACCGTCCGATCGCCTCGCGCACGTCGGCGCCCAGTGTCGCGTACTGCTTCAGGAAACGGGGGGCAAACCCCTCGTTGAGCCCCAACACGTCGTGCAGCACCAGCACCTGCCCGTCGCATCCCGCGCCTGCACCGATCCCGATCGTCGGGATGCGGAGCGCGCGGGAGATGTCGGTGGCACGCGCCCGGGCGACCAGCTCGAGCACCACCGCGCTTGCACCGGCTTCCTCGAGCGCCAGCGCGTCGGCGAGCAACACCGCCGCGTCGGCATCGGTCCGCCCCTGCACCCGATATCCGCCCAGCGTGTGAATGCTCTGCGGCGTGAGGCCCAGGTGTGCCACCACGGGAATCCCGCGCTCGACGAGCGCGCGCACGGTCGGCGCCATCACGGCACCGCCCTCGAGCTTCACGGCGTGACAGTCCGTCTCGGCCATCACCCGACCGGCATTACGGATCGCATCCTCGACGCTCACCTGGTACGACAGGAACGGCAGGTCAACCACCACCAGTGCGCGCTCGGTGCCACGCCGTACGGCCGCAGCGTGGTAGATCATCTGGTCGAGGGTTGCACTCAGCGTGCTGCGCCGTCCCGCAATCACCTCATTGAGCGAGTCACCCACGAGCAAGAGCTCGATGCCTGCGGCCTCAAGAAGGCGTGCGAACAGGGCGTCATAGCATGTCAGCATCACCAGCTTCTCACCGGCGGCCTTACGGCTGGCGAGATCGCGCATCGTCGGCGCCCGGTCGGTCATCGTGCCTCCAGCTCGGCGATCTCGCGTGCCCAGAACGTGCGGTCGCGCAGTCCGGGGTGCGGCAAGATCAGCGTTGGGGTGTCGCAGGTCATGTCGTCGTAGCGCACCAGGTCGAGGTCGAGGGTACGCGAAGCCCAGCGGTCCGTGCGATCCCGTCCAGCCACCCGTTCGAGATCGTGGCAGGCACCGAGCAGTGCATGGGGCGAGAGGGTCGTGTCAAGTCGCATCATGCGATTGAGGTACGACGGCTGATCGGCGCCGCCCAGCGGCGCGGTCTCGTGGGCATCCGTGGCGGCGTCGAGGCGAACACCGGCCAAGTCGCCAAGACCCGATTCCGCGAGTGCGTGCCACCGTTCGCGATCACCGAGGTTGCTTCCCACCGCGACGTAGGCCATGGGCATCACGCCGGACCCAGCGCGTTGCGGAGCCCGGCGAGGAAGCGAGCCGCGGCCGGCACGCCTTCGCGGCCAAGGATGTCCACGAGGGCACTGCCCACGACCACACCGTCGGCGTGTCGAGCAACCGCCGCGGCTTGTTCCGGGTTCGAGATCCCGAACCCGACCGCAATGGGCAGGGTCGTCGCCGCGCGGACCCGGCCTATGGAGGCTTCGAGCCCCACATCAATGGCGCTCGATGCGCCGGTCACACCGAGCCTCGCGACGAGATAGATGAACCCCTGGGCAACATTCACCGACCGTTGCAGTCGCTCACCCGTGGTGGTCGGTGCCACAAGCCGGATCAGGTCAAGCGGACCGCCGCCGAGGGACTCTTCCAGCGCAGCATCACCACCGACTGGCAGGTCGGTAAGGAGGATGCCGCGAACGCCGATGCTCGCGGCGTCGCGCACCAGCCGCTCAGCTCCATATTGCAGAACCGGGTTGAGATACGAGAAGAGAACGACCGGACGCTCGATCGCGGCATCGGCAATGAGCTCGAGCGTACGCGGTAGCGTCATCCCGTTTTCGAGCGCCCGGAACGTTGATGCCTGGATCGTCGGGCCATCGGCGAGTGGATCGCTGAACGGAACCCCGACTTCGACAATATCGGACCATTCCGCCGCTGCTTCCAGCATGGCCCGCGAATCCGCAACCGTCGGAAACCCCGCCGTCATGTAGGGGATGAGTGCGGCCCGGTGCTCGGCGCGCAACGCGTTCCACGCGCGATCGATGGCCGATTCAGCCACGGCAGATTCAGACAAAATAGTCGCCAACGACAAGTCCATAGCGTTCGGGGGCCGTGACCTTGACGATCGTTCGCGCATGATTCCCGTCCGGATCGGCGACCGACAGGTCGACGAGTTCCCCGGGGCGCGCAAGCAAGATGCCGTCTGCAGATACCGCAATGCGGACAAGCGGGCGGTGGAGCAGCTGCTGATCGGGGTTCGGCCCGGCGACGATCGCGACCTCAAAGGTGTCGAGGATCACGCAGGTTCCCACCGGATAGATCCCGAGCAGGTTGATGAGCGCCTTCACGAGCACCGGGTCGTAGCCCCGCGCGGCACTCATCCACATCTCCTTCAATACCGTGTCCGGTTCGAGGGGCTCAGTCTGGTAGGCCCGTCGCGTGGTGGCCGCGTCGTACCCGTCTGCCACGGAGATCAGCCGGGTGAACAAGCCGAGCCGGCGTGGCCGGATCGCCCGCGGATATCCGGTGAGATCAATCTTCATGTGGTGCTCATGCGCGGCGAGGATCGCGCGCCACGGCAACTCGTTGCCTTCGCGCATCTTGAAGAGCGTCAGCGTCCCGAGCCAGGGGTGGGCCTGCATCATTCGCCATTCCTGCTCGTCGAGCGATGACACCTTGTTGAGCAGGGCGAGGTCGAGCCGCGCCTTGCCGATGTCGTGCATCATCGCGGCGAGGCCGAGGTCGTAGAGCTGGAGGCGATCGAAACCGAGGCGCTTGCCGAGCGCGACGGCAAAGATGCTGACGTTGACCGAATGGGTGAAGGTGTATTCGTCGTATGCGCGAAGCGTGGTCAATCCCGTGATCGACAGCTCGTTTTCGAGCACCTGGTCGACAATGAGCTGGATCGCCCGCTTGATCCGGCGCACGCTCGGCGTCCGACCCATCCGGACGCCCTGCACCACGTCTCGCGCGGCGGCGACACCGTGCGAGTAGGTGCGCTTGGCGCTCTCCAGCGCCTCGTCGCCGACGCGCTCCTCCTCCTCGGCGTCGCCAGCGGCGTCGATCCAGAGTCGGATGATGTCGGCCTGCTGCATGCGCTGGCGCAGCGCATCGAGGCGCTCCTCCGGCGCGGCGTCGGGCGTCGTGGCGCCGAGCATCGACAGCCAGAGCTGCCACTCGCGGCGCGTGACCCCATCTTCGATCCGGAGGAGCCCAATTCCGAAATAGCGCATCAGCGATACGAATCCACTGAACGCGGCGAAGTTGTCGAGCCCAAGACGGAGACGCGTCTGGTTGATGAAGAGGAAGTCGCCGGACAGCCGCACCTCGGCCGATCCCTCGAGACGCACGATGCTGATGGTGTGCGCCAGCAGTTCATCGAGTGCGCGCTCCACCGTGGTGTTTTCCGTTGGGTAGAGCTTGATCGCTCGCTGGGCGCCATGGATCGACACCAACAGCGACCTGCCTGCCTGTCGGAGGACGCCGTCTTCGGCCGCGGACGTCGTCATGGGATCCAATCCCGCAGGACACTGTTCGCGGCGCTCCGCACCACCGGTTCCTTGTCGCTGGTGTAGCTATCGACAAGCATGCGCGCGTCGAAGGATCGCACCTTGCCGAGTCCGAACAGTGCGCAGGCGCGTATGTCGGGGTGCGCACGGCGGCGGAAGAGCCCACGCGGCTCGAGGAGTTCGCGGATCTTCGGCATGGCGGCGTCACCAGCGAGTGTCCCGTAGGCCTCGAACAGTGCACGTCGTTCCAGCCGATCCCATCCGCCATCGGTCTCGGCAAAGAGCAGCCCTTCGAGCCGACGCACCATCCCGCCCGAGCCGCCCCGCTGCTGCAGCAAGGTGAGCGCGGCCTGGCGAACGGTGCGATCGGGATCGCCGAGTGCCTCCTCCACCGTCGCGATCGCGGTTGGGGTGCCGAATCCGGCAAGCGCCGTAATCGCCGTGAGGCGGATGGCCACTCCGCCGGCCTTGTAGTGTCCGACGATCGCCGGCACGAGTGCGGAGATCCCCATCCGGGCCGCAAGCGCGATGGCGGGCTCCAGCGCCTCAGGCGGTCCGTTTTCGAGCACGGTGGCGAGCGCGGTAGGCGCCGCGCGCGCCAGCCCCTCAAGGCTCGGCTCGAGCGCACGGCGGACATCCTGGTTCAGCGTCCGACCAAGGTGCGTGAGGATCGTCGGGAGCGCGGAGGGCTTGAGTTCGCGCATCACCTCGCTCACGTCCTCGTCGGCGGGGTGTCCGATGGCGTCTTCGAGTGCGCGGAAGAGCTGCTCGAGAATCTCGGGCTGGCTGAGCCGCTCCTCGAACGAGAGCACGGCGGTGTGGAGTTCCTGGTCGAGACCCGGGGCGCGCGCGGCGATCACCCGGAGTTCACGAAGGATTCGCGCGACCGCCTTGAACCCGCCGATCGCGAGTTGCGCCGGCAATACATCCTCGAGGAGGGCGACGGCTTCGTGCCGCACCGCCGGCTCGCGCTGCGTCTCGAGGATGTCCATGAGCGCGTCGATCGCATGCGTCCGATAGTCGCGACGGTACTCGTCCTCGAGTTCCGTGCGGATCAGGCGGGTCTCGGCCTCATCGAGGAAGTACGGTGTCGCATCGAAATCGGCGAGGTCGACCAGGCCCTGATTGGTTGGTGCGCCGCGGGCGTCATCGACCTCCCGCCGGGCCTCTCCGGGGTCAGCCGGTGGCTCGCGCGCCTCGCTCTCCTGGATGAACTCGGTTCCCTCGCCGATCACCTCGACGAAGGCGTACGTGATCAACACGAACTCCTGCTCCCACAGCAGCGTCAGCAGGTCATCGGCGGCGTCCACCGGCAGCAAGCGGGCGCGGTTGACGACGTGGAGCAGCCGGATGATTTCCTCCGCCTCCACCCCCGGAAGGAGCGTCAGCCGTCGCAACCCGTCGGTGTAGAGTTGCCATGCGAGGCCCTCGCCGGCGTTCGACTGCTGGAAGACTGCGACGCCCTCCCACGCGATGTGCTGTTCGTGGATCTCCAGCACCAATCGGCCGGTGACGTTCCATACCGGCGTGAACGCCTCGACCAGCGACTCCATCGCGCGCTGGTAGACGGGGTTGTTGGGGAGGTACATCTGGAGCGCGCGCTGACCCTTGGTGAGCGTGCGGAGCAGTTCCTCGACAACGCGCACGTCGAGGTCAGAGGAGGTGTGCATCGGGGTGGTCACGCCGTGATCCCTTCGACGGCGGCAACGTGCGCGACATCCTTGTCGCCCCGACCACTGAGGCAGAGCAGGACGACATGATCGCGCACCCACTTGCCGGATTGCGCCGCGATCCAGGCGATCGCATGCGAGGTCTCGAGCGCGGGGATGATCCCTTCCATGCGGGTGAAGCTGTGGAATGCCTCCAGCGCCTCACGATCGCCCGCTGATGCATACCGGACACGCCCGCTGTCGCGCAGCCAGCTGTGTTCCGGACCGACTCCCGGATAGTCGAGACCCGCCGACACCGAGTGCGCAGGCAACACCTGCCCGTCCGGATCCTGCAGGAGGTACGAGAGCGATCCGTGGAGCACGCCCGGGCGTCCCAGGGTGAGCGTCGCGCTGTGCGCAGCGGTGTCGATCCCCTCACCAGCAGCCTCGACACCCACCAGTTCGACATCGGCGTCGTCGATGAATCCGGCGAACATCCCCATCGCATTCGAGCCACCGCCAACGCATGCAACCACGGTATCCGGGAGAGCACCGGTGCGCTCGATCACCTGGCGACGCGACTCATCGCCGATGACCGACTGGAAGTCGCGAACCATGCGCGGGAACGGGTCTGGGCCCACCACCGAGCCGATGATGTAATGGGTGTCCGGCACGTTGGCGACCCAGTCGCGCAGCGCCTCGTTGGTTGCATCCTTGAGCGTCCGGGTTCCCGAGGTGACCGGAATCACGGTGGCCCCGAGCAGTTCCATCCGGTACACGTTGGGCGCCTGACGGGCCACGTCTTCCGACCCCATGTAGACGACACATTCGAGTCCGAAACGCGCGCATACCGTCGCGGTTGCCACGCCATGCTGGCCAGCCCCCGTTTCGGCGATGATCCGGCGCTTTCCCATCCGTTGCGCGAGCAACACCTGCCCCACCGCGTTGTTGATCTTGTGGGCACCCGTATGGTTCAGGTCCTCCCGCTTGAGGAGCACCCGCGCACCCACTGCTGCGCTGAAACGGGGAGCTTCCGACAGCGCCGATGGCCGCCCGACGAAGTCACGGAGGATGCCGTGATACTCGTTCCAGAAGCCCTGGTCATCGCGGGCCGCGTTGTAGAGCGCGGTGAGGTCGTCCAGCGCCGCCACGAGGGTCTCGGGGACGTAGCGCCCGCCGTATGGCCCGAATCGGCCATCAACGGCGGTTTCACGCGGCAGGACGAACGTCACGCACGGCCTCCAGGAAGGCAACGAGCCGGATCGGATCCTTGATGCCCGGCGCCAATTCGATCCCCGAACTTACATCGACGATGTCCGGACCAACGACCCGGATCGCCTCGGCGACACTCCCGGGTTGCAGGCCGCCGGCCAGAACGAGCAGACGATGGCGCACTGCCTTGCGGGCGGCGACAGCCAGGCCCATGGGAAGCACGATCCCCTGCCCGCCTCCGCCCGCCGATCGGGGTTCGATGAGGATCGGCTCCGGCCCGTCACCGATGCGGTCAAGCTCGGTCCGCAATGTCGACGTGTCGTTGAAGCGCGCCACATGCCAGATGACCAGCCCGGCATCGACAAGTTCCTTTGACACATCGGGCCCGTGCGCGCCATGCAACTGTGCGCCCGCCAGTCCCGCCGATCTGATCACCTCGAGGATCGTCCGGGGTGGCTGCATTCCGAAGACGCCGAGCACCGGGACACCATTAGCGGCGTCGACGATCGTCCGGGCGCGGAGAACGTCGACCAGGCGCGGCCCCCCGGCGAAGATGACGCCGAGATACGCGGCACCCGAGGCCGCCGCCAGCGCCGCGTCTTGGGGGCGCGTGAGGCCGCACACCTTGGCTTCAACGGCCACGGCGATTGACTCCCGCCATGATGCGCACCGACGCTTCTGCATTCCCGCCAGCCACCAGCGCCGAACCAATGAGGACGGCGTCGGCGCCCGCGGACGCCGCAGCGGCCACGTCGTCCGCGGAGCCCATTCCGCTTTCTGCCACGGCAATCACATCGGGCGGGATGGTCCCGATGAGTGCCCACGCTGCAGCACAATCGATTGCGAGCGTATCGAGGTCGCGAGCGTTGACACCCACCACCTCGGCACCTGCGTCGAGGGCGATGCGTACTTCGTCGGCGGTGTGGGCTTCAGCCAGGACGCCGAGCCCGACGCTGCGCGCCGCGGCGTGGAGGCGTGCGAGTTCCGTCGGGGTCATGGCCCGCACGATCAACAGAACTGCCGCCGCGCCTGCCGCCCGCGCCTCGAGGAGCTGCAGCACGTCCACCAAGAAATCCTTCCGCAACACCGGCACGTCGACGGAACCGGCCACCCGGGTGAGGTCATCGAGCGATCCTCCGAAATGACCCGGCTCGGTCAACACGGAGATCGCCGCTGCCCCACCGCTCGCGTATTCGCCTGCCAAGCGGACCGGGTCGAGCGACTCGTCAATGGCGCCGAGCGATGGTGACCGACGCTTGACCTCGGCGATCACGGCGACCGTGCCCCGGCGAAGAGCCTTGGCAAAGTCGGGAGCGGGCGACGCCGCTGCGCAGGCCGCTTCAAGCGCCCCACGATTGGGCCGCAACAGCTCGGCACGCTGGCGGCTGTGACCGAGGATGGCATCGAGCAGAGGCACAGGCATTGAAGTTCGGGTTACCTTCGGGTAAGTTTATTCGGGTTCTCTTCGCCATTCGACCTGAGGCCACCGTGCCCCTGACCCGAAAGCAGCGCGAAATCCTTGATTTCCTCGGGGAAGTTATCGCCGATCATGGCTACGCACCGAGCTTCGAGGAGATCGCCGAGAAGTTCGGCTACCAATCGTTGGCCACGGTGCACGAGCACCTGACCAATCTCGAGCGCAAGGGTTACATCCGCCGCAGCTACAACGAGAGTCGGGCGATCGAGGTCCTCCCCGCCCGCGGCCTCACCGGCGCGACTGAGATCCCACTGCTCGGGACCGTCGCCGCCGGCTACCCCATCGAGTCGGTCATGACTGGCGACGTTGTCGCCGTGCCCGATGCGATGCTTCCCCGGCGCGGTGCCAACTATGCGCTTCGTGTTCGGGGGGCCTCGATGATTGATGAGCAGATCCTCGACGGCGACCTCGTGGTGGTCAACGGTCGTGAAAGCGCTGACAACGGCGAGATGGTGATCGCGCTCGTCAACGGCGCCGAAGCCACCGTCAAGCGGTTCTACCGCGAGCCGGGCGGCTGGATCCGCCTTCAGCCGGCCAACGCCGAGATGCGACCGCTGCGCTATCAGGAAAACGATGTGCTGATCCAGGGCATCGTCGTGGGCGTCATCCGGAAGTACTGACCGAGGCACGGCGGAGCGCCTCGAGCGCAGCCAGTGCCCGGCCGGAATCGAGCGCGTCGCCGGCGATCTCCACGGCCTCGTTCATTGACCGTGCGGCGCCACTCACCATGATCGCGCCTGCGGCGTTCAGCACCACCGCTGCTTGCACCGCCCTGGGTGCCCCGTGGGGTCGTTCGAAGAGTTGGACGATCGCCGCCGCGTTCTCGGCAGGCTCACCCCCGGCCAGTCCGGCGAGCGAGTCGATCCGAAATCCTAGCGTGTTTGCTGACATCGTCCACTCCCGCACCTCCCCCGACCGCACTTCCCAGACCCGGGTCTCGCCCATCGGGGCGATCTCATCGATTCCGGACACTCCGTGGACGACCATCGCGTGGCGAGCGCCCAGGCGGGCCAGCGCGGCAGCCATCAAGGCACCCCGAGCGGGGTCGGCGACGCCGATCACCTGACGGGTAGCCCCGGCCGGGTTCGCCAGCGGCCCGACGAGATTCATGATGGTGGGCGTCCCCAGCTTGCGACGCACTGGTGCCACGTGCCGCATCGCGGGGTGATGGGTAGGCGCGAACAGGAACGCGATCCCGAGGTCACGAAGGATCATCCCGGCCCGGGCCGGCGTGGCATCGATCGCGACGCCCATCGCCTCCAGCACATCAGCCGATCCGGACCGCGAGGTGAACGACCGGTTGCCATGCTTCGCAACCGGAACGCCGGCCCCGGCAACAACGAACGCCGCAGCGGTCGAGATGTTCAGCGTCGTGACCGACCCGCCACCGGTCCCACAGGTGTCAACCAGCAAGTCGGGGTCGGGATGGTCCACTCGCTCCATGGTCTCGCGCAACGCCCGCGCTGCACCGGCCAGCTCCGCCGCTGTTTCCCCTTTGTCCCGGAGCGCTACCAGCAACGCCTCGGTGAGCCCGGGATCGGCGGTGCCATCGAGCATCTCAAGCACCGCTGCATGCGCTACTGTTTCCTCGAGCCCCTCCCCCCGTTGCGCCACGCTGATGGCGGTCCGGATCGCAGGCGAGTCAGAGAACGGCTGGGATGAGGTCATGAAGCGGGCAAGCGTACGGGGACAGCCGGCGTTTTGTCAATATTGACAACACCTTACGCAAGTTGCCGCCCCCTCGTGAGCGGGCTAGATTCAGGCGCTCATGGAGCGCGTTTTCATGCTGGTCCTGGAGTATGACGGCACCCGGTTCTGCGGCTGGCAGTCGCAGCCCGACGGGCGCTCGGTCCAGCAGGCAGTCGAGGGCGCGATGTCGCGGCTCGCCGGCTCGCCGCGAAAGGCCACCGCCGCAGGGCGGACCGATGCTGGCGTGCATGCGCATGCGATGCCGGTGACGATCTCGATGCCAGCACGATGGACCTGCGCCGAGCTGCAGCGCGCCGCGAATGCGCTGCTGCCGATCGACATTGCCGTGCGGGCCGTGTACCCGGTGCAGGACGGGGCCCATGCACGCCGGAGCGCACTGGGCCGTCGGTATCGCTATACGATTGCGACCACCGAGCAGGCGCGTTCGCCCTTCCGGAACCGCCTCGTCTGGGCACTCGCCCGGCCACTTGATCTGGGCGCGATGCAACGGTGCGCCGACCTGTTGCCTGGCCTGCATGACTTCCGGGCCTTCGCGGTGGTCGGCGAGCCCAAGCCCCACTATCGCTGCCAGGTCACCGAGGCGCGGTGGGACCACGACGGTGACGGATGCGCATACTTCACCATTGCCGCCGACCGCTTCCTGCACCACATGGTGCGCATGCTGGTCGGAACGATGGTTGACATCGGACTCGGACGACGACCGGAGGGCGACATGGCCCGCCTGATGCACCTTGAGCAAAATGGGGACACCAGCCCGCCGGCACCCGCGGCGGGTCTTGCGTTCGTGTCGGCAGGTTACCCCGCCGAACTCGTCACCGGCGACGGAGTGTCATGGTGACCCGCACACCGCGAATCGTCGCGATGGTCTTGCTGGCCGCCTGCAGCAGCGGCGGCGAGAACGGGTTCATGCACCGGGCCGACGCGCAGCAGCAGACGACATCGATCGATGCGACCCGCCGGACCGCCATCGTCATTGCGACGGAACAGGTTTCTGCTGCCGTCGTTTCGGTGCGCACGACCCGTCCGTCTCCCCGGGCATCGGCGAATGACCTCTGGATCGGGCAGCCCCGCGGCACCCCACAAAGCTTCGGCACCGGATTCATCCTGCACGAGAACGGCATCGTCATCACCAACCAGCACGTGGTGGCTGACGCACAACAGGTGACCGTCACCCTGCCCGACGGGACCGACGTCGAGGGCCGCGTCCTCGGTGAAGATCCGCTGACCGACATCGCGGTCATCAAGCTCGAGCGCACTGGGCTTCCCGTGGTACGGATCGGCAACAGCCGCGACCTCATGATCGGTGAATGGGCGATCGCGCTCGGCAACCCCTACAGCTACCTGCTCGGCAACTCGGAACCGACCGTGACGGCGGGCGTGATCAGTGCCACCGGCCGGAACATCCTGCCGGTCGGCGACCAGTCGGGATCCTACCTCGACATGATCCAGACCGATGCGGCGATCAACCCGGGCAACTCCGGCGGCCCGCTGGTGAATGCACTGGGCGAAGTGATCGGCGTCAATTCCTCGATCTTGTCGTCGACGGGCGGGTCGGTTGGCCTCGGCTTCGCGATTCCCATCGAGCGCGCCGTGCGTGTCGCGGACGAGATCATCCGTAACGGTACCGTGCGGCGTGCGTGGGTTGGGCTCACCGTGCGGATCGGCGGGGTGAGCGGCGAGTGGAAGCAGAGTGGCGGTGTCACGGTGGGCGAAGTGGCCCCGGGTGGTCCGGCCGCGCGGGTGGGCATCCAGCCCGGCGACGTGCTGGTGCGCGCCAACAACCGCGCACTGCGCAACTATCTCGATTGGGACGCGGTGCTGCTCGACCTGCACGTGGGCGACGCGGTCGATGCCACGGTCAGCAGCCGCGGCCGGGCTTCGACCGTTCGCATCGTCACCGGCGACCTGCCCACGGTGACGGCGGAAAAGGTGCGGGTGCTCCGCGACCTCGACCTCATCACCATCACGCCATCGATTCGTGCCGAGCGCGGCATCCAGTCGATGTTTGGCGCGCTCGTGTACCGAGTGCCCAGTGACATCACGCAACGCACCGGCATCACCGCCGGCGATGTGATCATCGGCATCAACGGTCAGGCACTCCGGACCGCGGAAGAAGTGGCTGAGCAGGTGCGCGGGATGCAACCCGGGCAGCAGTTTTACCTCAACATCGAGCGGGGTGGCATGCGCGGCACCGTCCCACTCCGACTGCAATGACCGAACCCCGGTGGGTCTCGCCGCTGAGCACTCGTTACGCGTCCCCCGCGATGCAGCAGCTGTGGAGCGAGGAGCACAAGATCGGGCGGTGGCGCCGAGTGTGGCTCGCGCTGGCAGAGGCGGAGCACGAACTCGGGCTGGAGATCCCCGAGTCGGCGCTCCAGGCGATGCGCGAGCACCTCGATGATGCCGACCTGGCCAGTGCTGCCGAGTACGAGCGTCGTTTCCGCCACGACGTGATGGCGCATGTCCACGCGTTCGGCGAGCAGGCGCCTGCGGCGCGCCCGTTCCTGCACCTCGGCGCGACGTCAGCGTTCGTGACCGACAACGCCGACGTGCTGGTGATACGCGAGGCCCTGCAGGTGACGCTCGGCCGGCTGATCGTTGTCGTGACGGCGCTCCGTCAGTTCGCCGAGCAGCACGCTGCCGTACCGTGCCTCGCCTACACCCACTTCCAGCCGGCGCAGCTCACCACCGTCGGCAAGCGCGCGACACTGTGGGCGCAGGACCTGGCCCTCGACATCGAGCGATTGGTCGAGCTGCTCCGAACCCTCCGCCTTCGCGGATGCAAGGGCACGACCGGGACCCAGGCGTCGTTCCTCGAGTTGTTCGCGGGAGATCATGCCAAGGTGCGCGACCTCGAGCAGCGCGTGGTCCGCAAGCTCGGGATGGATCGGGCTTTCGCCGTCACCGGCCAGACCTACCCTCGAAAGCTCGATGCGCACGTGCTCGACGTCTTGAGTGGGATCGCGCAATCGGCCGCCAAGTTCGGCGCCGACCTACGCTTGCTGCAGCACGAGGGCGAACTGCTCGAGCCGTTCGAGTCGGAGCAGATCGGGTCGAGCGCGATGGCCTACAAGCGCAATCCGATGCGCGCCGAACGAATGGGGTCGCTGGCAAGACATGTCATCACGCTTCAGGCGAACGGGGCGCACACGGCGGCGGCCCAATGGCTCGAGCGCACACTCGATGACTCCGCGAATCGGCGCATCACACTTCCCGAAGCGTTCCTGGCCGCCGATGGCATTCTGCTGCTGGCCCAGAACATTGCCAGTGGGCTCGAGATCCGCCCGGTGGTGATCGCCCGCCATGTGGCGGAGCAGATGCCGTTCATGGCGACGGAACGGTGGCTGATGCTCGCGGTGCGCGCCGGTGGCGATCGCCAGGCACTGCACGAGGTGATCCGCGTGCATGCGATGGCCGCGTCGGAGCGGGTGGGCGCAGGGGAATCAAACGACCTGATCGATCGGCTAGGTGCCGACGACGCGTTTGCAGGAGTCGACCGTGCTGCGCTTGCCGCCGAACTCGAACCCGCACGATACGTCGGTCGGTCACCGGAGCAGGTGGCGGATTTTCACCGCGAGTATCTCGATCCCCTGATCGCGGACGCTGCTCCGTTGGCGCGCGGCGCCGACGTCGGGGAACTCCGGGTATGACCGTTCCGATGACCGCGAGTGACCTTCCGCTCACGCTCTGGCGCCGCGGCAAGGTTCGCGAGGTATACGTGGTCGACACCGACCGCCTCCTCATCGTGGCCAGCGACCGGGTCAGCGCGTTCGATGTCGTGATGGCCGAGGCCGTGCCGCACAAGGGAGCGGTGCTGACGCAGCTCTCGGCGTACTGGTTCGAGCAGCTCGCCAGCGTCACGGCCTCGCATTTCATCAGTGCGGATACCGACGCGATCCTTGCCGCCGTGCCGGCCATCGCATCGCACCGCGACGAGATCGAGGGCCGCTCCATGCTGGTGTGGCGCACCGCGCCCGTGGCCTTCGAGTGCGTCGTGCGGGGGTACATCGCCGGTTCCGCATGGTTGGAGTACGGGCAGCGCGGCACGCTTGCCGATGAGCGGCTCGCTGAAGGGCTTGTCGAGTCTTCGCGACTTGATCCTCCCATCTTCTCGCCAGCGACCAAGGCCGAGACGGGCCACGACGAGAATGTCACCCTTGACACGATGCGTGGTGCGCTCGGGCCTGAGCTCGCGGACTCGCTGCGGGACACTTCGCTCGCCTTGTACGCGGCCGGTCGCGACCATGCTGCCCGGACCGGGCTGATCATCGCCGACACGAAGTTCGAGTTTGGGCTCGACCGCACCGGTCACCCGTTGCTGATCGACGAAGTGCTCACGCCCGACAGCTCCCGTTTCTGGCCCGCTGACGCGTACCAGGCGGGTCGGAGCCAACCCAGTTTCGACAAGCAGCCCCTCCGCGACTGGCTCGCCGCCGAGCGCACGGCTGGTCGTTGGAACGGCGACGCTCCCCCTCCCCCGCTGCCCGACCATGTCGTGGCAGCCACCTCCGATCGATACACTGAGGCGTTCCGCCGGATCACCGGCCACGCCCTGCAGGAGTATTCCTGATGCGCATTGCTCCCGAAGGATGGCCGTTCATCATTGGCGGCTGGGTTATACAGCTCGTGCTGGCCGGATTGGGATGGTGGATTGCTGCCGCGCTGTGGTTGCCGATCGCAATCTGGCTGCTGGTCTTCTTTCGCGACCCGGCGCGGAGCGGGCCGCGCGGCGCCGACGTGATCATCGCACCGGCTGACGGAAAGGTGGTAAGCGTGATCCCGATGCACGAACCCGATGTCATCGGCGGCACGTCGACGCGCATCTCGATATTCATGAACGTCTTCAACGTGCACGTCAACCGGTATCCGGTCGACGGTCCGATCAGCTTTCGGCGCTACCGCCCGGGCAAGTTCTTCAATGCCGCCGACGAAAAGGCGGCGCTGGAGAACGAGCAGAGCGACGTCGGCATCACCACCGTTCACGGGCCGATCCTTACCCGCCAGATCGCCGGGCTGATCGCACGCCGGATCATTACCGACGACGCCGAAGGCGCGATGGCCCGGCAAGGTGAACGCATGGGATTGATCAGGTTTGGATCGCGGGTCGATGTCTTCGTGCCGCCGGGCGTCGAGGTGCTGGTCAAGGAAGGTGAGATGACAACGGCGGGCGAGACGGTGATCGCGCGATGGAAATGAGCAGCCCCCCCGCCCGTCGCACCGCAATGCGTCGGGTCGTGGTGGTGGTGCCGAGCGCGTTTACCCTCGGCAACCTCTTCTTCGGCATGTGGTCAATCGTCTCGGCGTACAACGGGAACTATGTCTGGGCCGGCTGGTTTATTGTTTTCGCGGCCATCCTCGACACGCTCGATGGAAGGGTCGCCCGGATGTCGAACACCGGATCTCGGTTCGGCGCCGAACTCGATTCGCTGGTCGACGTGATTTCTTTCGGTGTCGCCCCTGCCCTGATCATGTACTTCCTGGAGTTCTCGACGGCTGGTCGGTTCGCCTGGGTGATCTGCTTCCTGTATGTCGTGGCCGCCGCCGTCCGACTGGCGCGTTACAACGTTGTGGCCGCCCAGAGCAGCGGGAAATACTCGTCGTGGTTCACCGGCCTGCCATCACCGGCAGCGGGCATGACGCTCGCCGTCTACTACGCCTTTTCGCAAACTGATTGGTACCGACGTTCGCTCGCTTACTTCGATCTCCAGCACCAGGGCCTTGTCGCGCTGATCGTGCTGATCTCGGTGCTGATGGTCAGCAATGTCAAGTACCCGAAGTTTCCGGCTGCGGGGTTTCGCAGCCCGGCACGCCTGGCGGGGCTCGCGCTCTACGTCACGCTGGTGGTGGGTGCCATCACCGCTCCAGCGTACTTCTTCTTCCCGCTCGGCCTGACGTACATGGCCTACGGGCTGCTGCGCTCACTCGTGATCAATCTCAATCGCAATGATGAACCCGAGGATTCCGAGCGGGGAGACATCGCGCGACACCGGCGGCGGCGCGAGAGCCGCCAGGAGCAGGACGGATGACGTTCCGAGTACACGTGCGGGTGATTCCGCGTCCCGGTTTGCTCGACCCCCAGGGGCAGGCCGTCGAGCACGCGCTCGGCTCGCTCGGTTTCGCCGGCGTTGGCTCGGTGCGGGTTGGCAAGGCGATCGAACTCGCCATCGACGCGGCATCGGCCGACGAGGCGCACGCTGCGGCGCGCGCGATGTGTGATCGCCTTCTCGCCAACCCGGTGACCGAGGACTACGCGATCGAGGTCGAAGCGTGACGACACGCATTGCCGTCGTCCGATTCCCTGGCAGCAATTGCGAAGACGAGACGCTCGCGGCCGTTGAGCGCGCCGGCGCGTCGGGTGTTTTGCTCGACTACCGCGACACGTCGCTCGACGGCGCCGATGCCGTGCTCCTGCCAGGTGGGTTTTCCTACGGTGATTATCTCCGCTCGGGAGCGATCGCGCGATTCGCACCGGTGATGGATGCGGTGCGCGCTCATGCCGACGCGGGCGGCGTGGTGATCGGCATCTGCAATGGCTTTCAGATCGCGTGTGAGGCCGGCCTGCTGCCTGGCGCACTTCTGCGCAACGCGCAGCAGCGATTCACGTCCCGACCGGTCGACGTTCGTATCGAGCGCACAGACACCGCCTGTACCAGCCGATTCTCCGTGGGCGACGTGATCCGCATCCCGGTCGCGCACGGAGAGGGCCGCTATGTGGCCGATGCCGACACCCTCGACCGCCTCGAAGGCGACGGACTCGTGGTGATGCGATACGTGCAGGAGGAAGGCGCCGACGCCCCGCACAACCCGAACGGCTCAGCGCGGGACATCGCGGGCATCTGCAACGAGGCGGGCAACGTCGTCGGCTTCATGCCGCATCCGGAACGTCTTGCCGACGCCGGTCTGGGTTCCGACGCCGGACACCGCATCTTCACGTCGCTGGTTGATCACCTGAGCGCCGCGGTGTCGGCATGACCGCCGTTGTCCACGCCGAGGCATTTCCCGGCGAGCGCGCAGTCTCCGAGGCGGTGGTGCGTGAGCACAAGCTCAACGAACTGGAGTACACCGCCATCGAGGGCCTGCTCGGGCGCACGCCGACCCTCACCGAGATCGGCATTTTCTCGGCGCTCTGGTCGGAGCACTGCTCGTACAAACACACCAAGCCCATCCTCCGCCGCTTCCCCACCGAGGGGCCGCAAGTGATTCAGGGGCCGGGGGAGAACGCCGGCGTGCTTCGCCTTCCCGATGGCTGGGCCGTGGCATTCAAGATCGAGTCGCACAACCACCCCAGCGCCGTCGAGCCATACCAGGGCGCCGCCACCGGTGTCGGCGGCATCCTGCGCGACGTGTTCACCATGGGTGCCCGGCCCGTGGCGGTGCTCAATTCGCTTCGCCTCGGTCCGCTCGACGACCCGCGCAATCGCTACCTCTTCGCCGGCATCGTGAAGGGAGTCGGTGATTACGGCAACTGCATGGGTGTACCGACACTCGGCGGTGAGGTGTCGTTCTCGCCGTGCTACAGCGGCAATCCACTCGTGAATGCCATGGCCGTCGGGCTGCTCCGTGAGACCGACCTCGCCACGGCACGTGCGCACGGTGTCGGCAATGTGTTGCTCACCGTGGGCGCGAGCACGGGACGCGACGGCATTCACGGAGCGTCGTTCGCATCGGAGGATCTCACCGCCGAAAGCGAGAAGCGCCGGCCCCAGGTACAGGTGGGCGACCCATTCACCGAGAAGCTCTTGCTGGAAGCGTCACTCGAGCTCATCACCTCCGGGCAGATCGTAGCAATCCAGGACATGGGCGCGGCGGGCCTCACTTCGTCGTCCGCCGAGATGGCGGCGCGCGGCGGCGTGGGGGTCGAACTTGACACGTCGCTCGTCCCAACCCGCGAGCCGGGGATGACGCCCTACGAGATCATGCTGTCCGAATCGCAGGAGCGAATGCTGGTCGTGGCCGAACCACACCAGGTCGAGCGTATCCAGGCGATCTGTCGGAAGTGGGAACTTGACGCGACGCCGGTGGGTCGGGTCACCGATGATGGGATTTTCCGCGTGATCCACGATGGGCGTACGGTGGCTGCGATCCCGGGGGCGGAGCTGGTCGATGGCTGCCCGATGTATGCCCCGCCCGCCGAGGAATCGCCGCAGGCGCGGCAGCGTCGCGAGCTCGTGCCTGTAAAGGCGGCGCCCGACCTGCACCTCGCCCTCGAACAGTTGCTGGACACGCCCACCATTGCGAGCAAGCGTTGGGTGTTCGAACAATATGACTCCACCGTACGCGCGGGATCGGTCATCCTGCCGGGTGGCGACGCCGGCGTACTCCAGGTACCCGGCACGCGCTTCGGCGTTGCGATGACGGTCGACTGCAATGCGCGCCACGTTCTCCTCGACCCGTTCGAGGGAGGGATGGGCGCTGTGGCCGAAGCCGCCCGCAACATCGCGTGCACCGGCGCACGCCCGCTGGGAATCACGGACTGCCTCAACTTCGGCAACCCGCAGGTACCGGCGATCTTCCATCAGTTCGTCGAGGCGTGTCGCGGTATCACCGATGCGTGCATCGCTTTCGATACCCCGGTGACTGGCGGCAACGTCTCGCTGTACAACCAGAACCCAGATGGTGCGATCGATCCGACACCGACGATCGGGATGGTGGGGCTGATCGAGGACGTCACGAAGGCAGTTCCCAGCCATTTCCGTCACCACGGCGATGCAATCCTCCTGATGGGCAGGCCGAAGGGACACCTCGGTGGGAGCGCGTACTGGGCAGACGTGCTTGATTGCGTGGGGGGGCCGCCGCCGGCGGTCGATCTCAAGGCCGAGCGTGGGTTGCAGGAAACGTTGATCGGCGCGGCGGTAAAGGGCCTGCTGACGTCGGCACACGATCTGTCAGACGGCGGGTTCGCGGTGGCGCTGGCGGAGTGCTGCATCGGCGGGCCATGGGCGACGTCCACCTTCGGGTGCGACGTCGAACTGGGTCAGCACGCAGACGACCTCACCGACGAGCAGTGGCTCTTTGGCGAGGAGGGTGCGCGGGCCGTGGTGTCATGCCCTCCCCAGCACGTCGCCGAACTGCAGCGACTGGCGGCGTCGCACGATACTCCATGCCATTACATGGGCCTCGTTGGCGAACCGGACGGCGAGATGCAGGTGCGGCGTCGCGAGCGGGTGTTCACCTGGTCCGTGCGCCGGCTGCGGAAGCTTCACCTCGACGCGATCCCGCGTCGGATGGCCACCGACAGCAACGTCATTGCAGGGAGCTGAACCATGTGCGGCGTGATCGGCGTTTCCGGAATTCCCGATGCCTCGCGAGTGGCGTACCTCGGCCTCTACGCCCTGCAGCACCGGGGGCAGGAGAGTGCGGGAATCGTCGCCATCGACGCCGCTGAACGCGCTCGCATCCATCGCGTCATGGGCCTGGTGGCCGACGGATTTGAAGAGTCGGTGTTCGCCGGGCTCACCGGCGACGTGGCGGTCGGCCACACCCGGTACTCAACCGCCGGCAGCACCATTCTCGCCAACGCGCAACCGTACCTCGTCAATTACCACGCGGGCCCGCTTTCGGTCTCCCACAACGGCAACATCGTCAACGCCGACGAGATCCGTGAAGAGCTTGTTCGCGACGGCGCGATCTTTTCGTCGAGCAGCGACACCGAGGTCCTGATCCACCTGATCGCACGATCTGATGCACCAGATGTTGAGGGCCAGATCCGATCGGCACTCGAACGGGTCGACGGCGCCTGCACGGTGGTGATCTCGGTGGGCCGAACGATCTACGCCGCCGTCGACAGTCGGGGCTTTCGGCCGATGGTCATCGGCCGGCTCGGCGACGGAATCATCGTGGCCTCGGAGAGTTGCGCGCTCGACCTTGTCGGTGCTGCGAGCATGTGCGAACTCGAGCCCGGCCAGTTCGTGCGTATCGAGGACGGCGAGATCACCAACCTCGAGCCACTGTCACCGCGCCCGGTGACTCGGTGCGTCTTCGAACTGGTGTACTTCGCCCGACCCGATTCCACCATCTTTGGTTGCAGCGTTGACCAAGTGCGCCGTGAGCTCGGCCGCCAGCTCGCCCGGTTTCATCCCGCGCCCGGTGCCGACGTGGTGTTCTCCGTCCCCGACAGCGCGAACGTGATGGCGCTGGGCTATTCCGAGATCACCGGCGTGAAGCTGGAGCACGGACTCATCCGCAACCACTATGTCGGACGCACGTTCATCAACCCGACACAGGCGCTCCGGGTCGAGAAGGTCCGCATCAAGTTCAACCCGGTGCGTGAGGTGATTGAAGGCAAGAGCGTTGTCGTGATCGACGACTCGCTGGTGCGCGGCACCACGAGCAAGGGCCTGGTGCGGATGATCCGTGCGGCCGGTGCACGCGAGGTCCATCTGCGCCTCGGTTCGCCACCCATCACGGGTCCGTGCCACTACGGCATCGACACGCCGAACCGAAACGAACTGATCGCAGCAACGCAGTCGCGCGAGGAAATCCGCCAATATCTCGGCGTCGATACCCTTGAGTACCTGACGCTCAACGAGATGATCGATGCCGCCGGTCACGGCACGCCGTACTGTCACGCCTGCTTCTCGGGCGACTATCCAACACCGGTCAAGCTCACTTCATCGGCCACTCGCCGATCCTCCCCTGCCGTGGCGGTCCCCGCATGACCGATCCTTTCGTCCAGCAGCCGCTCGTCTTTTCGTTTGATCGCGGCCATGCCGACGGCACCTCCGCCATGAAGGACATCCTCGGCGGCAAGGGTGCGGGTCTCGCCGAGATGACCAATCTCGGCATCGCCGTGCCGCCGGGCTTCACGATCGCATCCACCCTGTGCGAGACCTACCTCGACACCCGCAGTTTCCCGTCGCGGTTGCGGGCCCAGGTGGAGAAGGCCCTGCAGCGCCTGGAGGCCGCTACGGGCAAGGAGTTCGGTGGCGTGGAGAATCCGCTGCTGGTGTCGGTGCGCAGCGGTGCACAGGTGTCGATGCCCGGCATGATGGAGACGATCCTCAACCTCGGCCTCAATGACAGCACGGTGGAAGGACTCGCGAAGCGCAGCGCGAATCCGGCGTTCGCGTGGGATTGCTACCGGCGGTTCGTCCAGATGTACGCGGTGGTGGTGTACGATCGGCCCCGCGCACCATTCGATCAGATTCTCGAGGAGGCGCGGCATGCGCACGGCGCCGCCAGTGAGATCGAGCTGCCCGTCGCCGCGCTGCGTACCATCGTGGCCCGGTTCAAGGCGATTGTCGCAGAGGAAACGGGGCAGACATTCCCCGATGCGCCGATGGAACAGCTCTGGGGAGCGATCGCGGCGGTGTTCGAGAGCTGGAACACCCGCCGTGCCATCGACTACCGGCGTCTGCATGACATCCCGGATTCAATGGGCACTGCGGTCAGCATCGTCACGATGGTGTACGGCAACATGGGCGATGGCTCCGGAACCGGCGTGGCGTTCTCGCGCGACCCCTCGACCGGCGAGAAGGTGCTCTACGGCGAGTTTCTGCCCAATGCGCAGGGCGAGGACGTGGTATCGGGGGCGCGGACTCCGCAACCGATCAGCGCGCTGAATGATTCGATGCCTGGAGTATTCCAGGAGATGGAGCGGATGGCGCGCACCCTGGAGCGTCACTTCCGTGACGTGCAGGACATGGAGTTCACCATCGAAGATGGTCGCCTCTTCATGCTGCAGACGCGGCGCGGGCAGCGCTCGGGACCGGCTGCGTTCCGGATTGCCTGCGAGATGGTCGACGAAGACCTGATCAGCGAGGAGGAGGCGGTCGCCCGCATCGCCCCGCATGCGCTGGAGCAGCTCCTCCATCCGGCGATCGATCCAGGTGCTGACCTCGACGCGCTGACCACCGGCCTGCCAGCGTCCCCGGGTGCCGCCACGGGCATGGTGGTGTTCGACGCCGACACTGCTGCCGATCGCGCACGCGACGGTGACGCGGTAATTCTCGTTCGCCGCGAGACGAGCCCCGAGGACTTCCACGGCATGGTCGCTTCGCGAGCGATCCTCACGGCGCGGGGCGGCATGACATCGCATGCAGCGGTCGTGGCACGCGGCATGGGCAAGCCTTGCGTTGCTGGCGCGCAGGCCCTCGATGTCGACGAAGCAGGGCTGGTGATGCGGGTGGGAGACCGCGAAGTGCGCGCTGGCGACTGGATCACCCTCGACGGTGCCACCGGCACGGTATACGTCGGCCAGGCGAAGCTGCTCGCTCCCGTGCTCGGTGAGCATTATCACCGCCTCATGGCGTGGGCCGACCGCATTCGTCCGATGAAGGTGCGGGTGAATGCCGACACTCCCGCTGATGCACACCGCGGACGTGATTTCGGCGCAGAGGGGATCGGCCTCTGTCGCACCGAGCACATGTTCTTCGAGGGTGATCGTCTCCTCGCGATGCGCGAAATGATCCTCGCCGACAGTCATGCCGAACGCGAGAAAGCGCTCAACAAGTTGCTACCGATGCAGCGCGGCGATTTCGAGTCGATTTTTCGGGCAATGGAAGGGTACCCGGTGACGATCCGGCTCCTCGACCCGCCGCTGCACGAGTTTCTTCCACACGATGATGGCGAGCTGGAAGCACTGGCCGAAGCACTCGGCAAGCCGCTTTCCCATGTGCGTCGGGTCGTGGACTCGTTGCATGAGGCGAACCCGATGCTCGGCCTGCGCGGCTGCCGACTGGGCATCATGTATCCTGAGATCACCGCAATGCAGGCGCGCGCCATCTTTGAGGCCGCGTGTACCGTGGCGGCCCGGAAGGGCCGGGTAATGCCCGAGGTGATGATCCCGCTGGTCGCGTCGGTGGTGGAGTTCCGCCGCCAGTCGCTCGTGGTCCGGCAGGTGGCGGAAGAAGTCTTCCGCGAGCGTCAGCTCACCGTGCCCTACCTGCTGGGCACAATGATCGAGCTCCCGCGCGCGGCGCTCACCGCCGACGAGATCGCGCGCGAAGCACAGTTCTTCTCGTTCGGTACCAACGACCTCACCCAGACCACGTACGGGCTGTCGCGCGACGATGCCGGCATGTTCCTGCCGCATTACATCGAATCGGGGATCATCGACGGCGATCCGTTCCAGACGCTCGACATCAATGGTGTCGGCAAGCTGGTGAAGATGGCCTGCGAGCTGGGCCGTAAGACCCGGGCCGACCCCAAGCTGGGCTTCTGCGGCGAACACGGCGGCGACCCAGCGTCGATCAACTTCTGCGAGACGCTGAAGATGAACTACGTCTCCTGCTCGCCGTTCAGGGTGCCGATTGCGCGACTCGCCGCGGCGCAGGCGGCCCTCGCCGCACGCGGCACGATCGATCGCAGCAAGGCCACGCTGTGAGCACGCCGCTGGTGGGGCTCGTGATGGGCAGTGACTCTGACTGGAGCGTGATGCGTCACGCCGCGACACGCCTCGAAGAGTTTGGCGTGGCGTTCGAATCCAAGGTTGTCTCGGCGCACCGCACCCCCGACCTGCTCTTCGAGTATGCGGCGGAGGCCGAGGCGCGCGGACTGCAGTGCATCATCGCTGGCGCGGGAGGCGCGGCGCATCTTCCAGGGATGCTCGCCGCCAAGACCACTGTGCCGGTCCTTGGCGTGCCGGTACCCAGCACGCACCTCAAGGGCATGGATTCGCTCCTCTCGATCGTGCAAATGCCGGCGGGTATTCCCGTGGCGACGTTCTCGATCGGCGAGCCGGGTGCCCACAACGCCGGATTATTTGCCGTTGCAATGCTGGCGCGCACAGACGCGGCGCTTGCTGACCGGCTGCGCGAATTCCGCGCATCCCAGGACGCAAACGTGCGCGCCCGCACCCTCCCGCCCGACACCGCGTGATCCTTCCCGGCGGTACGCTCGGCGTCGTGGGCGGCGGCCAGCTCGGCCGAATGTTCACCGCCGAGGCGCAGCGTATGGGGTATCGGGTGGTGGTGCTTGACCCGGACCCCGACGCCCCGGCCGGACAGATCGCCGACCAGCACATCGCGCGACCGTGGACCGACCCCGGCGCCCTCGCCGACATGGGTGCGGCGTGCGATGCGATCACCACCGAGTTCGAGAATGTTCCCGCGGCGTCGCTTCGCGCCCTTGCGGCTCACGCTCCGGTAAGACCTTCGGCGGCGGCCGTGGCACCCACCCAGAACAGGATCGACGAGAAGCAGTTGCTTGCGTCGCTGGGCATTGCGGTCGGCGAGTGGGTGCCGGTACGCAACGCCAGTGAAGTGGATGTGGCGTGGAGTGCGATTGGGGGCGGACCTGCGATCCTCAAGACCGCGACACTCGGCTACGACGGCAAGGGACAGCAGGTGGTCACGACCGCTGCGGAGCTTGCAGCAGCATTCGACGCGGTGGGCGGAAAGCCGTGCGTGCTGGAGCGTCGGCTCGATCTTGAGCGTGAGGTGTCGGTCATGGTGGCGCGCGGCGCCGACGGAACCGTTGTCACCTGGCCGCTCACCGAGAACGTCCACATCGGCGGAATCCTGCATACATCAGCAGCGCCGGCCGACGTACCAGAGGCGCTCGACCGCGCTGCCCGCCACGCCGCGACGACGATCGTCACGGCGCTGGATTATGTCGGTGTGATGGGTGTCGAATGTTTCGTGGTCGGTGGTGCGGTGCTGGTCAACGAGGTTGCCCCTCGCCCGCACAACAGTGGGCACTGGACCCTCGACGCATGCGAGACATCACAGTTCGAGCAGCAGGTACGCACGCTGGCCGGGCTCCCGCTCGGGTCGACCGATGCCGTTTGTGCTGCGGTGATGGTCAACTTGCTCGGCGATCTCTGGCAGGACGGCCCGCCGCGGTGGGACCGGGCGCTTGCCGTGCCAGGCGTCCGGCTGCACCTCTACGGAAAGACCACCGCGCGAGCGGGTCGGAAGATGGGCCACCTCACCGCGCTCGGTCCGACCGGGGCGGAGGCGCATCAGCGGGCGATGGAGGCGTGGGGCGTGCTAAGAAGCCCCGGCGCCTAGATCACCCCCAGCGTCACCAGCAAAAAAGTCTGGTCGGTCGCGATCTCCTTGAATCGTTCGTAACGCCCCGATGCCCCACCGTGCCCCGCCCCCATGTTGGTGAGCAGCAGCAGCGGCGCATCGTTGGTCCTGAGGCGCCTCAGTCGCGCGACGTATTTCGCCGGCTCCCAGTACATCACCTGTGAATCGTTGATGGCGGTGCGCACCAGCATCGCCGGGTACTCAACCGCGCGCAGGTTGCGGTACGGGTCGTACGCTTCCATCCACAGGCGTTCGGCGGGCACCGCCGGATTCCCCCACTCTTCGTACTCACCCACCGTGAGTGGCAACGTGGAGTCACTCATGGTGGTGACCACATCGACAAACGGCACATGACTCACCACCGCCGCGAAGAGGTCGGGGCGGAGGTTGGTAACTGCGCCCATCAGCAGCCCGCCGGCACTGCCCCCCTCGATCGCGAGCCGTCCGGATGCCACCCGTCCTGTGTCCTGGAGGTGCGCAGCGCAGGCAATAAAATCGGTGAAGGTGTTCATCTTGTGCTGCATCCGACCGGCGTCGTGCCACGCCTTGCCGAGGTCTCCCCCGCCCCGGATGTGTGCCACGCCAAACACGACGCCGCGATCGAGCAGCGACACCCGTGATGACGAGAACGACACCGAGTACGGATAGCCATACGCGCCGTAGGCGGTGAGAAGCCCCGGTGCCGTGCCATCTACCGCCACGTCGACGCGGCGCACCAGCGAGATCGGAATACGGGTGCCGTCGGTGGCGGTCGCGTGGGTGCGTTCGGAGAT
>JBKJMX010000007.1:0-17907 GCA_046596135.1 Gemmatimonadales bacterium
TCGGATCGTCGACACCGCCCCGTTCTGCTGGCAGGGGAGCTTCATGGACGGCCTGCTCACCCGGATCTCGACATCGACCCTCGTCAACGTGACCGCCGGCGGCGGTTCCACCATCCCCTCCTTCATAGTGGAGCCCCGATGAAGCCACCAAGTCTGACCATCGGGATCGAGGAGGAATACCAGATCATCGATCCCGAGACCCGGGAGCTGCGCAGCTATATCACCGAGATCCTGCAGGAGGATTCGGTCCTGCTGGGCGAGGTGAAGCCCGAACTGCACCAATCGATGGTCGAGGTCGGCACCAACATCTGCCACTCGGCGAGCGAGGCACGGGCCGAGCTGGTGCGCCTGCGAACGCTGGTGATGAACCTCGCGGCGCGCCGCGGCCTGGTGATCGCGGCGGCCGGCACTCACCCGTTCTCATCGTGGATCGACCAGGAGATCACGCCGCTCGAGCGCTACATCGGCGTGAAGGAGGACCTGCAGGAGCTGGCGCAGTCGCTCCTGATCTTCGGCACGCACGTGCACATCGGCATTGAGGATCCGGAGTTCCGGATCGACGCCATGAATGTCTGCCGCTACTTCATGCCCCACGTGCTGGCGCTTTCGACATCGTCACCGTTCTGGATGGGACGCAACACCGGGCTCAAATCGTATCGGAGTGTGGTGTTCAAGTCGTTCCCGCGCACCGGCATGCCCCGCACCATGACGGGGTGGGCCGATTACGAGGAATATGTCGCGGTGATGGTCGCGACGGGGTCGATGCCCGACGCCAGCAAGCTCTGGTGGGACGTCCGACCGCACCACAAGTTCCCGACCATCGAGTTCCGGATCTGCGACGTCTGTACACGGGTCGATGAGGCAGTCTGCATCGCCGCGATCTTCCAGGCCATCATCGCCAAGCTGTGGAAGCTCCGCCGCGACAACATGACCTTCCGGCAGTACTCGCCCAACCTCATCGAGGAGAACAAGTGGCGGGCGACACGATACGGGCTCGACGGAAACCTCATCGACTTCGGCCGCGGAACTCAGATGCCGGCGCGCGAGTTGATCGTGGAGCTGCTGGAGTGGTTCATCGACGATGTACTCGACGAACTGGGGAGTCGGGAACAGGTGAACTACGCATACCGTATCCTGAATGAAGGCACGAGCGCCGATCGCCAACTCGCCGTCTTCCGCGAGACCGGCGACCTCAAGGACGTCGTCGACCTGCTGGTGCGTGAAACCGCCGAGGGTGTTATCTGATGCCACACCGCCGTCCGCTCATTGGTGTCACCACCCAGACGCTTCACGCCATCGAGGGCATCCCCGCCGAGCTCCCGGTGTCGTGGGTAATGAACCAGCGCTACGTCCACGCCGTGATGGCGGCGGGCGGCGTACCCGTGCTCGTCCCGCTGCTCGCCGAGGACCCCGCCACGCTACGCGAGATCTATGATCGCCTTGATGGCGTGCTGGTGCCCGGTGGTGTCGACATCGACCCGTCCTATTACCGCGCCAGCCGGCACGAACGTCTCGGCCAGCTCGACCCCGCCCGCGATACCTCCGAACTCGTGCTGACGCGTTGGGCAGTGAAAGACGGCAAGCCCTTCCTCGGTCTCTGCCGCGGCCTGCAGGTGCTGAACGTGGCACTCGGTGGGACACTCTGGCAGGACCTGGAAGAGGAACGACCCGAGTCGCTCAAGCATGATTACTTCCCCACCGCCGGATGGGCCCGCGACCACCTCGCCCATCCCGTCGAGGTCACCGCCGAAACCCGCCTTTCCGACGCACTCGGCGCTGGCGCACTGCAGGTCAACTCGATGCACCACCAGGGCATCCACGAGCTCGGCTACCGCCTTCGCCCGACCGCGTACTCGCCCGATGGACTGATCGAGGCCGCTGAGGTCACCGACGGTGGCTTCGCACTGGGCGTGCAGTGGCACCCGGAAATGTTCTCGGAAGGAGATCGATCGATCGGGGTGTTCACGGCGTTCGTGGACGCTGCCGGTGGAGCCAGCCGGTTGGCGTAGGCCTGTCGCATTTTACGTTCCGCGTGAACGCGGGTGCCGCAAGGAATGCGGCACCTGTGGGGGCATCCCGCATCACCCAACCCCCTTCAACCCTTCAACCCTTCAACCCTTCACTCTCCACAAATACGACAGCTTCACAAACAGTCCATCGGTCGTCCGCTCGAGCCGTCGTTCACGCGGGTCGAAGGAATCCTCGCGCTCGATGTGCGAAGCACCGTAGCCCAGGTACACCACGGTGCCTGGGTTCGGGAAGTACGACAGCAGGATGTCATTGCGGAGCCGCCCATCGCGGAACGCGGCAGCCCTCGACACGGCGCCGCCCGGCGAGACGAAGACGATCGGCAACTCGGTGCGCGAGTTGTCACGGAGGGAATCGCGGGTCTCGATCGTGAACTGCGACACCACGCGAATGCGCAACGCACGCGTGAGCTGGTACTCGACGCGCGCGCGCGGCACGATCTGCAGAGAGACCCGTGATCCGTCGCTCGGCCGGTTCACTTGCTGGTGGTTGTACGAAACGTTCACACGCAACTGGTCGGTCGGCCGGAGATCAACCGAGCCTTGGATGAAGATGATGTCGCCCGACGCCCACTCGAAGAAGTTCTCGTCCTTGCCCCAGAGCACGAAAATGTTCGCGGAACCCTTCTGGAAGCCCGGTGTATTGCCCGAGAGCAGGTAATCGCGATTGGGTATGCGCGGGCTGCCGGTGAACGGCAGCAGCGTCCCGTCGGCGGCCTGCAGGCGGTAGCGGGTGTAGATCGATGGCTCGTACCCGAAGTTCTCATCGAGAATCGATGCGCCGGCGTTCCACCCTCCCTTCCAGCGGGTGTTCAGGTTGAAGTGGAGCTTGCGGTCCTGGACCTCGCGTCCCCCGACAAAATCGTCGTAGCGCCACGACCCATCGACCACCACCTCGCCGGTGATCGACTCGAGGGTGCGGGCAGGACGGAGCCAGCTATAGCTGTGGGCTGCGTTGGCGATCACCAGTCCGGTTCGGCTCAACAACCCCGTGCGGGTGATGAAGTCCTCGTCGACGGCGTTGATTGAGTAGCGGACCCGGAACGCCCGGCCATTGCGGCGGTATCCGGCATTCCACATCGGCGCGGATGTCACCACGTCGGCCCGCTCATCCCGCGACACCGCCCCCTGGAAGGTGAAGGAGTGAATCTTCCCCAGGATCACCGCGCCATCGACATCGACCACGCGGTTATGATCCGGACCATCCTGCTGCTGGGTCCACAGCACGCCCAATCGAGAACCCGGCGCCAGGTCGCGCGAGAGGCGCACCACCGCGAAGCGCGGATTCTCCCCGTGCCGTGATGCCACGTCATCGTCGACCGCGGCCAGGATCCCGACCTGTGTGCCGCCAACCTTGCCGGTGAGCTTTCCGGCAAATATCGGCTGCACGATGCGGCGCGTGTAGATGAGGCCGCCGGGTGCATCGAATTGCTCGATGCCGTCGAGGAAGAACGGACGCCGCTCGGCGAACCGAATCGCCTGCCGCGGGTCGAAGGCAAACTGCCCCGCGTCACTCTCGACCTGCGAGAAGTCGGGGTTGGCAGTGGCGTTGAGCGTGAGGTTCGGGGTGATCCCGAAGCGGACGTTGCCCCCGACGTCCGGACGGCCACCGGCATAATCCCACCGGCCATCCGAAGTGCGTGGCGTGCCATCGACGCGCGACGTGAGCGTCGGCACGACATCGAGGACCAGCCCCGCATCAAGGTCATCGAGCCCGGTGAGCTTCCCCGACTGCGCGAGAAACGATGCGGCGCCGCGCCGCGCGGGCGTCCACGTCTGTTCCTGCGCGGAGCGCTGCACCACCCGTAGCACATTGATGCCCCACGACTGTGTCTTGGCGCGCTGGAACCGGATGCTCTTGAAGGGAATCCGGATCTCGACCTCGTACCCGTCGGACGTGAGTCGTCCCTTCGATTGCCAGACGAAGTCCTGTGACTGGTCGGGTGGCTGCCGAGTCGCGTCGGCACAGTTGAACCCGCCGCAGCCGCCGCGGCCGCTCTCGTTGAGCGCCCCATCGGACTGCACTCCCAGCGGATTGACGGCAAACCACGTGGCCTGCCGGCCATCGTCGAACGTCGACAGGAAAATCTGCACGTTGTCGTCGGCGCCCACACGGTCGCGGTCCGACAGCGTGGAATTCACGGTTCCCGGCGGGGCGAACGCGCGAACGCCGATATGCAACGCGGTGGTGGAGTGCCAGATGTAGACCTCGGTCGAGTCAGCGGCCGCCGCGCCATCAACCGGAGTGTACTGCGAGAAGCCCGTCAGGACAGCCGCCTCGCGCCACATCGGCTCGGAGAGCTGCCCGTCGATCGTCACCTCTCCAATGAGCCGCGGCGTCCGTACCAGGACCGGACCCGAGCGGCCGTGATAAAACGTGGGGTCGGCCTGCGGCAGCGTGACCACGCCCAGGGTCATCGCCAGCAGGAGTACCGGGAGTGGCATCGTCAGGTTGCGCCTCTGAAAGGAGGGGATCGCGACACGGTACGCGCTCGTCCGGCGGGCGGTTTCGGGCCCCCCGGGGTCCGATGTTAGAATTTCAACATGCGAATCGTCTCACTTTCCATCCTTGCATTGCTGGTTGCGGCACCGGTCGCACAGGCCCAGGCCCCGATCCGCCGTGATCGGGCCCTCGAAGCCGAGCTGAGCCGCCTGGCGAGGGAGGTCGACGGCGACGTGGGGATCTACGTCCGGCATCTCAAGACGGGCCGCGGCGCGATGATCCATGCCGACGAGCTCTTCCCCACTGCGTCGATGATCAAGCTGCCGATCCTCGCCACCACCTTCCAGCGCATCCACGATGGCGCGCTGGCGTTCGACTCGGTGCTGGTTTGGGACGATTCGCTGCGGTATGGCGACGACGATGGCTTGGTCAACAACCTGAAGCCCGGCACGCCGGTGCCGCTGAACCAGGTTTCACTGATGATGATCACCACCAGCGACAATGCCGCAGCGCTCTGGCTGCAGGCCCTGGTGGGCGGCGGCGCGGCGGTCAACGACTGGCTCCACGCGAACGGCTTCGACTCGACCCGGGTGAACTCGCGCACCCCCGACCGCCGTCCGAACTACGAGGTGTATGGGTGGGGTCAAACCACCCCGCGGGAGATCGCCGAGCTCCTGGTCCGGGTCCGGGAGGGTCGGGTGGCGAGTCCGGCCGCAAGTTTGCAGATGTATCGGCACCTGACCCGAATCCACTGGAACGGCGAGGCCCTGTCGGCCATCCCGCCGTGGGTCCAGGTGGCCTCGAAGCAGGGATCCGTCGACCGCTCCCGCTCCGAGGCGGCCCTCGTCAATGGCCCATCCGGTGACTATGTCTTCTCGGTGATCACCCGCAACCAGCGGGACACCACCTATGCAGCGGCGAATCAGGGGTATACCCTTATCCGGCGTGTGTCGGCACTGCTCTGGAGGCATTTCGAGCCGAAAAGGCCCTGGACTCCACCGGCCGAAGCGGCGAAGTACACTCCGTAGGTGATTGGTGTGCAGGTCAGCAACGGATTAACGTATTCAGTCACGGAGCCGCCTTGCGGCGCTCCGGCGCGAGGGCTAAGGTCGCTGCTCACATTCTGCGGGATGTAGCGATCGCCATCGCCGAACCCACTTGAGGAGAAACCCGGTATGCGCAAGGCCTTATTCGTCGGATTCATTGCTGCTCTCGCCGTCACCGCCCCGCTCGCGGCTCAGGACGCCGACTACAAGATGGACGGCTCCTGGATCGTCTCGCTCGGCGGCGGTGTCACGCTGCCCGTCGGGGACGCATCCGACATCTTCAAGACCGGCTACCACGGCAACGCGACCATCGGTTATCGCCCGTCAGGTTCACGTCTGTCGTTCATGGTCGACGCCGGTTTCCACAGCGCCGACAACAAGTTCCTGGTCGGCCTCGACTCGACCGACACCGCTTCGAGTCTCGGGCGCAGCGAGATCCTCACGGTATTCGCACGCTTCAATTACGACCTCTCGCCGAACCTGTACTTTCTCGGCGGCGTCGGCGTGCTGCGCCGTGAGTTCCCGGTCGAGGGCTCGAACCTGATCTTCACGAACACCGACGCCGGTGTTGCGGCGACGGGTGGCCTGGGCCTGGTGCTCGGCAAGCTGCTGTTCATCGAGGGTCGGGTCATGCACAAGTTCAGCGACCCCTCGCTCACCATCGTTCCGATCACGATCGGCGTCCGCTTCTAGCAGGCGGACCGCACTCCGAGACGCGACGCCCCGGCCCCAATGGCCGGGGCGTCGTTGCATCGGGACACCCTGCGGCACGCCGGTTGCTCCCGGAGGGTGCCATGAACCCGCCGCCTGATCGCCGAACCCCGGACGCAGTCATCCACCTGAGCCGCTCCAGTGGCCCGGGTGACCCGCCCGATTTCCGGGTCACTGGCGCGGAAGGTGACGTGGACAGGATCCTCGGGCCGGGCAATCCACTCCTGGGCGGAGTCTCGCTGCGATCGCTCTTTCCCCTGGAGCGGGTCGATCCAATGCTCGCGGAATTCGTCGTTGCCCTCGACACCGGGACTGGCTTGGTGCGCGAGGTTCCGATTCAGAGTGGACTCCTGCCGGTCTCATGGCTCGGCCTCCGCGCCGAGCGCGACGGCGACCGGCTCCGCGTCGAAGTCATCGATCTCACGGCGGACAAGCTGGGTGATGTCCGTCGCGCGGCCGCGGCTTCGCAACGAGAGCTCCTCTTCGACCGACTGCCGATCGGCATCGTCATCCATGGCCCCGATGGGCGTATCGTCGATGCGAACCCGGCATTTGCCGCGCTCACCGGTCTCCAGCCCGGCGACCTTTACGGTCGCACCCTCGACCAGGTGGCCGGGCTACCGCACCAACCCCTCCCCGGCACGTCGCGCACGCAGCTTCGCTCGTCGGCCGGCGTGGTACACGCCGTCGAGATCACCACGGCGTTGCTGCCGCACGGCTACCACCAACTCATCGTCCGAGACGTCACCGCGCTCGAGGACAGCGAGGAGCGGTTCCGCGCGGCGTTCGAGGAGGCCGGCGCCGGGATGGCGATCGTGATGCGGGACGGGCAGAACCTGCGCGTCAATCGCGCGATGTGCGAGCTCATGGGGTACACGGAGCCCGAGCTGCTCCAGGTCACGTGGAAGGATCTCGTGCATCCCGAGGATCTCGAGCACTCGTTGAGCGTGTGGGATGCCTTCGACCGGGGTGTCACGTCGTCGCTGCGCAGCGAGAAGCGCTACTACCATCGCGATGGTCACGAGATCTGGGTTCAGGTGATCCTCTCGATGATCCGCGATCACGCCGGCAACGCCCTCTACTACCTGGCTCAAGTGGAGGACATCTCCGAGCGCCGAAGGCTCGCGCTCGCGCTGCGCGACAGCGAGCAGCGCTTCCGGAGCGCCTTCGAACAATCGGCGGTGGGCATGGCGCTGCTATCGCCCACGGCAGAAACGCTGCGCATCAACCAGGCGCTGGCCGACCTTCTCGACCACGATTTCGATCGTGCGCGCTCGCTGCAGTGGCACGAGATCCTGCACCCCGATGATCGCGCCGATGCCGGCGCGAGTCTGGCGAGAGTGGCTCGCGGCGAATTGCCTTCGTCCCGCGCGGAGCGGCGCTACATCAAGCGCGATGGCTCAACGGTATGGGTCCACGTGACCGTGTCGCCCGTGCTCGACGACAGCGGCATGCCGCAGTACCTGCTCGCCCAGATCGAGGACATCTCCGAGCGTCATCGTCTCATGACCGAACGCCAGCAGATGGAGGAGCGACTCGAACTGGTGCTCGACGCCACCGACGACGGCATCTGGGACTGGAATTGCCAAACCGGCGATACCTATTACGGCCCAAATTGGATCGGCATGCTCGGCTATCCGGCAGTGGAATGCGATGGTGATGCGGAGGTGTTCAAGAACCTGGTTCACCCTGATGATGCCGCCGCGGCATGGCAGGCCAACGTGGACCACCGCCACGGTCGCGACAACGGTACCTACGACCAGACCTTTCGCATGCGTCGCGCCGATGGCACCTGGGCATGGATCCGCTCGCGCGGGCGCGTCGTCGCGCGCGATGCCGATGGCCAGGCGCTCCGCATGGCCGGTACCCACACCGACGTCAGCGCGCAGCGACACCTCGAGGAGCAGTACCGCCAGTCGCAGAAGATGGAAGCGATCGGAAAGCTGGCTGGTGGCGTGGCCCACGACTTCAACAACCTGATCGCGGTCATCAGCGCGACCACCGAGCTGCTCCTCGACGATCAGGGTTCCGTGGAGTCTCGGCGGGAGGACCTGCACAACATCGCCATGGCGTGCGACCGGGCGAAGACGCTCACGCGCCAGCTCCTCTCGTTCTCGCGGCAGGAGGTCGAGCGCAACGAGATCATCGCGATCGATGAGGTCATCGATGACATCCGGCCGCTGTTGCACCGGGTCATGGGTCCCAACCAGAATCTCGACATCCGCCGAGCCGCCGCAGGCGTTCACGTTCGCCTCGACCCTGGCCAGCTCGAGCTCGCGGTGATCAACCTCGTCGCGAATTCGCGCGACGCCATGCCGGGAGGGGGCGATGTGGCGGTGCTGACATCGACCATCACGGTCAATGCGTCGCATTCGCCTGACACCATTCCCGCACTCGAGCCCGGCGACTATGTGGCGGTGGAAGTGACAGACACCGGCATGGGAATCGATCCCGCGGTGCGACAGCGGCTCTTCGAGCCGTTCTTCACCACCAAGCCGCACGGCAAAGGCACCGGGCTCGGCCTTCCCACGGTGTCAGGGTTTGTCGAGCGAATCGGTGGCGCCGTCGGCGTTCACAGCGTCCCGGGACAGGGCTCGACCTTCACCCTGTATATCCCGGTGGCCGAGGTCGCGCCCGGCACCACGCCAAACCCGCCTGCCGCGCCGACGGTGACTCGGGATCGGGCGCGCCGGATCCTGGTGGTCGACGATGATGCCGTCGTGCGGAAGGCCACGCGCCGATTGCTGGAGCGCCGGGGCTTCACCGTGGTCGAGGCGGACGATGCCGAATCGGCGCTCGGCGTGCTCGCGGGTGACGACGCGATTGAGGTGGTGCTGAGCGATCACGCCATGCCAGGGCGGACCGGGCGTCAGTTGCTCGCAGAGGTCGCGGATCGCTTCCCCCAGATCCGAAGGGTATTGATGTCGGGATTCGCAGGGGACGGCACCGTGCAGACGGATCTCCCCGACCTCGACGTACCGTTCGTCCCCAAGCCGTTCACGGTGGACGAGTTGGTGGCTGCCATCGGCGAATGAACTGAACACAGTCAGCGCGGTTCACCCACGTCCTCACCACATCATCCCTGGGTGCGTCGCCTTCCCGACACCGCACTCGCCGCGAGCGGGTCATCCGGCCATGCGTGCTTCGGATACCGACCGCGCAGGTCCTTCCGCACATCGAAGTATCCATTCGCCCAGAAGCTGGCGAGGTCGCGAGTGACCTGCACCGGTCGATAGCCCGGCGACAGGAGGTGCAGCAACAGCGCCACCCGGCCGTTGGCAATCCGTGGCGTCTCGGTCCATCCAAAGACTTCCTGCAGCCGCACGGCGAGCACCGGTGCCGCGGGATCGGTGTAGTCGACCTCCAGCCTGCTTCCCGACGGAACGGCCAGCCGGTCGGGCGCGAGCTCGTCGAGCAAGCGGCGCTGCTCCCACGTCAACATCTCCAGCAGCGCCGTGGTGAGGCGGGCGGGAACAACCGCATCGAGACGAGTGATCCCTTCCAGGATCGGAGCGAGCCAGTCAGCCAGTGTCGCGCCGAGCACCTCGTCGGACAGGTCGGGCCAACCCGGAAAGTGTGTTGCCACAAACCGTATGCGGGAACGAACCCGGCCGGCGGGACCGTCCCATCGCAGCGTGGCTACACCCACGTCGCTGACCGCCCTGATGAGCGCCGATTGCACCGCCGCGGGGTCACCGCTCGGAACGACCACGTCGGCCAGCACCAACGCGCCGAGGGTTGTGCGCCGACGGGTCCGTACCGCCCCCAATTCGGCGTCCCACGACGTCGTCGTCGCGGTCTCGCCCTGTGCCCGGATGCAGGCATCGAGCGATGTGGGGTCGAGAGACGCCGCGAGCGTGATGCGCGCATCGGCGCCGGCGTCCTCCACCCCGGCGGCAACGATCCAGGGCTGGCGCGCCATGGGGTCTGCCGGGTCGATCGATGCCCCCCGACCATTGCGGAGCAGGAACCGCCCCGGCGCACCTCGTTGCTGCGCCACCCGGTCCGGGTAGGCCATGGCCAGCAGCAAACCGGTGTCATCTGCAGCGTCGACGGACGGATTGCCAACACCGAGACGGCGGCGCCATTCACGGGCGGCGTCACGCAGCCGTGCGATCAATCCGCGGTCGGGGAAACCGGCCGCACCGTGCTGCCCGCGCTCGATGACGTCCACCCGAAGGCTGAGGTCAACATGCGGCGGACCACCGTCGCCGCGCATCGGATCGCGATCATCGAGAATCGCCGCGATGGTTGCGGCTCGAGCCGCCGACGCGGGCGAATCATCGCGCGCAGTGAGCAGCATGTGAGCAAGACGGGGATGAGTTCCCAGCCCGGCCATCACCGTCCCGTGCTCCGTGATCCGCCCGTCCGTACCGAGCGCACCGAGTTGCGCGAGCAGTTGACGCGCCTCCGCGACCGCGCCGGGCGGCGGCACGTCGAGCCACCGCAGTGCAGCGGGGTCGGGAAACCCGGCGGCCACGAGGTCGAGCACCAGCGGCGCGAGATCGGCGTCGAGCATCTCTGCCCGCGTGAACGGCAGCAGCCCTGAATCCTCGGCCGCGCTCCAGCACCGATAACAGGTGCCCGGCATCGTGCGGCCAGCCCGGCCACGGCGCTGGTCGGCGGAAGCGCGCGACACCCGAACGGTTTCGAGTCGCGTCATGCCGGTGCGCGGCGAGAACCGCGGGATGCGCATCCACCCGCCATCCACCACCACGCTGATTCCATCGATGGTCAGCGATGTCTCGGCGACATTGGTAGCCAGCACCACCTTGCGTCGACCGTGTGGCGCGGGCGCGATGGCGTGGTCCTGGGCCGTCGGCGACATCGCGCCGAACAGTTGGTGCAGCGACACGTCGGCGGGCAGGTGTGGTGCGAGCAAGCCGGCTACGCGGCCGATCTCGCCCGCCCCGCTGAGGAAGACGAGAACGGACCCGGTGTCCTCGAGCAGTGCGTCGCGTACCACGCGCGCAACGTGAGGAATCGTCCCGACTCCCGAGGGAGGAGGCCGGTACCGGGTCTCCACAGGGAACGCCCGGCCCGCGCTCCGCACCACGGTCGCGCCGCCGAGCAACGCTGCTGCAGCGCCACCATCGATCGTTGCCGACATCACGAGCGTCCGCAGATCGGGTCGTAGCAGTTCCCGCGTGGCGAGGGTGAGCGCCAGCCCGACGTCGGCGTGGATCGAGCGTTCATGGAACTCATCGAAGATCACCACCCCGACACCTTCGAGCGCGGGGTCACGCTGGATCATCCGGGTCAGCACGCCCTCGGTCACCACCTCGATCTGCGTTGTGCTGCCGACGCGGCTGTCGCCACGCACCCGGTAGCCCACCCGCTGGCCGACCTCCTCGCTCAGCGTCGCTGCCATGCGCCGGGCAGCGGCGCGCGCGGCAAGCCGACGCGGCTCGAGCATCACGATCCGCTGATCGCCTAGCCAGGGCGCGCCGAGGAGAGCTAGAGGGACGCGGGTGGTCTTGCCCGCACCGGGCGGTGCCTCGAGCACCGCGGCAGGCGACGTCGCCAAGGCGGCGAGCAACTCGGGGAGGACCGAATCGATCGGGAGGACCGACTTCACGTCACTCTTCAAGCCGTTGTCCCTGCTGCATCTCGTACCTCGCCAAAACAAAGGGCCGCCACCTTGCGGTGACGGCCCCTGATGCGCCGAAGCGCTGCTGACTAGAAGCGGAACCCGCCGGTCAGGTAGAGCTGGTCGGCCCCACCGATCGCGAACCGCGCCTGGACAAACGGACCCTTGCCACCGCTGAACTTGTACCCGCTCAGGACGTTGAGGCCAACATCGCTCGAGCTGCAATCGACACCGTCGATGTCGCAGAAATCGGCGCTGCCATCACTGTAACTGGCGTGCGCGTAGTTCACGCCGGCGCCCACGTAGAGGCCGCGGATCGAGCGGATGTCATACAGCGCGTTGCCGTTGATTTCCCAGTACTTGAGGGGATCTTCCGCGAAGAAGTAGTCGAACGTGGCCTCAGCACTGATCCCGCTGTTGGCGGTCATCGAACCCAGCCCGAAGTTGAGGCCGGCGCCGACACCAAAGTCCTTGGAATCCAGCCCGTACGAACCCTGCACGACGAATCCGATCTGCGCGTTCGCAGTCGGCGCGGTAAAGGTCGCAGCCACAACAAGGGCCGCACCAGCGACCAGCGTCTTAAGAGAAGTCCGCATTCAGTTGCCTCCAACAAGAGGTGGATGTTACCGGGAGGATTCCCGGCCCTGCATGGATGCAAGATGCGGCGCGAAGGTCGCATTTGCAACGGACCCCGGGGACCCGGCAACCCGAAATGGTTGCGGCCGAAGTACTATCCGACCGGGGCTCAACCGGGATGCAGCAAAAAAGGTGCGCGATCCGACCGTGGCGCGCCAGTCCCACCCCCGCCGTTGCACGTGCCGCCACCCCTTTCTCCGATCAGCATCCCGAATGATCACGCTGCCCTGGTGTGCCGACATTCATCTCAACCTTGCCCGCCCCGAAGCCGAGGCGCGGTTCCTCGATGCATTGCGCAAGCACCGTGGCGAACCCGTTGTGATAAGCGGGGACATCACCACGTCGCGCCACCTGGTGGCCGCGCTGGAACGAATCGCCGATGCGGTGGCGCGACCCGTCGCGTTCGTGCTCGGCAACCACGATCACTACGCCGGTTCCGTTGCCGGGGTGCGCGACGCCGTGCGCGCGCTGAATGCACGACGGCCAGAGATCACTTGGTTGCCTCCGGCCGGACCGTTACAACTCGATGCCGAAACCGTCCTGGTCGGCGTTGACGGCTGGGCCGATGGACGGTACGGCAACGGACTCGGCACCCCGCTCCGGCTCAATGACGACCGGCTGATTGCCGAAATTGCCGCACAACCCGACCACGCGCACCGGCTGGCCGCACGCCGAGTCCTGGCCGACGCCGACGCCGCGCGACTCGACGCGCTCCTCGAGGAGGCGATCGACCTGGCGCGGCACGTGGTGATCGCGACGCACGTCCCGCCGGTGGTCGAGGTGCTTCCCGATCACGGCCGGCTCTCCTCGCCCGACTGGTGGCCGATCCTGGCGTGCGGTGCCACCGGTGCGACGCTTCGCACCCGTGCGCGCCGAAACCCCGGGCACCGCTTCACTGTATTGGCCGGACACACCCACGTCGCGGCAGACGTGCAGCTCGACGACAACGTGCGGGTCGTGACCAACGCGGCGCGATACGGCGCGCCGGTGTCGCACGCCGTCACCCTGTCATAGCTTTCGACATTCCCCTTCGAGGAACTCACCATGCGGTTCCGCCTTGCGCTCCTGACTCTCCTGCTCGCCACACCACTGGCCGCACAGTCGCCGGTGATCACCAACGACTCCGTCGTGCGCACCGGCACGCTGCCCAATGGGTTGCGCTACTGGATCCGGTCCAACGAGATCCCGGCGAAGCGGCTGGATCTGCGCCTCGTGGTGCGTGCCGGGTCGATTCTCGAGGACGATGACCAGCGCGGGCTCGCGCATTTCGTCGAGCACATGGCTTTCAACGGGACGACACGCTTTCACCGCAACGAGCTGGTGCAATACCTCGAGTCGATCGGCGTCCGCTTCGGCGCCGACCTGAATGCCTCTACCGGCTTCGATGAGACGACTTACTATCTCCCGGTCCCGACCGACAAGCCCGGCGTTGTGGAGCGAGCCTTCGACATCCTGCAGGACTGGGCCCACGGCGTGCAGTTTGATTCAACCGACGTGGCGAATGAGCGTGGCGTCGTCCTCGGCGAATGGCGGAGCGGCCTCGGCGCCGGATCCCGAGTGCGCGACCGCGAGTTCCCGGTGCTCTTCCAGGGATCGCGCTACGCCATCCGGCTACCGATCGGTGACACCGCCGTGATTGCGCACGTGCAGGTTGCCCCCCTGAAACGTTTCTACCACGACTGGTACCGGCCCGATCTCATGGCCGTGATCGCTGTCGGTGATTATCCGATCGACGAGCTCGAATCCCTGATCCGGTCCCGCTTTGGCGACCTCACGGCGCCGGCAACCACCCGCCCCCGCACCGAGACGGTCGTCCCCGAGGTGGCCGGCGCCAGGGTCACCGTCACCACCGACCCCGAGCTGAGCACCGAGTCGGTGCAGCTCCTCGTGCGTCGACCCGCCACGCACTATCGCACCGAGGACGATGAGCGTCGCGCGCTTGTGACCGCCCTGCTCTCGACCATCGGGAATCAGCGACTCGGCGACATCCAGCGGCGACCCGACGCCCCGTTCGTGTCGGCATTCTTCGGCCAGTCCGAACTGGTGCGCAACGTGGAGGTGTTCGCCCTCGTCGTGAACGCCAAGGAGGGCCGGACCGCCGATGCGTTCGAGGCCACCCTCACCGAGCAGCACCGACTCGGCGTGCACGGTGTGCTGCCCGCCGAGCTTGAACGCGCCAAGGCGAGCCTGCTCCGCAGTCGCGAGCAGTCGGCCGCCGAGCAGGACAAGGCGTTCTCGTCAACCCATGTCGATCGTTATGTCGACGCATTCCTGACCGGCGACGCCACCCCATCAGCGCGTACTCGGCTCGCCCTCGCGACCCGACTGCTCCCGACCATCATGCTCGCCGAGGTGAATGCCGCAGCCCGTGACGCCGCACTCGGCACCGATCGGTTCATCGCGGTGCGCGCGCCCGACAAGGAGGGGCAGGTGCTGCCCGACCGCTCCGCGTTGCTCGCTGTGATGGCACGGGTCGACACCCTCACGGTCTCGCCGTGGACCGAGACCACGGTGGACGGTCCGCTCGTCGCGGCACCCCCAACCCCTGGCCGGGTGACTTCGACACGATCGCATCCCGACCTGGGGATCATCGAGTGGCGACTCAGCAACAACGTGCGGGTGCTGGTCAAGCCCACCGAGTTCCGCGCCGACCAGATCCTCGTGGCCGGGACCGCGCCCGGTGGGGCGTCGCTCGTTCCTGATGCCGACGTGACCGCCGCCGCATTCGCCACCGCCATCGCACGAGAGAGCGGCTACGGATCGTTCGATGCGTCGGCGCTGCGCCGGAGGCTCGCGGGATCGATCGCAACGGTCAGCCTGCAACTCGACGATCTCACCCAGGGATTCACGGGCAGCACGGCGCCGAAAGATCTCGGAACGTTTTTCGAGCTGATGTGGCTCGCCGCCACGGCACAACGGTATGACAGCAGTGCCGTGACCGCGTTCTTCAACCGGGTTCGCCCGCAGCTCGCCAATCGCGACCGGATTCCGTTCGCGGCGTTCTCGGACACCATCACCCTCACCCTCAGCGGCAACCATCCGCGCGCCCAGCCGCTCGACCTCGCGCGATTCAATGCGGTGGACCCACTTCGCGCCTACGCGATCCTGCAGGACCGCTTCCGCGACTACGGCAACTTCACATTCGTGATTGTCGGCAACGTCGACACCCTCACACTGCGCCCACTGGTTGAGCGCTGGCTCGGTGCGCTTCCCACAACGGGGCGCAAGGAGACATGGCGTGACGTGGCACCGCCATTCCTCAGGGCACCGGTCACGAAAGTCGTTCACCGTGGCAAGGAGCCGGTTGCCGTGCAGATCGCGCTGTTCGGCGGGCCCACGCCCGATGCCAGCGACGCCACGGAGGCCGCCGCAGCCGCCGCAGGCTCGATCCTGGAGACACGGTTGCTCGAGACGCTCCGCGAGGCGATGGGTGCGACCTACAGCGTCAACGTCTCGGCGGGCGTGCACGCCCAGCCCCGAAAGGCCCGGATCGGGTCGATCAACTTCACGTCCGACCCCGACCAGGCCGATTCCCTCTGGCGCGCCGCGAATCAGATCATCGCAGATCTCCGCGAAAACGGCCCGAACGCAGCCGAGCTGGCCACGCACATCGAGAAGGAGCGGCGGGAGACGGAGGTGTCGGCACGCACGAATGAGTGGTGGCTGGGCACCATCGTCGCCCAAGTGGACGCCGACGAACCGCTCGCTGCTATCACAGGGTGGTCGGACCGACTCGATGCGCTCACCGTTGCGCGCGTGCGAGCGGCGGCACGAATCGTCTTCGATCCATCGAACGTGGCACGTTTCACGTTGCTGCCCGAGGAGACCCGATAGATTCCGGTGATGACACGACGCTCTTCGCGGTTCCCGTGGCTGGTCCTGCTGGTCTTGGGTCTCGTGGCAGCATGGTACTGGACGGCACCGCGACGCACGTGGGATCGCTTTTTGCGGGCCGCTGCGGTTGGAGACGCAGCGACAATCGAGCAGGTCGTCGACTTTCCGTCGGTCCGAACCCACCTGAAGTCCGACCTCCGAGTTGCGCTGGAGACCCGCAGTGGCAGGCTTCCCGGTGGGGCCATGCCGGTTCTCGGCGGAGCGGTGATCGACCCGATCGTCGACATGATCGTTTCGCCGAGCGGACTGGAGCAACTCGTCACTTCGTTCGGTACCCGGGACACCGACCTCGCACAGCAAACGGTGGTGTCGTTCCGGTACCGGTCACTCTCCCGCGTCGACGTACACGTCCGATCGAGTGTCGATCCGGAACGCGAGGCGGGGGTGTTCACGTTTGAGCGGTCAGGCACCACTTGGCGACTGTCCCGGGTGTGGAGCGACCGACTCACTTCAGCAGAGGGTTAGAGATGCACCATTTTTCACTGGTTGCCGCCGCATTGCTCATTCCGTCGCTGCTGCCCGCACAGGTGCGATACCGGGCCGACCCGAATCCCGACCGTACCATCGAATGGCTGATCGCGGGCGGACAGGTCAAGCAGCGCCCGGCCAGATCGCCCCGAAGCCCCATTGTGTCACAGTTCGACACCGTGGGCCTCACGCCGATGGGCGTGGTGGGCGACACCGTGACGCTCTTTCTCTTCCCCGACGGTGCCAACCTGAGCGTCCATCGCTACGCCACCATCCGCGCGCGACGCCGGTTCGATCCGCCGGTGTCGTGGCGAGCGGCCTGCGATGACGTCGCGCACCCCGGGTGGATGTTCGAGCTTGACGCCCCCGCCACCTCGGCCTTCGCGGTCGTGGTTCCGGGCCGGGCAACCATGCCGATCCGGCGTCCCGCGCCCCAGTTCGCCCAGGTCGCGGCACTCAAGTACTTCCTTCCGTTCGCCGACAGCGTGTACCAGGCGTACGCCGCGGTTGTTGCGCCCAAGACCGAGCGGTCCGCCGAGTACCTGCGCAATGATTTCTACCAGAAGACTGGCGACGCAGGCTGGACTCGCAAGCCGATGCTTGGCGTTCGAGGGCCCGGCGGATATGAGTACGGCGTCGTATCGGTCTGGATGCGGGACGATTATCCGTACAGTCGGGGCGTCAACACGACCGCCACCTGGATCGTGAACGCATGGGGCTATCCGGTCGCGATGGCACCCGGCAATGTCGACATCTACGGCACCGTCGATATCGAGGCCGATGGCATCGACGAAGTAGTCACGTCGAGTGGGTTGATTCGCTGGGATGGCAAACGGTGGCGGATCCCGGCAGTCTACTCTGACGAGCCGTGCCTGGCGCGCAAGGTCATGTCGCCCCCCGCAGGGGTCACTCCCTGATCATCGGCAGGATCCCGGCCTTCATTGTCCCGGCGGCTCTGCCGTCACGACATGAACCGGGATGCCGCCGTTGGTGGTGCGCAGCACCTCCCGCAATGGCAGGCGTAGTTGTCCGTCCAGCATCGGATCGGCGGTAAGCATGGTGAGCTGCCACCCCGGGCGTCGCTCCCGCAAC
>JBKJMX010000116.1:0-4880 GCA_046596135.1 Gemmatimonadales bacterium
CGCCTCGGCACGCGGGATCGCGCGTCCGTCACGCTGAAAGGAATGCACCCAGTAGCTGCTGTCGCGATAGCCACCGGCATCGACGAACGCTTTGTACTCCCTGTTGGAGGTCTCGTAGCGATCCATCTTCCAGTCGCCGAGCGTGATCGGCGGCGAGCCATCCGTGCCGACCAGGAAGGTGCCGTAGTCCGGTCGCCCTGCGATGGTGACCATCTCCGGAGCGGGCGCATCTACCCCAGCGAGGCGCACGTTCTCCAGACGGGAGACGCCGATTACATACTCGGTCTGGTAGCCAGCCTTCTCCAGCCGGAACAGGCCGAGCTGGCGCGGGAGCGGGAGAGTATCGATCGGCGTCGTACCAAGGAGGTGCCATGTCGTCGTATCGGTGAGCGACGCGCGGAAGACGGTGACGCCTTCCGGAAGCGTGGTGATCGGCGCAAAACGGGTGAAAGACTGCTCTGCGAGCAACGCGCTGAGCGTGGAATCATCCGGTGCGATGGCGGCGGCCTCGCGACTCAAGTACCAGGCGGAATCGAACTGGCCACCCTCGATCATCCTGCGCATTTCGGGCAGGGCAGTCTGGTGCACCCATCGGTCGCGCTGGACGCTGCGCACGATGAACCATCCGCCGACCACCACCGCCAGCGCACCAATCCCGGCAATCAGGCGACGACGATTCCGCGCCGCCGGCGTCACCAGTGCCACGCTGCCACTCGGCGTGACCAACGACTCGATCGCCAGCAGCAGGGCATCGGCACTCTCGAAACGATCACCCGGATTCTTCGCGAGGCAACGCATCACGATCGCCGCGATAGCAGGCGTCGTCCCGGGTGCCACGGTGTCGATCGGAGCCGGTGCCTTGGTGATGTGGGCCGCGATCACGGATTGCGGTGTGCCCGTGAAGGGGGGCGCGCCGCTCAGCATCTCATACGCCATCACGCCGACGGCGTAGATGTCGACGCGGTGATCGATGTGGGGATCGGCCGCCGCCTGTTCCGGCGCCATGTACGTCGGCGTGCCGAGGGAGATGCCGACGGAGGTCAGGTCATGCGCCGCGTTGGCATCGTTGAGCGCCTTCGCCACGCCGAAGTCCATCAACAGCGCGTGCCGCTCGGCGAGCATCACGTTGTCGGGCTTGATGTCGCGGTGCACCACGCCGTGACGATGCGCGTGGGCGAGACCATCCACGATGTCCCGCAGCAGGCGCATCACCTCGGAAGGTGGCAGGGCGCCACTCCGTGCGAGCAGATCGCGGAGCGACTCCCCCTCCACGTACGGCATGACATAGTAGAGGAGGCCGTCGATCTCGCCGGAGTCGAGCAGCGGCAGGATGTGCGGCGACTGCAGCTGCGCGGCAAGCTTGATCTCGCGGGAGAAACGCTCGCCACCCATCGCCTGGGTGAGCTCGGGCCGCAGCACCTTGATCGCCACTGAGCGATCGTGCTTCAGGTCGAGGGCGCGGTAGACGGTGGCCATGCCACCGTGCCCGATCTCACGATCGACCTGATAACGGTCCGCCAGTCCGGTGAGCCGTTCCAAGATGCTGCGCATGGGACCTCAGGTTGTCGGATATTTCTGCAATAATAAGTGAAGTTGTCATCCATCGTCCGCCATCCATCAGCCATCAGCCATCAGCCATCATCCATTGTCCCGCTGTTCGCCCTTGCTTCACCGGCTCCACAGAATCGTCCAGCCACGACAGCGGGTCCGGGCCCAGCGTCGCCAGTCACTTGGTGCCACCGCTCAGCGCAGAGTCGAGCTCACTCGATACGTATCTGCTTGACCATTCCATGCTCGATGTGCGATCGCCCATCCGGTGCGGTCGCCATGCAGAGCAACACGTACTCGCCGGGAGTAAAAGTTGTCGTGAAGAATGCCTCCATTCCCGGTCGCATCGCGGCGACGCCGCCCGCTCCACTCCCGATATCCGGTAGCGGCTCTGCGGGTTGGTCCTTCTGGTCAGCCCGCCGCGCGCGTTCCGGATTCAACGAGAAGAGGACATCGTCCATCGACCTCCCAGGCACGAGCTTCAGCATCACCAGGTCGTGCGGCTCCACACCGCCATTCACCACGCGGATGGTGTGCTGACCGGCAGTCAACGGAGATTCGATCGCGAACCCAAAATCCATGAGCCGAATCGACGCGGTAGCGGTGGGCGCGGCCTCCGGCCCGACCGCACCCGCGGGACGGACGACAAACGCCTTGAACTCTCCCATCCCGAAGTGCGGGTTGCCACCACCATCCTCGACGGGACAGATCCAGACGTAACTGCCAGGCGCCAAGTACTGCGTGACGACCGACGAATCGCCCGGCGTGGCCCCCCCGGGGCCACCAAACCGAGTCACCCACTTCGGCCGCGGCCCTGAGGTCCGAATCGCCTCGGCGTAGGCGCTGACGAGTTCCGGCACCGTCCTCCCGGAGTCCAGTTGTACGATGTGGGCATAGTGGATGTCGTCGCCGTTGTTGGCGAACCGGAAGGTGGCCCAGCCCGCGTCGATGGTATCGGGCGCCTCGAATGTGTGGTTCGTCACGGAGAGTGCAACGACGTGTGGCGCAGGGCTGTCCGTGTTCTGCCCAGCCCCTTCACGCTCACCCGCACACCCGTGTAACACGACGACGAGTGCGATCCAAAGAACTCGGAGCGTCAGCCGCTTCATGTCAATTACCTCGGTTACGGTGTTTAGAGTCGACATCACGAAACGAGCATCAGCTGCGAGGATCTAGCCAGCGGCAATCAGCCGCTGGCTGAGAGGCCGCTGGCCAGCGGCCCGACAACGATCCCGTCCTCGTCCGCCCAGAGCCAGTCGCCCGGCGTGAATGTCGCCCCGCCAAAGGTGACGGGTTGGTCGGCGGTGGAAGCCAGGCCCGACTCTCCGCGCCAGGGAATCGTGCCCAGCGCGCGAAGCCCGATCGCGACCTCGCGCGTCATCGCCGAGTCGCGCACCACGCCATGGATCACGACTCCGGCCCACCCGTTTCGCGCCGCCGTGTTGAGGAGTCGCTCGCCGAGCACCGCGCGATCCCGTGACCCACCAGCATCCACGACGAGCACGCACCCCTGCCCCGGCTGTTGCAGTGCCTCGAAAACGGGACGGTAGTCTTCGAACACTTGCAGAGTCGCGATCTTGCCCGTGAACCGTTGCACGCCCCCGAAGTCGAGAAGTGGGCAGACGACCGCGCGAACCCGGTCAGGATGCTCGTCGCTGAGGTCCGCGGTCGCCCAGCCCGCCCCGCTCATGGCTTCAGCACCGTCCACTCGACACCATTGAGCAGGTTGCCAACCGCCTCTGCCGACGACGTCGTGTAGGCGAAGCATCCCTCTGCACCATCGGGCACCATCCCCTCGAACCGGCCGATCGTAGTGCGGACCCACTCGTCACGGGCGTACTGCCGCCGGAGGCAAAGGCGGACGCGATAGGGCTTCTCGAACACCAGCGGCTTGAGCTCGCCCCGACGTGTGCGCCGCACGGCATTCGCCGCGGCGTCGTGCAGCAGGCGATGCACGCGTGCCGGTGAGAGCGTCGCCGCCGCCGAGCCCGAGAAGGCGGTCTTGACGGTCACGGTTTCGATCGGGCCGAGCATCTCGATCGTCTCGCTGGTGAGGGCATCGTCGCCAGCGGCGAAGATGAACGGCACACCCATCTCGCCACCGATGAAGGCGGCGATGCCCGCCTCATTCAGCGGCTTCCCGTTCACGGTGAACGAGTCGAAGGCAAAGTTGTGCGCGATTACACCCGGGCTCCCGGCGTTGGCATGCGCGCCGACGATCATGATCCCGTCGACCATTGGGTTGAGTCCGGTCGACATCACGATCGGCTTCGGGTATCCCCGGATCAGGATCGCCTCCGGGTCGAGGAGCTCCGGAAGCACGTTGCGGAACAGCGTGCCGCCGTGCCCTTCGTTGACGATGAACTGCGTGGCTCCGCCGGCGCGCGCCCCGGCAATGACCGCGTTGACCTCGTCGGTCAGTTCCTGCCGAAAGCGTTCGTGTTGCGGCGTGCCGCCCCGCTCGACGGGCCGCATCTCGGTGGCGTTGCGCACCGCGCCCGCAAGCCCCTCCATGTCGGCGATGATGTAGACGGTGAAGCCGTCCTTCTGCATGTCGAGTTCGAGCTTCTGACGCGCCATCTGGTACTCGGTCACCCCGAAATACGCACCGGGCGGGGTCGTGTCGCGCGCAGCGGCGGCGGGCGTGGCGCCCTGCGCCCACGCGACCGCCGGCGTCGCGATGATCGCCAGCACCATCACGACGCGCATCACCGGATCACCACGCTTTCGATCGCGTCGAGGAGATAGCCCATCTCGCGCGCACTGTTCGTGACAAACACGAAACGTCGCTCTCCCTGGTCCTCAAGCTTGAACTCGGTGAGCGAAGCCACCTGGTCGATCATCGCCTGGGGGTAGCCGCGGCGCATCGTGAACGCGACCGTGTACGGCTTGCTGAGCGTGAACGGCGCGATCTTGCCGTCGCGAGCGCGCTTGACTGCCTCGGCGGCACCTTTCTGGAGCATCTCCCGCACCTTGGCCGGGCTGTAGGTGATCGCGGCACTCCGACCCACAGCGCGCTTGGTGACGATCGCCACGAAGCCATCGCCCAACATCTTCCGCGTCTCGTCGATCAGCACGTCATCGCCGCTCACCAGCGACACCGAGACCCCCATCTCACCCGCGATCAGCGCATTGATGCCAACCTCGTTGAGGACCGTTCCGTTCACCGTGAACTGGTCGAAGGCATAGTTGTGCGCCATGACCCCGGGGCTCCCCGCATTGGCATGGGCGCCGGTCATCATCAGCGTGCCGAAGGTGCTGTCGATGCCCGTGGTCATCACCAGCGGTTTCGGGAAGCCACGAATCAGGATCGCTTCGGGGTCGAGGTCCCA
>JBKJMX010000115.1:0-8994 GCA_046596135.1 Gemmatimonadales bacterium
GTTTGCACTGAGATCGCTCGCCACCGCGACATGCAGGGCATCCAACCGCACACCGGTGGTAGTGCGGAGTCGGTCGGACCATTGCGATACGACTTCGGCGTGGAGTCCGGCGCCCACCTGGTTCACGTCGTCCTCACGAACTGTGGAAAGTCGCTGACGACGGACGGTGTGATGGAGGCCCAGACCGCGGATCAGGTCGACACGATTTTCGAACCCGATAGCGGCGACGTGACGTGACGCGTTACCGAGCGGGCGGCTGACTCGGACCCGTCCACCGATCATCACGCGCTCCTCGCGCTGGTTGAATTGGTCGCCGTTAATGGGGTCGTCGAGGAAATACGTGAAGTTCGAAAACAAGTCGAGCGAGGAGTAGGCCGCGTACAACTCGACGTCCTGGACGGCGATGGCGCCGGCATGCCTATAACGGCCCGAAAGGCTGTAGCGCTCGCTGGCTCCGCCGTCGTCGTCCTCGAGGTTGCCAAAGCGAGGGATGATCCCCGCCGTAACGGCTCTTTCTGGGATCTGGTCTGCCGCCCGCCATTTGTTGCGGTATCCCATCCCGGTCAGCGACCAGCGGCTGCTCGCCGCCGAACCGGTGTAACGCGCCACGCCCGATAATCGGCGCACATCCTGGGAAATCGTGAACGGGCCGTCGTAGCGACCTAGCTCGCCTCCCAAAAGGATTGTGCTGGTGCCGGCCTTGAACGACCCGGCAGTCACGACTCGCGTCAGCCCGTTCGCCCCCTTGTTCAACTCGGCGATCGGAGAATCGAGCCGATCAACCAGCCGAATATCTGCGCTACCGGCGCTCCCGAAATCGCCGACGTCCGCATGGGAATTGCCGAGGCGATACTCGATGTGCTCGACCAGCTCGGGAATCAGAATGTTGAGGTCGGTGTACCCCTGGCCATGGGCGTGGGAGACCATGTTGAGGGGAATCCCCTCAAGCGTTGTCCGGAAATCCGTGCCATGGTCGAGGTTGAATCCGCGAACGAAGTATTGATTCGCCTTCCCCTCCCCCGAATGTTGCGTCACCACCAAGCCGGGAACACTCTCCAGCAGTTCCGCCGGACGGGTGCGGGGGCGGCGAAGCAACTCGCGCCGACCCACAAATCCTTCCGAGGCGGTGGTCGAACGCCCGACCAAGTCGCGCGAACGGCCGAGCGCCACTATCGGCGCGAGAACCGTCGGTGACGCCGAATCGGTTGCCGGACGAGCGAGCGTATCGGATTGGGCGACGATCGACATGGTAGGAAGCACCAACACAACAACAACGGCAGCAACCAACTTCGAGGTCATTCGGGAACTCCGGCGTAGGCGCGAGCTATGTCTGGAGTGGATACGCCGGTGTGGAACGATTGGATGGGTGCGGGGGCACGGTGTGAGCCCGAGCCCATGGGCGGCCAGGCGTCAGGGGTGGGCCTGCCGCCGCCGGCGCCGCCGGTGAGGAACGGTGCGCGGCCTTGTTCTCTTTCCAGTCGCGCAGGCATTACAAAGCCGCTAGACGGTGTTCCTCATCGAGTGGCCCGCTCCGCGGAGCGGCATCGGGTTGCGTGAATTGTCGGGTCACGAGCCAAGGATTGTCACGGCAGCGGGCCGATGCGAGAGAGCAGCGACCGCGTACCGCGATACGCGCTGAACATTGCATCGACCCCCAGGAGCCCGATCCCGGCGGCGGCAAGGAGCGGACCGATGGTGCGCTCAGAGAGAAGGAATACTGCGACCGCGCAGATGGTGAAGAACGCACCAAACGCCGCTGTTATGAGCCGATGCGCGATAGAACCTTTGGCGGGAGTCTGATCAGTGTCTGTCATGGGGGGGTGGGCCATCGTGGGAGACGATTCCTGCCGCGAACTCACGCGGCAGCTTCTCATCAAGAAGTACGCGCACCGGCGAGCACAAAATCACGCGCGGCGTCGAGTGCCGTCAGGGCGCGTTCCCTAGTCACGCTGGGGAACTGATCGAGAAACTCATCAAGCGTGTCGCCGCCTTCGATGTAGTCAAAGAGCGATTGTACTGGCACCCGCGTCCCGACGAATACCGGCGTGCCCCCCATGGTCTCGGGATCACTGTGAACCGCATCTCGGATGTCCATGAGTGAACCTCCCAAAAAGCCAGCTTCATTATACACATTCGGGGGAGCTACCGATGCGCAACAAGCACCGGCGACGGGATCGAGCCCACGTCAAGCCCACGGGTGGTCCGATCCTGCGGGTCGGACATCACCCGGGCTGCAACGCTGGGGTGGGCTCGTACTCGTGACGTGGCGTTCGAGGCGCGGCCAAAGCTCGATGCGTTCGTGTACGACATCGGCGCCGAGGTTCGGGGGCCGCGCATCCAAGTTGGCGTCGTGGCGTTGCGACCATTTGGCGGGGTGGGCGTCGGCGCACGGACTTACAACTACCGCAGCCTCGATATCGATGCCACGCACAACCTGTCCGGCTTCGTCAGTGCCGGCGGGGATTTGGGTGTGAAGCGGCTGCAGCTTCGGCTGGAGGTACGGGACTATGTCACTGGGTTCAAGCCGCTTGGCGGTGTGGGAACCTCGGACACTCGGAATGACATGCTGATTCTGGCCGGCGTCCGGTTGGTGGCCCGCGGGTGACAACCGTATTCGCCCGTTGCCAACGGCGCGAGTGGCTGGCCCCTGCGGCGCTTATCGCGCTGGGGCTGATCCCGATCAAAGCGGGGCGGCCGAACCGCGCGGCCTCGACGGCAGCACCGCGCGGGTTAGGTGCCCGCGGTTGGTCCAAGCAGGTCCCATCGATTGCCTTCGAGATCGAGGAAGACCGCCACCTGGCCGTACGGTTCTGATCGTGGTGGCGCCACGAATTGCACGTCATGGCGCACGAGGCGCGCATATGTCGCGTTGAAATCGTCAACCCGAAGGAAGAAGCCGACTCGCCCTGCGAACTGCCTTCCTATGGCGCCCTGCTGGTCGGGTCCATCGGCGCGCGCCAGCAGAATTCCCGTGACCGCACCGCGTGGGCGCACCACAACCCATCGTTTCGGGCGGCCATCGTTGGTCTGCGCCGGCTGATCTTCGACAAGCTCAAACTCCAAGACGTTCACGAAGAAGTCGAGTGCGAGATCATACTCGCGAACAATGAGGGTGACGAGCTCGAAATGCGCCGCCTCAGCCACGAGTGCGCGGCTTACTCTTGGCCTTGGACGCCACAGGAGCCGGGCGCCGCGCCTTCGTCGGCTGCAAGCGCTTGCCCGGCTGCTCTGGCAAGGACCGATTACGCTCGGCGGCTAGACGTTCCGCGAGATACACCTTCAAGAGGCTCTGATACGGCACGTCCTGCTGGTTCGCAAGGATCCGCAACTCGTCCAACATGCCCTGGGGCAGCCGCAGCGAGATCGTCGTCGTGGACGGTCGGAGTTTGGGAAACTGGACGCGCTGAGCTTTGCTCCAATCGAGGTACTCCGTCGTGTCGTGGGTCATCCAGAATTCCCCCGCTTCCTCGTGCGAGCGAAACTTCGGGATGCGCTTCAGCTGCTTAGTGGGCTTGGGCATAACGGCGGCGCTCCATGCGACTCATGTCGCGGACCGAGACAATGCGAATGCGGTGCTGACGCAGCGTGAACGCGGCGGTAAGCAATCTCCCGGCACCGGTCGGGCCGAAGATCAGATAGCGTCGTTCGACGGCGGAGTGCTTGTCGTCCTCCAGCAGGACGATGGGAGCGACAAAGAACACCTCCTCCGCTTCCGCCTGGGTGACCCCATGGCCGAGAACGTTCCTCGCCGTGTTCCCGGCATCCCGGTCAAAACCCTCGACTTCCGCGAGGAGCGCCGCGAGATCGATCATGGAACCAGTATATGTCTGTCATATACATGCGTCAAGGCGCCCCCCCCGATAGGCACGCCCGATCAGATCAGGGCCATTCGTGAGCGACTCGCGAAGGCACGCGGTAACCTATCCACTCCCGGTGAGAGCGTCGATGCCCCTCCGTCTTGCCAATAATAACGCGTCGCGTTATCATACCCCATGATTCGGAGCTTCGCGGACCGGGGCACGGAACGCCTTTTTGCGCGCGAACCAATCCGTCGGTTTCCGGTCAGCCTCCAGCGCACGATGCTGAGGAAGCTGGTCGTACTGGATGCGGCAGATTCGCTGCACGATCTGCGCTCCCCACCGGGCAACCGGTTGGAGAAGCTGCGCGGCGATCGGTCAGGCCAGCATAGCATCAGGATCAACGATCAATGGCGCATCTGCTTTCGTTGGCGCGAAGGTGACGCCCATGATGTCGAGATCGTCGACTACCACTAGGAGGTGTCATGGCGCGCCGTAGCTTGGCCCCGATCCACCCCGGCGAAGTGCTGTTCGAGGATTTTCTCGAACCACTGGGGTTGTCCCAGTACCGGTTAGCGCAGGACATCACTGTGCCGCCCCGTCGGATCAACGAGATTGTCCACGGCAAGCGTGCAGTGTCCGCAGACACGGCACTCCGGTTGGCACGGTACTTTGGCACGAGTGAGCGCTTCTGGCTGAACCTCCAGGCGCGCTTTGATCTCGAGACGGAACGAGACCGTCTCGGCGATCGCCTGGTCGAGGAAGTGATCGTGCTGGCGGGGAGGTAGTTGACGGGTGCATCCGCCCAGCCGCCTCCCTCTGTGCCGAGAAGCGGCTATCAGCCGCTGGCCTCACGGCCGAGGCGGAGGCGGTGGGACGGCACCCGCCCTTGGCCCGAACGTCAAATGCATCACTGCCCATCCCTGCCGTCGGCAGCCGCCCAGCACAGCTGGACCAAACCGGTACTTGGCGAGCGCCTTCCTGAGATCCCGGTCGTAGCGCGGGTCTATCACGCCAACGGTATGCAGGGAGTCCCACGCTCCGTCGGTCTTCACCAGGAATCGCAGCTCGAGCGTGCCATGCATGCGCTTCGGAACCGCCGATGGCGGCATGAAGATGCTGCGGACCTGCGGCGGGAGATATCCGATTCCGGCAGTGTCGCCTGTGAAAGGCATGCTGTCGGAGCATACCGGGCGACCCCTCTGTGCAGAAGCTGGTGGCGCCGCCACCATGAGCGTGAGCGCGACGACGAGCATTGCGTTGAAGCTCACCCCCCTCGCGTCTCGACCTACGCGCCTGAGCAGCTCATAGGTCGCGGCCGTTCCGACGACTACAATGGCCGCGCCACGAATGACGTTGAACGTTGAATCGATGACAGGCACAACGTGCAGCATCAGCACGCTGGCTGCACCAAGAAGCGCCGAGCACAGCGCGCTCGGCCACCTGCCCACCACGCGGTATCGAGCCCTGAAAATAGCGAGCGGAAGGAGGTGCAAAGGGAGCAGCGCCAGGAAAATGGCGGTGACGATGCCATAGAGAAACGGTACCTCACGCGGGTGGGGGAGGCCGCCGTACGTCATTCCAGTCATCGTCAGAAAAGTCCCGCAAGCCGCGAGCACGAACGCGAGGGCGGCGATACCAATGGACATCGGTGGTTGTCCCCGGGTGGAAGTGGCTCGGTCAGGCGCGCGTTGAAGCATCTCCAACCTACACCACGAACGTCACGGTCTTCGCTCTCCCGCCCTTGACCTAGCGGGTGACCGATCGCATAGAATGGTACCGCCGCTTCGAGATTCGCGTGCAAGCTTTCGGAAGTCCCAGCGACCCCTCCGCTTCCGGCTACCGCGCTTGCAGGACATGGTATCATGATGCTACCTTGTGAAAGCACTTGGAGTGAGCGTGGACGCGACCTACCAACTTGCCGTTGTCCATGCTCTGCTGCGAGAAGGCCGGTATCGTGTGACCGTCACAGCCGCGGCCGCCGCACGAGCGTTGGGTCTCGACGCAGTCGACATGATTGAATGCATTGCCGGCCTCACCAGAACTGACTTTCACAAGACAATGCCGAGCGAACGGATAGAGGGGCTGTGGCAGGACGTCTATCGGCCGACGTGGTGCGGTGTCACCCTCTACGTCAAACTCCAGATCGTTGAACACCGAGCCAGCGGCGGCGTGCTGGTGATCGTGTCGTTCAAGAAGAGGTGATGATGCCCGACATGAGCACCCTTGAGAGCTGTCCCCTCTGTGGTGGTGAGATCACAACCTTTCGAGGGAACACCGAGGTGACGATGGGAACGCGCCGCGTTGCCGTTCGCGATTCGTACGAACGCTGCGACGAGTGTGGCGAGGGGTTCTATCGCCCGGGGCAGCTTGAGCGGCTGGAGCGCGAGGCGGCATCCCGGATCCGCGCGAGCGAGGGACTCCTCACACCCGATCAGATCAGGGCCATCCGTGAGCGACTCGGTCTCTCCCAGGCCGCATTCGAGCAATTACTCGGCGTCGGGCCCAAAACGGTTGTTCGGTGGGAACGCGGCACCGTATTCCAGAACCGATCGACCGATGCCCTGATCCGCGCGGTCGACGCAGTTCCGGGTGTGGTCCCGTTCCTCGATCGGCTCCGGAACAACTTCGACGCCGCCTCGTCATAGTGGTTGTCGCCTTCATCTGTCTGCTTGGTTACCAGCTCAAGGCCGGGGTCGGGGAGGATCGCCAAGCAGGGTTCGCGGTCACGAACCGGTACTCGTCTAGATTGCGATACCAGACAGGAGGTCCCCATGCCGCTCACAGCTGTCTTTCAAAAAGTCCCGGAAGGGTACGTTGGATTCGTCGAGGAACTTCCCGGGGCTAATACCCAAGGGGCAACTCTTGATGAGGCCCGTATCAATCTTCGGGAGGCTGTCGAAATGGTCCTCGAAGCCCAACGGGCCATTCAGTCTACCTGAACTCCACCGCGCAAAAAGTGTCCACCGTTCCTCGTCATCGCGAGCTGAACGATGGATTGTGCCAGAAGATCTGCCGCGATCTCAGGGTTCCGCCGCCGTGAGCGGCCAAGTTCGGACGCAGTGCGCTTGAACGTTAGGCGGCGCTCGCGTCGATCTCCTCGACCCGGACGTGTGGTAGGTGAGCGAGGGCAGCGGCGTGTTCAATCGTCATGCTGACGAGATTGCCATTCTTGTCGAGGTCGACGACGACGTTTTCCGAAATCTCCCGCGTTTCGTCCACCACCGCGTTGGAGAACTCGAGCAAGGCCGTGTCGGTGTCCCTGAAGTACTTCACATTCATGGCTGGAACCTACGGTCGAAGAACGCATTGTGGGCGGTCTCGCCGTCCGCGTCGGCCACCGGCATGGACGCGACCAAGGCGGCCTGCGGCATCACCCGCCAGGCCGTTGCGATCCCTCTCGCACGAAGTGCATGCCCCGCGCGCGGCCCTGGTTCACCCCGACTCCGGTCACCTGCCCCGTCGCATCGCGGGTGAAATGCAGCGTCAGCCCCGTCCCGCTGAATTCGTCGATGCCTACCGCACGCAGCGGTCGCGGCGGGGCATTGCGCAGGGTGATGCTGAGCGTGGTATCGGTCCGCGTGACGGCAAGTGACGTCAGGAGTTCCGTGCTACGGTAGGTCCCCACGAAGGACTCAGCACTCGCGTTCGACATCGGTGTCGCCACGATCCGCTCATGGACCTCATCCTTGGTTCCGTCGACGACTGTGGTGAGCCGCGGAGCTGGCGCATCGGGCGTCGCGCCCGCCTCGAACAGAAGCTGGACCGACATCGGCAGGCCCCGCACGTCGAATTCATCGGCGCTGCGGGCGACGAGCTCGAACGAGCCCGGCTCGGTGACCCGGAGGGCGCCACCGACAACCTGAATGGTGACGATCGTCGCATCGTTGGGGGTGCGATAGCTCCCGGCATACGTGGCGAGCGGGCGAAGGGCCACAGGATCCGATGGCACCGGCGAGGGCGCCGTTGCCGCTGCGACCGGCTTCGGTGCCGGCAGCGGAGTCATCTCGTTGCCCAAATGGATCGCGGCGACCTCGAGCGCCAGTGCGGGCGGGTTCGCGTCCGACCGGTTGCACAGCACGGCGACGCCATACCGCTGTGCCGGGAAGCGGAGGTACTCGGCGACATATCCGCCCCACGATCCGCCGTGATACACTGTCGGCAACCCGCGGAGTTCGCCGTGCATCAGGCCGAGCGCGTAGGTGATCTCCTTCCCGGTGGTGAGGCGCCCGCGCGTGAGAAGGGCGTCCCGCATCGACGGGCCGCCCACTTGCGTGGTCCGGAAGTTCTCGCCCCAGTACACCAGATCCTCGACCGTGGTGAACACGCCGCCATCACCCAGCTGGAGCCAGCGGGGCATGTCGGTCTGGTATCCCGAGTCGGCCGGCTCGTAGCCCAGGGCGCGATCGGGGATCACGTCGTTGTAGCTGCCGAGATACTCGGTACGGGTCATGCCGAGGGGCGTGAAGATCCGCTCGCGCGCGAAGTCACGCAGTGATTGCCCGGAGGCCCGCTCGACGATGAGCGACAGGAGGAAGTAGCCGGCGTTGCTGTAGAGGTGTTCATCGCCGGGCGAGAAGTTGAGGGCGCGCTGGCGGACGATCATCTGGAGCGCATCATCGACGGTCGTGACGTCGTCGTATCGCATGCCGGCCATCTGGAGCAACCCGATGTAGTCACGCACACCGCTGGTGTGATGGAGGAGGTGCCGGATGGTGATCAGGCGGTCGTAGACCGGGAGCTCGGGAAGGAAGCGGCGCACGTCATCGTCCAGCGAGAGCTTGCCGTCCTGCTGGAGCAGCACGACGCTGGCGGCGGTGAACTGTTTCGACGTCGAGCCGATGTCGAAGACGGTTTTCGACGAGATCGGCACGCGTCGCTCGAGGTCGGCCAGGCCGTAACCCCGTGCGTACTGGATCTTGCCGTCGCGATAGACGCCGACGGCGCAACCGGGCACCGTGGTGCTGTCGTACGCGGCAAAGACCGAGTCCACGCGAACGTCTGGTGCGTACTGCTGGCCGACCGCCAAGGCCGAGGGGATCCAGAGGCTGGTCAGGAGCAGGTACAGCGGTTTGGCCATGAAACCTTCCGGGTCTGCTATCGGGATTGTTTTGTCGGAGAAGGTGGAGAATATGTCGGGATCACCGCCGCTGGGCTACCATGCGCGTCGGCCCGCGCGGTTTCAGCGTAAGCAGAG
>JBKJMX010000008.1:0-6380 GCA_046596135.1 Gemmatimonadales bacterium
CGCGTTCAACGGCGTGGTCCCCGGAACGTCGGCAGCCCAGACCGCGCTGAAGAATACGTTCGAGGGCCTGACCGATGTCGATGGTCGCATCTGTACGAATCCGACCGGGAAGTAATCCGCCGGATCGCTCCTGAAGCGCAAAAACATGACGCCGCGGCTCAGTTCGAGCCGCGGCGTCCGTGTTTCAAGGCCCTGAGCGCGAAGGCCGCCGCCATCCTCAGGGCAAGCGACGCCGCACCAGGCGCAGCACCTGCCGAACCGCCAGCCTCAACTCGCCCCGCCCGGCCAAAAACGATTCCCACCGCGCGGCATCGCGGTAATAGTGCATCTCGATCCTGGGGATGTCATGCGCATCCCCGCCCGCAGCCGGGCGGCCGAGCACCGTCCCCACCGCACAGTTGAATACCTTCGCAATCTCGCCGCGCACCGCCTCGTTCACGGCTCCGTAGGGCGCGGCAAACGCCGACGGCACAACGCCGAGCTCTGCGCGGATCGCATCACGCGAGCCGACGATCTCCCGAACCAGCTCCGACTGCTCCAGCCCCGGCAGTGATGGATGCGTGATCGTGTGCCCACCGAACTCGGTGCCGTCCGCCATCAGCGCCTTCGCGTCCGCCCACCCCATGATTGCTCGCGGCGGCGTGAACGCACCCTGCCAGGTCTCGTGGCTCCCCATGCAACCCGTGACGAGGAACATCGTCGCCGGGAAGCCGTGGGCCGTGAGCACCTTGGCCGCCGGGATGAAGTCGGCAAAGCCGTCGTCGAAAGTGATGGCAACCGCCCGCGCCGGGATCGAGCCCTCGCCGCGCATCCACGCCGCAACTTGGCCAAGCGTCACGACCGCGCACCCGGACCGGGCCAGCACCGCCATCTGCTCGGCGAACACGGCGGGGGGGATCGCGGTCGGCCCGGGGCCGTCGGCGATCGAGTGATACATCAACACGTTGACTGCCGGCCGGGCAGCGCGGCGGGCGGACCCCGAAGACATGCTCCCACTCCTCGATGGCGGTGGCAGGGATGATACCGCCGATCGTGCGGATTAACAGCCGATCGGGGCAAGACGTGAAGATCTGCGAACATCGGACGTCACCTAGGCAGTGCCACCCCTCCCGGCGGTGGCGCCTACACCTCTTCCGGAGCGCCTGACATGCTCATGACCATCGCGATCATCCTGTTCATCCTCTGGCTGCTCGGCTTTACCGTGTTCAAGGTGACCGGCGGCCTCATTCATCTCGTGCTGGTCGTTGCCGTGATCGTCTTTGTCTGGAACCTGATCACCGGCCGGAAAGCCATCTAAGTACGTACCGCGCGTGACCGCCCGTTCATCGGGCGGTCAAGCCGGTTGGAATGACAACGGGGCCGGCGAACACGCGTTCGCCGGCCCCGTCGTCCATCGCTCGCACCGCTCACACCATCGCAACTGCCACGATCACCATCATCACCAGCGCCACCACGAATAGCCCATGTTGCAACGGGAACGGTCCACGGGGACGAGTCCATTGCCCCCCGGGAGCGGCGGGAATGAAGATCGGGGTGCGGTCGTCGCTGTCACGCGACAGCGGGACAGGGGATGGCAATGGCACTGCAACCTCGCAAATGGGCAGAGAAGGTGGACTTCGACCGGGTGACGACCTTCGGATGCTCTACGCGCACACCTCGAAAATGTTGCGGCAGGCACCCCGCCGACGGATGTTGTTAGCCGTCGCCGCAACCGCACGCATCCGTTTCTGCCCGGAGTTGATCCACCATGCACCTGTTCCTCGCCTCGCTGGCACCAGAGGGAGCCGACATCGCCACCCTCTTCCTCATGCTGGCGGCCCTCGTCACGGCAGCCAAGTGCGGAGGAGCGGTCGCCGTGCGATTCGGGCAGCCAGCGGTGCTCGGCGAGTTGCTGGCCGGCGTCGTGGTGGGGCCCGGTATGCTTGCGTGGGCCGACCCGACTGTCCCCACGATCCACTTGATGTCCGAGTTCGGTGTCGTGATCCTGCTCTTCCAGATCGGGCTCCACACCGACCTGCGGTCGCTGGCCAAGGTCGGCTCTGCCGCATCGGCCGTGGGCATAGTCGGTGTGGCGCTCCCGTTCGGCTTCGGCTACCTCGCGGCCCATCTCATGGGGCTCGCGTCGCTCCCCGCCATTCTCTGCGGTGCCGCGATGACAGCCACCAGCATCGGGATCTCGGCACGCGTCCTCGGTGACATCGGTGTCCTCGACTCGCGGGAAGGCCAGACGGTCCTGGGTGCAGCAGTGCTCGACGACGTGATCGGCCTCATCATCCTCGCCGTGACGGCAACCGTCGCATCGGGTGTCGAGATTACGCCGTTCGAGATCGCCAAGACTGCCGGCGCCGCATTCGGCTTCCTCGTCGTGGCCCTCGTCGCAGGCGAGATCCTGGCACCCCGACTCTTTGCACTCATCGACCGGTTGCCGGTCGGCGGAACCACTGGCACGCTCGCCCTTGCGTTTGCGCTGGCCCTGGCGGCCGCCGCCGACCGCGGCGGCTCTGCCCTGATCATCGGCTCCTTTGCCGCCGGCCTGATCCTCCACAAGACGCCGCAACGCGACACCATCGAGAACTCGACCACCGTGCTCGGCTACTTCTTCGTCCCGGTGTTCTTCGCGTCGGTCGGTGCCTCCGTCGACCTGGGCGCGCTCGCCGATCCAGCCGCGCTCAAGCTCGGGCTCGCCCTCCTCGCGATCGGTATCGTCACCAAGTTTGTCGCGGGATTCGTCCCGTTCTGGATTCCCCTTCGGTATGCGCTGGTGGGCGCCGCCATGGTGCCGCGCGGCGAGGTCGGGCTGATCTTCGCGCAGATGGGCCTCACCAGCGGCGTGATCTCCCCTGCGGTGTTCGGCGCGCTGATGATCATGGTCATCGGGACGACGCTCGTCACCCCGCCATGGCTAGGGTGGCTGGTCAGCCGGGGAACGCCGCCCGGCAGCACGCAGGACATCGGCGGCGTGGACGACCTGGTGTCGGGAGAACGACGCGCCTGAACGGCATCAGGTGCTGGAGGGGCTCGTCGGCCAGAAGCGTGTGATCGACCGATCTGGATCCAACGGTGTGACATCCCAGACGCTGCGCACCAGCAACAACGCAGCTGTGAGCAGCAGCACCGCGCCACCTTGGTGCAGCACCCCGAGCGCCACCGGCACGGCCAGCAGCAGAGTGGCGACGCCCAGACCGAACTGCACGATGCCCATCGCGAGCAGCGCGTTCAGCAGCCATCGCGCCTGGCCCGGGAGGTGGCGCCGCCTCGAGCGCCCCCACACCGCCATGATCGCCAGCACGGTGAGTGTCGCGACGACGCGATGGTTGAACTGCACTGCGGGAATGTTCTCGAACAGGTTGCGCCACCAGGGCAACAGCCGACCATAGTTGACCGGCACCAGCTGTCCACCCATCAACGGGAAGGTGTTGTACGCATGCCCCGCGCGGAGGCCAGCCACGAACGCCCCCGCCACCGCGGTGATGCCTGTCATCGCCAGCAGAACGACGGCACGACGACGGAGCCGGATCAGCGCCGGATCGTGACTGCGCAGCGCGGGCCAGAGCAGGTCAGCGGCGATCCAGACCGTCGCCGAGTAGATCACCAGGGCGGCCGAGAGGTGGGCGGCCAGCCGGTACTGACTCACGCTCACGCGATTGCTCAGACCACTCATCACCATGAACCAGCCGAGTGCCGCCTGAAAGATCAGGAGGAGCAGGAGAAGGATGAGCCGTGAGCGCATCGCCCGCGGGACCATGCCCTTGAGGAGGAAGACCGCGAACGGAAGGACAAAGGCGAGTCCCACCACGCGCGCCCAGAGCCGGTGTGCGTATTCCCAGAGATAGATGCGCTTGAATGCATCAAGCGACATCCCGGCGTTGACCTGCGCATATTGCGGGATGGCACGATAACGGGCAAACTCCGATTCCCAGGCGTCGGCGCCCATCGGTGGCAGCACCCCTGTGACCGGCTTCCATTCGGTGATCGACAGCCCGCTCTCGGTGAGTCTGGTGGCACCGCCGATGAGGATCAGGATCAGGAGCATTGCTGCCCAGATGGCGAGCCAGATGCCCAAGGCGCGGTCGGACGGGGACCTCATCAGCCGCCCCGAAGGATGGTCCGCATCCGGATGGCGAGCTTCTCGATGTCCTGCAACCCCTGCCGAACTTCGTCCGCCATCGTCGCCTCGGACAGCAGCAGGAGCTGCGTCTCGGCGAGGAGCGCGGCCAACGGGTTGGCGATGTCGTGGCGGAGCTTCGACAGTGGGTCAGGCTGGCTCATGAGGCCTCGCAAGGAGGTTACGCGCGCGGGCTTGGCGCCGGCAGCTCGATGATACCGGGGATGTCCCGGTTTGACGAACAGGCCCCGCGGCCGGGAGCCGCCGCGCCGTGGACGCGGCACGAACCCGGGGTTGACGAACGAGGGCCTGGCTCGTATCCTCGTGTGCTCAAGATCCCTCCGCACGGCGTCCATCTGCAAGCAACGCGCGACCACCGCGTACCCCAGACGACCACACCCGACAACCCGAACTGCTGTTCCCGTCATTCCGCTCATCGTGCATTGGCACGGCGAATGACTCGACCCGGAGAACCCCCGTGGACATCGCCGAACTGAAACAGAAATCCGTCGCCGAACTCCATGTGCTGGCGTCGGAGCTGAACATCACCAACTATTCAGGCCTCCGCAAGCAGGACCTGATCTTCCGGATCGAGCAGTCGCTGCTCGACAAGGACACGGTGATCCGCGGCGAGGGTGTGCTCGAGATCCTGCCGGAGGGTTACGGCTTCCTGCGCTCCCAGGACTGGAACTACCTGTATGGACCGGACGACATCTACGTGTCGCCGAGCCAGATCAAGCGGTTCGACCTGCGCACCGGCGACACCATCACGGGGCAGGTCCGTCCACCCAAGGAGGGTGAGCGCTACCTCGCCCTGCTCAAGGTCGAGAGCGTCAACTACGACGAACCGGAGAAGACGAAGACCCGGATCGCGTTCGACAACCTGAAACCGCGCTATCCCGACTCGCGCATCCGGCTCGAGCGCAAGGAGAGCGATCTCTCGATGCGAGTGGTCGACCTGATGTCGCCGATCGGCAAGGGACAGCGCGGCCTGATCGTGGCCCCGCCCAAGGCCGGCAAGACGATCCTGATGCAGAAGCTCGCGAACGCGATCGCCGAGAATCATCCCGAGTGCTACCTGATCGTCCTCCTGATCGATGAGCGTCCGGAGGAAGTGACCGACATGCAGGAGAACGTCCAAGCCGAGGTGATTGCGTCGACCTTCGACGAGCCGGCGGACCGGCACGTCCAGGTGGCGGACATGGTGATCGAGAAGGCGAAGCGACTGGTCGAGCACGGCCGCGATGTGATCATCCTCCTCGACTCGATCACGCGTCTCGCCCGTGCGCACAACGTGGTGGTGCCACACTCGGGCAAGATTCTCTCAGGCGGCGTCGACGCGAACGCGCTGCAGAAGCCGAAGCGCTTCTTCGGCGCCGCGCGAAACATCGATGGCGGCGGGTCGCTCACGATCATCGCGACGGCGCTGATCGACACCGGCTCGCGCATGGACGAGGTGATCTTCGAGGAGTTCAAGGGCACCGGCAATGCCGAGCTCGTGCTGGATCGTCGCCTTGCCGATCGTCGCATCTATCCGGCGATCGACATCAACAAATCCGGCACCCGAAAGGAGGAATTGCTGCTCACCAAGGATGAGCTCAACAAGGTCTACCTCCTGCGCAACTTCCTCGCCGAGATGCCCGTGGTCGAGGCGATGGAGTTCCTGCTCGGCCGGATGAAGCCGACCAAGAACAACAAGGAGTTCTTCGCCACCATGGCGCAGTAGGCGGGCGGCCGGTTGACGGAGCACGATCAGCAGGCACCCGGCATTCCCCGCTCGGGTCGCGTACTCGCCCTCGACTGGGGCACCTCGCGCATCGGCGTGGCGATTACCGACGCGACGCAGGTCATCGCCACCCCGCTGACCACACTCCGGCGGCGCGCTGGCAAGCGGCTTCCGTTGCGTGCGTTCCTCGAGATCGTCGAGGCGGAGGAGCCGGTCGGCCTGGTGGTCGGACTGCCTTTCGAGGATCTGGGCATCGAGGGCGCGTCGGCCGACGCCGCCCGCGCCATGGGCGATCAATTTGCCGAGCGCAGCGACCTCCCCATCGAATGGATCGACGAGAGCTTCAGCACCGTCGATGCGGAACTCGCACTGCGAGATGCCGGTCGACGTCGCGCCGAACGCGCAGTCGCGATCGACGCCGCCTCCGCCGCCATCACCCTGGCGAGATGGATCGAGACGCGACGCGGGAACCTGCGCCCATGAGGAAGCTGCGTGCCGCGGCCCTCCTGCTGCTCGGGTGTGCCTGCTCGAACCCATCGGGCGATGGCA
>JBKJMX010000021.1:0-9213 GCA_046596135.1 Gemmatimonadales bacterium
CCACCACCGTGTCGGCACGGCTCCTGGCCATCGAATCGAGCCAGCGCGCCATCGCCGCGTGCCCCTCCGTGCCGGGGATGCGCGGACCGAATGCAAGCTGCTGCTCGACGTAATCGAGCGCCTGGCGCCCCGAGAACTCCTTGTCCGGGACAGGGTCGCCCGCGGCGCAGGCAACGGCCGTGGCGAGGAGCATACCAGCAAGTGCGATGCGCATCAGAAACCCTGTTTGGTGAGCGGAATGACGACGGAGATCGCCGCGGAAAGCGTGGAGATCTTTCGTTCAAGATGCCGGACGTCGATCAGCGACCAGCCGAGGGAAAGGTCGGCCTGGACCGAGCCGACGATGTTCGCCGCGAATCTCCCTCGCGTCTCGATCCGCCGCAAGTCGGAGATCGAGATGCACGGCTCGTCCTGGCGCTCGATGCAACTGATGTCCTTGCTCGAGATCGCGGTGAGCGTGGTGGTGACCCGCTTGGGGAGCCGCGAGATCGATCGCGGCAGCGTGAGGCTCCACGAGACGTCACCCTGCATTGACGTCCGGTCGCTGAGCACCACGTTGCCGCCGTTCTCGTTCCTGCCGTCAGTAAACGTGGCCCGGCCCAGGATGTTGACCCCGTTCTTGAAGACCACGCGCCCGTTCGGCTGGATCTCTCGCGACTCGACCGCGGTCCGGATCGGTTCGCCCGCCCCGGTGGGAATGAGGTTGGACCCCTCCCGCTGCCGCACACTCGTTCGGAGCTCGACCAGCGTGAGCGGCCCCGATCGAAACGACCGCAGCCACGCCACGCTGCCGCTCGGCCAGTCACGCTGTCTCGTCTCGCTCACCAGGAAGTCACTCAGCCCACTCCGCTGGTGCCGAATCGTCTCCAGTGTCGAGTAGTTCACCGTCGCCGAGAGCCCCAGCGGCAACTGGAACCCGCCGCTGGCATTCGTCGTGTGGGTGTTGGTGGCTCCAACCGCAAACTGCCCTTCGTGCGAGAGGAACGAGTCGAAGCCGCCGAGCGCCAACTGGAAGCCGAGGTCAGGGCTGAACGATGCGAGGTCGAAGGTCGACTGCCGATTGCGGGTGCGGCTGATGTCGAAGGTGCGGAACCGGTCGAAGTAACGTGCCGTGGACGAGGAGTCGCCGAACACCCGCCGCAGCACCAGAGCCGGGTCGACCGTGACTCCCACCTCGTCGAGCCGGGAGTTGTTGAGCGTCTGCGGGAGGATGAACGCGCCGGCCGTGTCGCCGTCGATCCGCACCGGGTTGCGGGCGGTCAGGTTCCGCGACAGCAGGAAGAACGAGGTCGACGTCAGGCGGGGCTGCAGCCATGATGCGATGCGCGGCGTCAGCGCCAGCGACGATCCAACGCTCCGGTCGCGCTCGACGCCCGCATCAACACCCAGAAAGCCGCGGCGCGATTCGCCGACCAACCGACCGAGCGAGGTGCTGTCATCGTACTCGCGCAGGTCGCGGGTGCTCTGCCAATCGCCGCTGACGGTGAGCATGCCCAGCGGCTGCCACGTGGTGCGCGCATTGTTGCGCCAGAGATGCTGGAGCGTGTTCACCGGGATCGCAAGCGTGTCTGCGACGCGTCGGATCGGCACCAGGAACGACGTGTACTCCCCCGCCGCGCGCGAAAGGTTGCTCTGCAGGAAAACGTTCGATGGCACGTACGACAGGGCGGCGTTCCGGATCGCCCGCCCGCCCTCGCTCTCCCGCACCCAGCGCGGCAGGCGGTTCACGAGCCCACCGAGGGGCAGCCGGGCAAACCTCCGGGTGTTGATCAGGCTCCACGTGGCGGTGTGCGACCAGAGGTTGGTTTCCGCTTCCGACAGCTCGGTGGTTGTCCCCCCCACCGTGCCGCTCGTCTGGAGCGTGAGCGGATTCAGCAGCGCGCGAGTGAGCAGGCTTCCGTCGCGGGCCGGCCTGCTCACCTGGAGACTCCAGCTCGCCGCGTTGCTCGATGGACGCCGCAGCCCCGTGAGCGCCTCGCCGCGGACGTCGGACCCGGTGATGAGCTGGGGATCGGTGAGCTGGGTCACGTAGCCGACGACCAGCGGCACATTGAGGCCCAGCGACGGCGGCAGGAAGCGGTGGATGTTGAATGCCCCCGACGTACTGAGTGTCGATGACGTCCGGTATGACGGCGACTGCCCGATCTGCCGGAACTGCCCGTCGGTGTACACATACGATGCGCTGAGGTTGGCCACGTCCGACGCGACCAACCGGGCATCGAATCCGCCGGCGATTCCGGTCTCGTTGATCGGCGAGGTCAGCCGGACGTCGTCGATCCACAGCTCCGCCCGCGCAAGCGGAAGACCCTCGGTGGGTCGGTAGATCCCGCCAGACAGCTCCTGCACGGCAGCGAGGTTGGGCGGCGAGACCGCGGGGTCGCGCACGTGCACGATGTATCCATCCTCGCAGCGCACGTAGGCAAGGGGATCACCGCCGCAACCGCTGGCGCCATTCGGTGCTTCGCCCCGCAAAAACGATTGTTCGACCTCGGCGCGCAGCCGTCGCCACGTCTCGAGCTCCACCACCATCTCCGGCTCCCACGTGTTCGTGCGCGCTTCGGCCGAGTAGAAGTAGAAGTTCTGGTCGTCGGTACCGACCTTCACGAACGCGCGAAGCTGGCCGTCGTCCCAGCCGTCGCCGTACCCGCGCGTCCACACCCTGAGCTGCCGGTACGCGAGCAGGTTCTGCGGACCCGCCACAAATCGCAGGTACGCCTCGGCACGGTCGCCCGGGCGGAAGTCGCGCGCCACGACCCGGAGCGACTTCTCGTTGATCTGCTGCCCCAGCGAGCCCTGCGTGATGTTCACGTTGGCCGAGGCATTCCGCACGCCCGGCGGTGACGTGTAACCCAGCTCGATGTTCTCAGTCGACACCACCGAGACGTTCACGTCGCCGCGCGGCTGCCCTGTCGAACCGGCGATCCCGGCGATCGGTGTCGCGCTGCGGCGGATCCACGGAGCGCCGGTGAGCCGCATACGCGCCATGGCAAAGCGCACCACCTTGTCGGTGCCGTCGTCTGGCGGCGTCGCGAACGTGAAACGGATGTGCTGCACCAGGCGGATGTTGGGCTGACCCACCTGGAGATCGGGTGAGCGCAACGGAATCCGGTAGAGGACCCACTCAGCTTGGCGGGTCGGATCATTGGGATCCTGGGTCACCACGCCGGAGCGAACCCGATACTTCGGGTCGGTGAGGTCGACGACATAGCGGAACACGTCGTCACCCGGCCCGCGCGCGTTGAGCAGCAGGTCGCCGTTGAGATCCTCGGTGTCAAGCGTCCCGTTGCCGTTGCTGCAACGGGCACTGAGGTCGCCCCACGGGAAGACATCGACACTGTTCGAGAGACGACGCTGACAGAGCGCGGGCCGCTGCACGAGGCCGTTCGGTCCGAGGAGCTGGTCGGGGCGGTCGCCGAGGATGCCGATGTCGTCGGCCACCGCGTTGAATGTGCCGGTCGGGTTGCGCTCGGTGTCGAGACGGCCAGCGCCCGGGTACTGCCGGCCGGTGTACGTCGTGTCACCATTGGCGCCGATGGTGAACGCCGTGGGCGCAAGCGCCAGCGCGTCCTCGCTGACCGAGCCGACGTCGACGATGAACTTCATCCCCGTGGTCGCGATCGGCTTGTCGAACGGCTCGAAGACCCAGAACTCGAGGAACTCATTGCGCGACAGGTCGGCGCCGGTGAGCGAGAGCGGCGTCACCATCGACCGCCACCGCGGGGTGAACGGTTGCGCCGGGAGGCTCCAGTTCGACGAGCGGTTGCGCTGCACGACACCGCCGGCGGTGTCGGCATGGAAGGTGAGGAACATCACCGTTTCCGGAGCGGGATTGTTCCCGGACTGCACCACGATGTTGGTGTCGATGTCGGTCGGGCGCAGCTCCAGCGCCCCGTTCGGACCCGGCACCAGGTTCTGCCAGATGAGCTGCACCGCCGCCGTCGAGTCGAATCCCGCCGGAAAGAACGGCACGCCTGCCGCCGACTGCGGTCGCGATCCGAACTGCCATGATGACTCGCGCAGCGAGATCGGCTGCCCGCCGTCGTTCTCGAACTCCTCCAGGAACGCGTCCCCCGAGCGATTCGCGCTTGGCCGCGTGAAGGCAAGCTCGCCGTTGAGCTGCAACTCCGAGGGAGCATTGGCGGGCGTCGAGGTGATCCGGCTCAGCCACCGCGAGAAGTTGCGGGCGGGAATCAGGAAGTCGCCGCGCACCCCACCGATCAGCGACGAAGTCGGCTCAAAGCCGAGCGGTGGGCGCGTGAATGCCGTCGCCTCAGACTGGTACAACCCGACCACATGGAACGCGCCGAAGAGCCCGACGTTGTATCGCGCCGAGAATCCCACGATGCTCGTCGGTGCAACGGCGAAGAAGCCCCGCTCCTCGAAGCGCGCCGTGACGATCGCCGCTCCCCGGCCGAACAGGCCCTCCGGATCGAGGAACGTCACGATGCCGGTTCCGGACGAGACCGAATAGTCGAGCCCGCGCCTTAGTCGCCGCCCATCGACCTCGAGTTGCTCCGACCCCTCGAGCATCTGGAGTGCGTTCAGATTGATCGATGACCGATCGCCCGACCCGCTCGCGGTGTATTCGAGCAACAACTGGAAGCGCGAGGCCGGCCCCTCCGAGAAGAGCAGGTACTCGGGCGTCCGGTAGAGCGAGTCGTTCCGCAGCGAGGCCACCGGAATCTTCGTCGCATCACCAAACGGCTCGGCGTTCGGAAAGATGACGTAGTAATCCCTGATCGTCTGGTCCGCCGCCGGGTCGCGGGTGCGCGGGAACAGTCGGTTCTCGACGTCGAAGACCGCCTGGTCGGTCGGTACCGCGATCCCGAACAGCGCCAGCCACGTCGCGGCCTGGATCGGTGGCGGCGGGCTCTCCGACCGGTTCACCTGGATCGCGATGTTCACCGAGGAGCGCACCAATTCACCACCCGCCACACGGTAGACGTTCCTCATCGTGCGGTAGAACGTTCCCGCCTCGGGTCCGCGATTGGGTTCGAGCACGAGCAGCAGCGTGTCGCTTCGGGCGGGATTGTCGGCCGACGGGAACGTCCCCACCACCGTGCCCGACTGCGTGCGATAGCTCACGGCGAGAAAATCGTTCGGGTCAAGCTTCGACGTCAGTGCAAACCAGAGCCCCGACGGATCGAGCCAGTAGTCGCGGCCCAGCACCAGCGGTTCCCACCGGAGTGGTCCCACCCGCTGGGTCAGCGTGCCTTCCGCGTTCACACCGAGGGCTGTGATGCCCTCGAGGTTCGGGTTGGTGCCGATGTTGCCGGCCGCGGACCGATACCGGTACACGCGCACCTCGACCGGTCGGTCGCCCAGGGCCTGGTCGCGCAGGGTGAGTGCATCGATCGCCGGGTACCCCGGGATGGTGCGGGGGTCGATGGTCCAGAAGAATCGGCGCGCCTCGTAGTCGAGGTCGCGGGCATATCGCGATTGTGGCTGGGTGGTGGCGTCGCCCACCCGATAGGTGCGGGTCGACACGACACTGCCCTTCTGCGTCGCCGCCAGCGCCTGCACCTCGAGCGGGCCGTACTCCATCGTGGCGCTGAGCCCGAAGTTGTTGCTCGGGATTCCCGACGTCAGGAACCGCGACGGTGGTGGGCGGAACTGTACCGAGCCCACCTCGATCCGCTTCAGGACCTCATCCTCCAGCCCCCGATACGACACCGAGACGTCGTTGCTGTTGGCGTAGTCCCTCGCGGTGTTCAGGTCGACGTTGACCCGCACCCGCTGCCCGATCAGCCCCGACGAGCGCAACTCGACCTGATTATCGATCCGGGGCGCGCGGAACTTCGGGCGGCATCCCGCGAGCGGATCCTGGATCAGCGCTGGCGTACACCGGAGGTTCGCCACACGCTCGGTGGAGATCTCGAAGCGCACCAGGCCATCGAACGTGAGATCGACAACGCTGGTGGACAACCCGAACAGCCCGCGGTCCTCCACGGGCGTCGCGTCGAGTCCGAGCAATTCTGCGGAGCGCCGCTCCCGGAAGAGCGCGAGCATGGAGCGTCGGAAGGCAGCCGCGGTACTGAGCGAATCGACCCGTCGCTGCACGCCGAGGTCGAAACGATTCCCGATTTCCGTCGCGGAGCGCGGCAGCGGGCGGGCCCACGGGGCGTCCAGCGCCAGCGGGCGCCGCAACGCGGGCAACCCGAGCGGGCTGATGAGCCGCACGCCGATGGGGTTCCGCACCGTGTCGCCGGGCACAGCTTGCGCCGAGACGACCGGGGCGGCGAGCGTCACGAATGCGCAAACGAAGGCGGAAAACCGGGCGGCGGGCGCCACGATTGCGAAGGCCGGGGGGATTAACTTGAGGCGTCTGATTCCCAAAAGGTACGCGCCCCGCCTAGCGGGCCACAACCGGACTGCGGCAAACGGCATGAAGCTCATCTCCCGGCACATCCTGCGCACGCTGGTGGCTCCGTTCGTCTGGAGCCTGCTCGCGCTCACCGGACTGCTCCTTCTGAACCAGCTTGGCCCCCTGATCGACCGGTTCGGCGGCAAGGGACTCGACCTTTCTGTGATGGGTGAGGCGCTCATCCTCGCCGTGCCGGCGCTGATGGTGCTGACCATCCCGATGTCGGTGCTGACTGCAACGCTCTATGCATACAGCCAGCTCGCTGGTGACCTCGAGATGATTGCCATGTACGCCAATGGTCTCTCCGTCTGGCGAATGGTGCGGCCCGCCTTGGTTGGTGCTGTGGTGCTGACAATTGTCAACTTCTTTGTGTTCGACCAACTCGTTCCGATCAGCAACTCACGTTTCTCGCGTCTTCGCCTCGACGTCAGCCAGAAGACCCCGACACTGACGTTCAAGCCACAGGTGTTGAATGCCCTCCCGCCCAACAACCCGCGATTCTTCCTCCGTGCCAGCGAGATCGACCAGGCGACGGGCGGCCTCACCGACGTGCTGATTTATGACCTCACGTACGAGGCACGTCGCGTGATCCGCGCTGACAGCGGCGTGATGAAGCAGTCGAGCGACCAGCGCGACCTCCTCCTCACCCTCTACGAGGGCGAGATTCGCGACTACCGGTCGGTCGAGCCAGGCCGGGTGGAGCGCACCGCCTTCCTGCGCGACCGGATCCGGATCCGCGACGTGGCCAACCAGCTTGAGCGGAGCACCGTATCAGGCGCCGACGAGCGCAGCATGACGAGCTGCCAGCTCCTCGACCGCGTGATCGAGGCGCGCACTGAGTATCGCGACGGACAGGCCCGTCGCGAGGAGCTCACCCAGCGCGACCTGCGCAGTCTCGCAGGCCTGCCCGCGGTGGGGCCGCCCGCGATACGGATTCCAGTGCGAATGGAAGCTGATTGCGGATATTACCGCGCGTTTGGCAAGTGGATCGAGCGGCTCCTGCTGCCCACCCCGGTACAGGCCCAGGACCCGGTACGCCAGGACAGCGGTGCGCCGCGCAAGCCGCTGCCCTCGCAGGACTCCGGCGTTCGCAAGCAGGCACCGGACGCGGCGGTGGCCGAGTCGCTCCGGCAGCTCCAGCAGGCTGACAGCGCCGCACGGGCCGCGCGACCGCTCCCCGCCCTCGTCCCGGGGATCCAGGACGTGACGGAGTTCAACCCGGGACTCGATTCGTCCGGCTTTCAGTACCCGATGACGCAGGAACCACTGCCGCCCGACCATGGCATCGTCGCGCCGATCTCCGAAGTGAGCAACGCCACGATGCAAGCGGAGAACGCCCTCGCGATCATGCGTTCGCATTCGGTCGAGTACCACAAGAAGTTCGCGATCCCTCTGGCATCGTTCGGATTCGTGTTGATCGGCATGGCGCTCGCCCTCAAGTTTCCGCGCGGCGGGATCGGCCTCGTGATCGGCGGATCGCTGCTGATCTTCATGGTGTTCTACGTGCTGCTGATCGGCGGCGAGGGACTCGCCGACAAGGGCTACATCCCTGCTACCGTCGCGATGCACGGTCCGGTTGTGCTGCTCACCGTGGTCGGGCTCCTGTCGGTGCACGCCGCGAATCAGGAGATGGGAAGCACCCGATCGGTGGGGATCATGGATTCGATCCGCAACATCTTTCGCCGCGCGTCCACCACATGAAGCTGATGGGCACGCTCGACCGCTACGTGTTGCGCCAATGGATCGGGACGTTCCTGCTGGCGGCCCTGGGCATCCCGTTGGTTGCGACGCTCATCCATCTCTCCGAGCGCTTCGGACCGGTGAGCAAGAAAGGCGTTCCGGTGGATGACTTTCTTCTCGGCGAATTACTCTACTTCCCCGGTCAGGTGACCCTCCTCTTCCCCGCAGCAGTGCTCTTCGCGACCGTGTTCACGCTCAACGCCATGGGTCGCCACAGCGAACTCACCGCGGTGAAGGCCGGTGGCGTGTCGTTCTACCGCTTGATCCTCCCGATGCTGTTGATGGCGACGCTGGCGGTGCCGGCCAACTTCGGGATGCAGGAGATCGCTGCGCCGAGCATCGCGCGCCAGCGCGAACTCCATGGCGAACGCCGTTCGGGGAGCGACGCCCTGCCACGCTACCAGTTCGCCTACCAGAACGAATCCGGCTGGACGTACGCGATTCGCGAACTCCAGCAGTGGCGGGGCTACGCTGCGTCGATCCTGATCGAGTCGCCCTCGGGGGCGACGGCGCCCACCTGGACCATCAGCGCCGACAGCGCCCTCTACGACACCACTCGCGGACAGTGGAACCTGCTCAATGGCGCCACCCACCTGATCGTCCAGCCCGACCCCGAGCCCACCGATTCAGGAGCCGCAGCCGACTCGATGCTCCCGGCGCACGCCGCACTGATCATGCGGGACAGCGCGACGGTCACCACCATCCGTTTTGCCGCGATGCGCGCGAAGGTGTTCGCCGAACCACCCGAAATCCTGAACGACGAAGGGAAGAAGGCCGACGAGATGAGCATCGGCGAGCTGCGCGAGCACCTCGCCCGACTCGAGCGCTCCGGCACCCGTCCAGGTCAGCTCATGGTCGACCTCCCGCTCAAGTATGCCGTGCCAATGGCCTGCTTGATCATCGCCCTCTTCGGCGCCCCACTCGCCGTCACCAGCCCTCGTGCCGAGGCGGCACTCGGCCTCGCCATGGCACTCGGCACCACGCTGGTTTACCTCACCGGGACCCAGATCATGAAGGCGCTCGGCGGCAAGGAGATCGTGTCCCCGGATCTGACGGCGTGGTCGATCAACGGCGTATTCCTCGACATCAGCACAATGGCTAGGACGAGG
>JBKJMX010000041.1:0-3575 GCA_046596135.1 Gemmatimonadales bacterium
CGGTAACGCGTCACGTCACGTCGCCGCTATCGGGTTCGACAATCGTGTCGACCTGATCCGCGGACTGGGGCTGTATCACACCGTCCGCCGCCAGCGTCTTGCCGCGGTTCGTGAAGACGACGTGAACCAGGTGGGCGCGGGACTCCACGCCGAAGTCGTGTCGCAATGGTCCGACCGACTCCGCACTACCACCGGTGTGCGGTTGGATGCCCTGCATGTCGCGGTGGCGAGCGATCTCAGTGCAAACAGCGGTAGCCGTACCTCGGCGCTGGTGAGCCCGAAGCTCTCGATCGCGTACCTGCTCGGTGCCGAAGTCGAGGTGTATGCGAGCGGCGGTTTCGGCTATCACTCGAATGACGCGCGGGGTGCCACCATCACCGTCGATCCGGCGAGCGGGGCGCCAGTCGAGGCGGTCGACCCGCTGGTTCGGACGCGAGGCGCGGAAATCGGATTGCGTGTAACACCCCGCGCTGGCTGGCAGACCACAGTGGCGCTTTGGACGCTCGGGCTGGACAGCGAGCTGCTGTTTGTCGGTGATGCGGGGACGACCGAGGCGTCTGGGGCAAGCCGCCGACAGGGAATCACTGTCGCCAACTACGCGCGCCTCGGATCACACCTCGGGCTCGATCTTGACCTCTCGCTGACCAAAGCCCGGTTGCTCGACGTCGATCCGGGGAGCGCGTTCATTCCCGGAGCGGTAGGCGCCGTGGTGGCGGCAGGTATCTCATGGGCCTCCGCATCACACGGACCGTTCGGGGCGGCGCGCCTCCGGCACGTCGGCGGGTATCCGCTCACCGAAGACGGGACGCGTCGTGCACCATCTGGGACGCAGGTCAACCTTGCCGCAGGGTACCGCCTGCACAATGGCCTGCTCGTGGAAGCATCGCTCCTCAACGCGACGAATGCGCGCGACAACGACATCGCCTACTTCTACGTCTCGCGGTTGCAGGGCGAACCCGGAACCGGCACGGCGGACACTCACTTCCATCCGGTCGAGCCACGTCAAATCCGGATCCGGTTCGGGCTGGAGCTGTGAAGTGGTTCCGCGTGGCGCGGGTTGGTTCGGCGTCTCGCTGAGCGCGAAGGCCGACCCGACTCTGAAGGGGTGCCGCGGTGCGCGGCCCTCCTGGCGGTACTCCTCGCAGCCCAAGGGACGACCCAAGGCCGCGAAGGTGCCGCGCTCCCGCGGCTGAATCGCAAGCCGTTATGCGTCAGCATTCCACCAATTAGTATCCTGGCAGTGCCTTTCTCGCCCTGGAGCAGACCACATGGCCACAGTCCTCATTACCGGTACCAGTACTGGCATCGGCATGGCAACCGCACTCGCCTTCGGTCGCGCCGGCCATCGGGTCGTCGCGACAATGCGTAACCCCGCAGCTGCGCCCGAGTTGGCCGAGGCCGCGGCGCTCGAGAAGCTCTCCCTGACCGTGCTCCCGATGGACGTGGATGCAGATGCTTCGGTCCGAGACAGGATCGCCCGCGCTGAGCAAGAGGTGGGTGCGATCGACGTGCTCGTCAACAACGCAGGCATCGAGCGAATGGGATCCGTCGAGGAATTGCCCCTCTCGGAGTTTCGTGCCGTCATGGAGACGAATTACTTCGGCGTGATTCGATGCATCCAGGCCGTACTCCCTGGAATGCGAGAGCGACGGAGCGGCTGCATCATCAACCTGGCCTCGGTGGCGGGCCACGTTGCGTCGGCACCAATGGCGGCCTACGCAGCCTCGAAGTTCGCGCTCGAGGCCCTCAGCGAATGCCTGGCCCAGGAGGTCGCGTCCTTCAAAATCCGAGTGGCGATTGTCGAGCCTGGAATCATTGATACCAAGATGTCGCGAAACATTGGCGTCGTGTTGGCCCCGTCCCCCTATGCCCAACAGCGGCGAATGGCTGCCCTGTTCGCGACGGCACTTCAGGCCCCAGTGCCTCCATCGGTGGTCGCAGAGAAGATCCTCGAGATTGCGGTCGGCGACACCACCCAACTGCGGCATCCCGTCGGCCCGGACGCCGAGCCCTTTCTCGGTTGGCGCAGGTCGATGAGCGACGAGGCGTGGGTGGCCTTGGGTGCGCTCGATGACGCTGCCTGGTACGACCGTATCGAGGCTGATTTCGGGATGAATGCGCGTCCGCAGTCCCAGGCGTAGGCGTGGTCGACGTCCGACCGGCGCATGAAGCTGACAAAGCGCGGCCGGCAATCGCGGCTCGTCAGTGGCCAGCGGCTGATAGCCGCTTCTCGGCACTGAGGGAGGCTGAGAGCCTCCTCGCTTCACGTCAAGCAACGATCTCTGCCACGCGCAGCGAGGTCGGACCGACCGTGAGCTCGACCTGTTGGCAAGCTCTGGTCGGGGTCGCGTGGCCGAGAGTACATTTTCGGATGGATCTCAAGTTCGAGTGGGACCCCAGGAAAGCAAGGACGAATCGACAGAAGCACGGGGTCGCGTTCGACGAAGCGGGGCGAACGCATTCGCCTCATCAGCGCCCGTCTGGCGACGCGGCGCGAGCGGCAGACCTATGACGAAGACACCTAAGGCCAGCGCCGAAAGCCGGGGTCACGTGGAAGAGATGCGCGCGGAGTACGATTTCAGCGGCGGCGAGCGGGGCAAGTCTGCGACGATGTTCGGGAAGGGGACCGTCATGGTCGTGCTCGATCCGGACATCGCCGAAGTATTCCCAACCGGGGCCGACGTGAATCGGGCACTTCGTGCGATCCTGGAAGCTGTGCGTGCGCGCGCTCCTCGTCGTGGGGGGATCAAGAAAACGCCCTGACCGCTTCTCGGCACTGAGGGAGGCTGAAAGCCTCCTTGCTCCACATCAAGCGTCAATCTCTCCGGCGGCACCGGCGTCGGCAGCGCCACCACCGGCGCCTCGCCCGCGTCGGGTTCCTACGAGCGCCTCGGCCGGGCTCTCTCGCGCGCGCGACGGGTGCTTCCCCTAGGTTGCCACCCGTTACCACCGGCGGTACTATGTAGGTGTGGGCAAGCTGCGCCGGGGCGGGTTCATCTTCGTGACCTGGAAAGGCGATCACCCTCCGCGGCATGTCCACGTTTACCGGGACGGCCAGCTCGTCGTGAAGTGGAATCTCGAGGATCAGGTTGTGATGAAGGAGAAAGCGACGGATCGCATAATCCGTCTGATTGTCGAGCTTCAAGAGGAAGGTGCCCTGTGAAGATCCAGTCGGTGGAAGCGAACAACCGCAAGAAAGCGTTCGAGCTCCGTACCGCGCGGGGAACCTTCGCGTATCCATATGCCAAGCTCTCGGTTCCGCCGGTGAGGGGTAACCGTGTCATGGAGGTGTATTCCGATCCCGACATCGGCGGGGAAGGATTCACCTACCGCCTGGAATCCGGTGAAGAGGATACGGTACACATGGATGCCGTGCTTGAATACCATCAGGACCCGGCATATCTCAACGAGGTGTTGCTGCATAAGCTGACAATCGAGGCGCGGAAGGCACTCGAGGAGAGCGACCTCGCCAAGCGCGAGGTGGTGCGCCGGCTTGGCACCTCCCCGAGTCAGCTTTACCGCATTCTGGACCCTGGCTATCTCGGCAAATCGGTGGGGCAACTGCTAGCGATTCT
>JBKJMX010000075.1:0-3228 GCA_046596135.1 Gemmatimonadales bacterium
TGGCCGTCAAGGTGCCCGAGACGATTGCCCACCTCCACTACTGGGCCGTCCAGTTGACGCGTAACGCGTCGAAGGACGAGGTGCTTGACGCCTTCCGCACTTCTACCCGCATCGCGCAGATCCGCATCGGCGACGGTCTCGTCGCGCTCAACTCCGTCAAGGAGCTCATGGCCGACCTCGGTCGCCCACATGACAATCTCTACGAGGTCGCGCTGTGGGAGGACATGCTCACCGTCCAGGGCGACGAGGCATTCTATGCCTACATGGTGGACAACCAGGCCATCGTGATCCCCGAAACCATCGACGCCATCCGAGCACTGACGGAGATCGAGGTGGACGGGGCGACGTCCATTCGTATGACCAATGAGGCGCTCGGCATCACAGGGCGGCTGGTGCCCGAGCCGGTCGCAGTGTGATCCGCCTCACGTTCTCGACGCCTCGAAGATGCTCCGGATGGAGTTGTCCAGCCGCGTGTCGAACTCCTCGTCGCTCTGCTGAACGGTGAGTCCTTCGGAGAGCGCCCGGGAGAAGCTGGCGATCATGCCGTGGTTCCGGGTCAGGCGTTCGGTGGCCTGCTCCCGCGAGTAGCCCCCCGACAGCGCCACCACCCTCAGCGTGTTGGGGTGCTCGATGCAGGGGGTGTAAAAGTTGTCCTGGTCAGGTAGGGTCAACTTGAGCATGACCCGCCGGCCCGCGTCGAGGGAATCCAGGTGAGCCAGGATACTCGTCCGGACTAGTTCCTCGCAGTCGGCCTTGTTCTCGCTGTGGATGTCCACCTCGGGCTCGAGAATGGGGATCAGCCCACGGGACAGGATGTGCCTGCCGATCTCGAACTGCTGGTCGACGATGGCCTCGATCCCCGCCTTGTTGGCCCCCACGATGACCGATCGCATCTTGGTGCCGAAAACCTGATTCGTCAGGGCCCGGTCCAGGAGTTCGTCCAGCCCTGGCATGGGCTTCATGAGCCGCACCCCGTTCTCCTCCGCTGCCAGCCCCTGGTCGACCTTGAGGAACGGCACCACCCGCTTCTCCTCCCACAGGTAGCGCGCCGTGGGCTTTCCGGCGACCTCCCGACCCATGGTGTCCTCGAAGAGAATGGCGCCCAGGATCCGATCCCCGTCGAAGCTTGCGCTGGTGACCATGCGGGTTCGCATCTCGTGGACACGATCGAACATCTCCTGGTCGCCAGAGTATGCGCTCGCCGGCACGCCGTATATGTCGAGCGCGTTCGGCGTGCTGCCGCCGCTCTGGTCCAGCGCGGCGATGAAGCCGTCGGCGGATTGGACTTTGTGAAGCATGTCATGAGAACGCATGGGGCTCCTCGGTAAGTGGTTATGCGGGCAGGTTTGCCTGCGACGATGCAAAAAGGCGCGGTCCGAAGCCAGCCTTGGCGCCCCGATGGTGAGCTAGGTCATCGATCATCGGTCATCAGCTCTCTAGTCTCTAGTCTCTAGTCACTGGTCGCTCGTCTCTAGTCTTTCGTCTCTTCCACACACCTGCAAGAATAAACCACGCGGTTATCGTGCTGCGATCGGAAAGAGAATGCCCGCCTCTCCGATCCCAAGATGGACGACCAGCAACATCACGACGCCGTGCGCCACCGCGCCGATGAAACCGAGCCAGCCGATCCACACGGAACCCAGCTCGCGCGTTTGCATCCCGGCGCGGACCAGCCCGAAGAGCGCGATGGCGAACAGTGGGTAGATCAACGTGGCGAGCCAACCGTGCGTGGTGGCGACCGGCGTCGGCAGCGCCGGCGATGGTGACTGCGAACGGCGAAACAGCACCAACCCGATCGTGAGTACGACCAGCCCGACCAGGATCGTGGAGTGGCTCTGCACCCAGATGGGGTCGCGCATCATCTCGGCCATCGAATCCGCACGGGGGTGCTGGGACGAGCCCCGGAAGTACAACAGGCCGCCGAGTACGAAGGCAGCGCGCCATCCGAACGAGGCACCGTTCACGTGAAGCTCCTGGCATAGAGAATGTGAAAAGATCGGTCGCGGGCCAATCGCCCGCAACGGTTCATGGAGGTTGGCCGTCGTTAAGTGGTGCCCCTCTAACAGCGATGCAACCGGGCAGTTGACGCGTGATAGCTTTTTAGCTATCATTAACCATGGACTCTTCCCCAGGCGGCATCCTCCGTTCTGTTCGCCAACGCGCCGGCCTGAGCCAGCGGGCTTTGGCCGCTCGCGCGGCCACCAGCCAGTCGGTGGTTGCGAGAATCGAACTGGGAGAAACGTCTCCCACATGGGAAACTCTCACGCGACTGGTGGCCGCCGCCGGGTTTGACCTCGAATCACGAATCAACAGCCGCCCGGTGTCGGGATCCCACATGCTCGCCGATGTCGCGCGGATCCGTGCGCTTTCCCCCGAGGCCCGCCTCGCAGAGGTGGCCAACACGAGCCGCTTCATCACGGCGGCACGACGTGTCTAGCCTGGCCGCGTTTGACCCCGAGCGGCTGCTGGCTGTGCTCGCACGCCACGACGTCGAGTTCGTGCTGGTCGGCGCCCTGGCCGCGCGACTACAGGGTTTTCCGCGGCTGACCGCCGACGCAGATCTCACCCCGCGCGATACCCGCAAGAATCTCGAACGGCTCGCGGGTGCGCTCCGCGAGCTCGATGCCCGAGTGTTCACCGAGTCTGTTCCGGAGGGCCTCGCCTTCGACTGCAGCGCGAGCGCATTGGGTCGTGCGGCGTTTTGGAACCTGGTGACTGGGGCGGGACGCGTCGACATCATCTTCCGCCCCGCGGGCATCGCGAGCTACGAGGAGCTGCGTGCTGGTGCGGTGGAGTTCGTGGTCCATGGTATCACACTATATGCGGCGTCCCTGCATGACATCCTGCGGTCGAAGGAAGCGGCCGACCGGTCGCAGGACCGCCAGGATGCCGTCATCCTGCGGGAGATGCTCGCCGCCGATGACGCGGCGCGAGACACGGGAATTGCCTGACCGACCGCTCGGGCTGGCATTCATCTATCCGGCGGTCGCGGGCGGCATACAGCTCGCAACGGGCCCGCGGCAGAGGGTTTCACTGCGGCCTAGGGGGTCCTCGTGGTTTTCCGAATGCCACCGCGGCACGGCGCTTGTTCTGGTGTTCCTGCGGGAGTATCATAGGCCAATGTTCCGGTCACTGATGTCACGAGTCGCCTCCTTGGCGCTCCTGCTCGCTGCAGGTTTCTCTCAGCCCGCTTGGGAGCTTCAGCACGCTGCGTCGCACCACGATGCC
>JBKJMX010000123.1:0-3987 GCA_046596135.1 Gemmatimonadales bacterium
TGATCATCCACGTCGGGTGGTTCGGATCCTGCCCACTGTCACCCGACGACAGGAACGCATCGACGATCTTCAGGCGCTTGAGCATCTGCTTCTTGCGGTGCTGCGACGTCTCGACCGCGACCGAGGCGCGGAGCGTCTCGGCGAGCTGCTTGATGTCGAGCTTGCGAAGCAGTTCCCGCACCGCCGGCGCACCGATCTCGGCGCGAAACGCGGTGTCATTGTCGTCGCGTGCCTTGACGCGCAGCGCCAGGTACTCGTCCTCGTCGAGGAGCTGCTTTTCCTCGACTTCCTGCGAGCCCGGATCGAGCACGATGTAGCTCGAGTAGTACAATACCCGCTCGAGTTCCTTGAGCGTGATATCGATCAGGTTGCCCATCGGCGAGGGCAGCGTCTTGAAGAACCAGATGTGCGCCACCGGCACCGAGAGCTCGATGTGTCCCATCCGCTCCCGACGCACCTTCGACAGCGTCACCTCGACGCCGCAGCGGTCGCAGATCACGCCGCGATAACGGATCCGCTTGTACTTCCCGCAATGGCACTCCCAGTCCTTGACCGGACCGAAGATCCGCTCGCAGAAGAGGCCGTCCTTCTCGGGCTTGAATGACCGATAGTTGATGGTCTCGGGCTTGGTGACCTCGCCCCAGCTCCACCAGTACCGCGAGCCCTGCACCTCGAGGCGCTCGCGTTCCTTCGGGTCCCGCGGGCCCCGCATTTCGTCGGGGCTCGCGATCCGGATGGCGATGTGATCGAATGTCGAGCTCTTCGGCTCGCGACCGCTACGGAAGTCAATCATGCCTTACTCCTCCCCTTCGACCGTGGTGCCAAGCGTGACCTTCAGGCCGAGGGCCTGCAGCTCCTTGACGAGCACGTTGAAGGATTCTGGAATTCCCGGTTCCGGCAGGTTCTGGCCCTTGACGATGGCCTCGTACACCCGGCTCCGGCCGTTCACGTCGTCCGACTTCACTGTGAGCATTTCCTGGAGCACGTGGGCCGCGCCGTATGCCTCAAGCGCCCACACCTCCATCTCACCGAACCGCTGGCCGCCGAACTGCGCCTTGCCGGCGAGCGGCTGCTGCGTGACCAGCGAGTACGGCCCGATCGAACGCGCGTGGATCTTGTCGTCGACCAAGTGGCTCAGCTTGAGCATGTAGATCGTGCCAACGGTCACGTCGCCCTTGAACTCCTGACCGGTGCGGCCGTCGCGCAACCGCGCCTTGCCGCTCGGCGTGAGTCCCGCGTGGCGGATCAGCTGGTCAGCGGCCTCACCAGCGGTGGCGGCGTCGAGCTTGCCCGCGAGCGCTACGGCGAGTGAACCGAGGCCGAGCGACTCGAGCAGCTCCTTGTCATCGGCCTTGGCGGCAGCAGCCAGCGCCTTGCGCCCGATGTCGAGCGATGCCTTCGACTGCCCTTCCGCTTCCGCCAGCACGCCATCGTGCGCCGCCACCTCGGTGGCGCGCTGCTCGCGCTCGCGCTGAGCGATCTCCCGTGCAGCCGCACCGAGGAACGAGAGCGCAGACTGTGTCAACGCCTTCGTCGTCGCCGACGGGCTCTTCATGAACAGCGCCTCGAGCCCTGTGCCGTCGAGAGTCGCGCCCTCGGCCGCCGAACCCTTGATGTCCTGCACCAGCGCCGCGACGGTGGCCTCATCGGGATTCGGCGCCTGCTCGGTGAGCCGCATTGCCTGACCGGCCCAACGCAACCCGGCCACCCTCAGCAGCACGCCGATCTCGCTCTCCTCAGCGCCGCGGAACACGGGCGTCTTCGCCTTGAAGCCGAGAATCGTGGCGCACCAACCGAGGTGGGTCTCAAGGATCTGCCCCACGTTCATGCGGCTCGGCACGCCCAGCGGGTTGAGCACGATGTCGACTGGCGAACCGTCCGGGAGGAACGGCATGTCCTCCTCGGGAACGATGCGCGCCACGATGCCCTTGTTGCCGTGACGACCGGCCATCTTGTCGCCCACCGAGATCTTCCGCTTCTCGGCGATGTAGACCTTCACGAGCTGGATCACGCCCGGCGGCAGTTCGTCGGGCTGGAGAATCTTGTCGATCTGGTCCTCGGCCTTCTCCTCGACGCGCGCCCGTTCACTCGCGGCCGCATCAAGCGTCGCGCGAAGGCGCTCGTTGGCATCCTTGTTCGCGACCCGCAGCGTCTTGAGGTCGACCTCATGGAGGTCGAGGTCACGCAGTCCCGCGCGGGTGATCTTCTCACCCTGCGGCTTCAGCTCCTCAACGGTCCCGGAACGGAGCATCAGCCCCACCTCCTGGCCCTCGAGCAGCTCGGCAACCTCCTCGAACATCGCGCCATTGATCCGTGCCTTCTCCTCGGTCTCGCGCCGGCGTACATCGCCGATCCGCTCACCGCGGTCCTTGTCGACCACGGGACCCTCGACCCGCGAGAAGATCTTGACGTCGATCACGGTGCCCTTCATGCCCGGCGACACCTTGAGCGATGAGTCCTTGACGTCCTTGGCCTTCTCGCCGAAGATCGCGGTGAGCAGCTTTTCCTCGGGTGAGAGCTCGGTCTCGCCCTTCGGCGTGATCTTGCCGACCAGGATGTCGCCCGGCTTGACGTGCGCACCGATCCGCACGATCCCGCGCTCGTCCAGATCGACCAGCGACTCGTCGGAGACGTTCGGGATCTCGCGGGTAATCTCCTCCTGACCGCGCTTGGTGTCGCGCACGTGGAGTTCCAGCTCCTGGATGTGGATCGACGAATAGACGTCGTCCTTCACGAGGCGCTCGGAGAGCACGATCGCGTCCTCGAAGTTGTGCCCGTACCACGGCATGAACGCCACCGTGACGTTGCTGCCCAGGGCGAGCTCGCCGTGCTCGGTCGCCGCGCCGTCGGCCACGGTCATCCCGGCCTCGACGCGCTGCCCCTGCTCCACCAGCGGACGCTGGTTGATGGCGGTGTCCTGGTTGGTACGCCAGAATTTCTTGACCCGGTACCGGTCGATCCGCGCGAGGCGACCGAGCGGCCGTGCCTTGTCGGTGGCGTCGGCACCCGCGTCGACGATGATCTCGTCGGCAGTGACGCGGGTAACGGTTCCGGCCCGGCGCGTGATGATCACCGCGCCCGAGTCGGTGGCGACCTTCTCCTCGAGCCCGGTGCCCACGACGGGCGCCTGCGGGAAGAGCAGCGGCACCGACTGGCGCTGCATGTTCGAGCCCATGAGCGCCCGGTTCGCGTCGTCATGCTCGAGGAACGGGATGAGGGCCGCCGCGATCGAGACAAGCTGCTCGGGTGCGACGTCCATGTAGTCGATCCGGTTCGGCGCGAGCAGCGGATAGTCGTCCCCCTTTCGGGTGAGGACCAGCGAGTCGACGAACGAACCGTCAGGATTGAGGAGCGCGTTGGCCTGTGCCACCGCAAAATCTTCCTCCTCGCTCGCCGAGAGCCACTCAAGCTCGGTCGTAGCCTTGCCGCCGCGGACCACGCGATACGGCGTCTCGATGAACCCGAGGTCGTTGATGCGCGCAAAGGTCGAGAGTGACGTGATCAGGCCGATGTTCGGGCCTTCCGGCGTCTCGATTGGGCACATGCGGCCGTACTGCGAGTAGTGCACGTCGCGCACCTCGAAGCCGGCACGCTCACGGGTGAGTCCGCCAGGTCCGAGCGCCGACAGGCGACGGCGGTGGGTGAGGCCGGACAGCGGGTTGACCTGGTCCATGAACTGCGACAGCTGGGAAGTCCCGAAGAACTCCTTGATCGCCGCGGAGACGGGCTTCGCGTTGATCAGGTCGTGCGGCATCAGGTTCTCGCTTTCCGCCTGGGACAGGCGCTCGCGCACCGCGCGCTCGACGCGCACCAGGCCGGAGCGGAACTGGTTTTCGGCCAGTTCGCCCACCGAGCGCACGCGGCGGTTGCCGAGGTGGTCGATGTCGTCGATCTCGCCGCGGCCGTTGCGCAGCTCGACAAGGATCTTGATCACCGCGACGAGCTCACCGGCAAGATGACGCTGTCGAACGACGACATCGTCGCGGT
>JBKJMX010000068.1:0-2794 GCA_046596135.1 Gemmatimonadales bacterium
ACCGATCCGGAGCGGGCCGAGGCAGGCATCAAGCAGGTGCTAACCGAAGGCAAAGTTACCAACTACGAGCTCACCGCGCGTGCGAGGGAGGGCACGGAGACCGTAGTGTCCTACAACGCGAGCACCTTCTACGACCGCGACCGGAAGCTGCAGGGCGTGTTCGCTGCAGCGCGCGATGTCACGGAGCGCAAGGAGGTGGAGGCGGAGCTGAAGCAGGCCAAGGCCGTGGCCGAGAGCGCCAGCCAGACCAAGTCGGATTTTCTGGCGAGCATGAGTCATGAAATTCGAACGCCGATGAATGCGATCATGGGCATCGCGGACCTGCTTGCGAAGACCTCTCTCTCCACAGAGCAAGACAAATATGTGCAGATCTTTCGCCGCGCCGGCGACAACCTCCTGAATCTCATCAACGACATCCTCGATCTGTCGAAGGTCGAAGCCTTGCAGCTCGAGCTGGAACGGACCGGATTCTCGTTGAACGACCTGATGGAGAAAGTGACGGAGATGGTGGCGGTCCGGGCCCATGAGAAAGGGTTGGCCCTGGTGTGCGAGATGGCGCCGGACGTGCCCACCGACCTGATCGGCGACCCGACACGGCTGCAGCAGGTGCTGCTCAATTTGCTTGGCAACGCGATCAAGTTCACGAAATCCGGCGAAGTGTCCCTACGAGTCACGCCGGATGAGGATTCCTCCGTCCCGACCGCATTGCGGTTCGCGATCACGGATACCGGCATCGGCATTCCGGGCCACAAATTGGGCCGGGTGTTTGAGCGATTCACGCAGGCCGACTCATCCACCACTCGCAGGTTCGGAGGCTCGGGGCTGGGGCTCACGATTTCCAAACGCCTGGTGGAGCTCATGGGCGGTTGCATCTGGGTCGAAAGCACCGTCGACAAGGGCAGCGTATTTTCGTTCTCCGTGCCATTCGAGCTCTGGACCGGGACCACGCGGGCGGCCGTGTCGGTCGGCACAAGTCCCGAGCCGCCGCTGCCGGCGCTGCGTATTCTTCTGGCGGAGGACTCCCCCGACAACTGCACGATCACCGTGGCCTACCTGGAGGACACGCCGTACCGGGTCGAAATCGCCGAGACCGGGGCCATCGCCTGTGAAATGTTTGCAGCCGCACACTACGACCTTGTCTTGATGGACCGGCAGATGCCGGTCATGGATGGCTTGACCGCGACGCGGACGATTCGAGCGTGGGAACAGGCGAACGGCCGGCCACCCACGCCGATCATCGCACTGACGGCCTCGGCCTTGAAGGGGGATCGAGAAGAGTGTCTGGCGGCGGGATGCACGGCTTTTTTGACGAAACCGATCAAACAAGAGGTGCTGCTGCAAGCGATCAAGGATCGTTCCATGGGCGCGTCGCCGTCACCGGGCGAGGAGAGCATCCCAAAAGATCCGAGCCTTGGGTTTTCTGGATTGGCAGCGCGGATCCCCGCGTTTCTGCAGAACCGCAGGCAGGATGTCATCACGATGCTGGACGCCTTGGCTCGGGGCGACTTCGAGACCGTGGAGCGGCTCGGGCACGACATGAAGGGCGCCGGGGCCAGCTTTGGATTCCAGGCCATCACTGACATCGGCGCCGCCCTCGAGCATGAGGCCGGGATCGCCCATGCCGACGTGTCGCGCCAGTGGGTGGGCGAATTGTCGACGTACCTGGATCGTGTCGCCGCAGCATCGAATTCGCCGTGCGACTTCCACTTTCCGATACCCGCGAGGTGACGGCCGATTGTCGTGAGGCGGTCATCGAAAAGCGTTTCGGTCGTCGGAGCGCGATGGTGTTCGGGTGAGGGCGTCACGAGTCCGTTGCTGCGCGAGCCCGGGAGATGAGCACAGGACAGGCCGCATGACGCACGACCTTCTCGGCGACCGAACCGAGTAGCACGCGACGGATGCCGGTTCTGCGGTGACTTCCCATCACGACGAGATCGAAGGTCGGGTCGTCGTCGAGGGCGGCGAGCGCCTGTCCGCCAGGTCTGCCGATCGTGGATCTGGTCGTCACCGGTACGGAGACCTTGGCTCTGACGTCGTTGGCCCATTGCTCGAGCAGATGTGCCGCCTTCTTGTCGAGACCCTCGATGAAGCCCGGTACGTGCGGGTCGCCCGAGTAGGCCACTGGCAGCTCGAGCACGTGGAGCAGCGTGATGCCCGCACCGCCCGGCTCCGCGAGCTTCGCCGCGAGCTCGATGGCGTGCCGCGAGCTCTCCGAAAAATCAATCGGACACAGGACGTGGTCGAACGGCGTGACGTCAGCCTGTTCGCGCACGGTGAGCACCGAGCACGGTGCATGCCGTACGACCTTCTCCGCTATCGAGCCGAGGAGCACGCGCGAAACGGCCGTGCGGCCCTGCGTGCCCATGACGACGAGATCGACCGTCGCGTCGCTTCGCACAACCTCGACGATCTGATCCCAGGGCAGACCGGTCAGGAGGCGCGACGTCAGGCGCTGAGCTCCGAGACGAGTCGCTTCCTTTGCCGCAGCGGACAGGCAGCGCTGAGCGTCTTCCTGCATTCGCTCGATCGTATCGGCGGGAAACGGCGCCTCGCCCGCGAACGCCAGCGGCGGGATGTGGAATGCGTGGGCGATCACGAGCTCGGCTCTGGATCTCTCCGCGAGTCGCACCGCGACGCGCATCGCGCGCTCCGATCCGGGCGAGAAGTCGATCGGGCAGAGGATCTTCTGGAAGGTCATGGTCCGAACTTCCTGCAACCATGGGACCAGGTGACACCGCTCGCGTCAGTTGTGTGGCACGCAAGTCGCAGCGAACCTCCAGGTGATCGAGGGAAT
>JBKJMX010000077.1:0-12301 GCA_046596135.1 Gemmatimonadales bacterium
GCTCAGGCACTCACCGAGCCACGCAACACCGCGATCGAACAGTTGCTGGCGTGCCACGAGGCCATCGACATCGATGCTGCCGGCCGCCGGACGTTCCGGATGCTGCGCACGTTGCTCGATCGTGCCGTCGCTCTCCTTCCTCGCGGCGTCCCTGCGCCGGATCGCCAGGAATGGGCGCTGCTACAGGTCACCCGCCTACTCTTCCTTCGGTTTGTCGAGAGTGAAGGGTGGCTCGATGGTCGGTCACGGTTCCTGCGGGACGAACTGGATCGGTGCATGCATGCCCGCCGGGATCCTGGGCGGCATCTCCTTCACCCGCTCTTCTTCGGGACACTCAACCGGCCGATCGCCGAGCGGTCCCGGCTCGCACGGTCGTTCGGGAGGGTGCCATTCCTGAACGGTGGGCTCTTCGAGCCCCACGTGATCGAGCGCAGGCATCGCCTGGGCCTGCCGGTTGGATTCTGGTGCGAGGTGTTTGAATCCCTCGTCGATCGACTTGACGTTACCCTCGATGCCGAGCCGTCTGGCCGGGCGGTGACACCCGAGGCGCTCGGTCGGGTATTCGAGGGGGTGATGCAACCCGACGAGCGACGTGCTGCCGGCACGTTCTTCACACCGCCACTGCTTGTCGACGCGGTGGTGCGTTCCGCGCTGTCGGTGCATCTCGCCGACCGCCTCAATCGTTCCGCCGCCGCGGTCGAGACGGCCCTGACCGACCCCGACCCCGAGCTCCGGCGGACCATGCTGCACGTGAACGTGCTTGACCCGGCGGTCGGCTCGGGCGCGTTCCTGGTCGGTGCCCTCGCCGTGCTGCATGGCCCCGGTCCGCGGTCCGCCGACCGGGTTCGGCATCTGGTGACGCGGCGGCTGTACGGCGTGGATCGACACCCCGGTGCGGTGCGCCTCTGCGAAATGCGCCTCTGGCTCGAGGTGCTGCGATCGATGCGAGGGTGCGATCCGGACAGCATTCGCCCCCTTCCCAATCTCGACACCGCGATACGTGCGGGCGATGTCATTGCTGATCCCCTCATGCTGCAGCGAGTTCCGAGGGCTGCCCTGATCGCGCTGCGCGACAACCAGCGGGCGATTCCGGCGTCGCATGACCGTAATCACCGTACCCTGCTGCGCCGCTCCCGCCACGCCGAACGCGACACCATGGTGCGGGCGCTCCTGGCGCGCGAAGCCGTGATCGATCACGGAATCCGGGATCTGCTCGACGCCGCCACGTCGGCGACGCTGTTCGGCGCGCGCGCACGAATGGTGTCAAGTCAGCGCCGCACCCTGGTGGCACTCCAGCAGGAGCGACTCGAGGTCAGGCGTGAGCGGCGACGAATCGAGCGAGACACCGCATCTGGTGCGTTCTCGATGCAGGTCGCCTTCGCGCCCGTCATGTCGAGAAATGGTGGGTTTGACCTCGTGATCGGCAACCCGCCGTGGGTACGCGGCCAGCATCTTCCGCCCGGGACGCGCGCAATGCTCGCGTCCCGGTACCGCTGGTGGAAGCCGGCGGCACACGGGTCGTGGGCGCAAACTCCCGACCTCTGTGTCGCTTTCCTCGAGCGTGCCTTCACGTCGCTCGCCGCCAACGGCACGATGGCGATGCTGGTGCCCTCCAAGGTCGTGACCGCCACCTACGCCGCACCGGCACGAGCAGAACTGACCCACCACGCGACGCTTCACCGGGTGGCGGACCTCGCCGATGATCCGCGCGCGGGATTCGATGCCACGACGTATCCGCTCGCCCTGATCGCATCGCGCACCCGTCCGCCCGAAACGCATTCAATCCGCCTCGGTCTCTCTGCCGATGCACCAACGGTGCAGCAATCGGACTGGCGCGAGGCGGGCAGTTGGTCGGTTGCCCCGCCAGCGGCGCAGCGCATCTCGAGGCGCATCGCGGCAGACCATCCCCTGCTGAGTGCCAGCCATCGCCCGCAATTGGGCCTCAAGACCGGTCTCAATGAAGCATTCCTCGACCCACCACCCGCAGTCAATCGCTGGTGCGCCGATGCAATCCGGGGCGCCGACGTCAATCCATTCGGTGTTCGCCGCACTCGGCTGCTCCTCTGGCCCGCCGAGCCCGACGGGACGCCTTGGCCGGAACTCCCCGAGCCGGTGCGTGCGCACCTGCTCCCGTTTCGGCAGCGACTGCAGGCACGTGCCGACAGTGCGGGTGGAGAGTGGTGGGCGCTCTTTCGCACCCGCGCTGCCACCGCCCCCCACCGCGTCGCGTGGAGTGACATCTCGCGGCGGCTCGCCGCGGTGGCCCTCGGCCCCGGCGATCCGATTCCGCTCAACTCGTGCTACGTCATTCCGGTCGCAGGCGGCGGTACGATGCACGCCCTCACGGCGTGGCTCAACTCGACCTGGATCGGTGCACTGGCACGGGTGCGGGCGGAGCCCGCAGCGAATGGATACGCCCGCTTTGCGGCACGCGCGATCGGATCGCTGCCTCTCCTGGCGGACGGACAGCAGTGGCACCATCTGGCGGAGCTCGGTGCGGCGCGCTGCAAAGGGCGAAACGACTCCACCCACCTCGACCGCGCGATCGACGACGAAGTCGCGCGGGCACTGAACCTCACCGCCAATGATCGCATCGAGCTCGCGGCCCTGGCCCCGCATCGTCGCTGAAGCCCTCCGCGAAATCGTGCCGCCAGTCGCGGGCGATACCAATCTGCGGTCGGCACCATCGGGGACGGTCGCTGCCGCGATCTCCGCGTGCATTCAACCACCACGCGCGGCGGGACCGCCGCCCGGCTGGCTGCACATCCACCAGGTCGAGACGTGGCGTCGGGCGGTCGCTGCGGTAAATGACCATGGTGGGGCATTGATTGTGGAATCGGTCGGCCGGGGGAAGACATGGATCGCGCTCGCCGTCGCCGCGGAGTTCAGCGGGTTGGTGGCAGTTGTCGCGCCCGCGATTCTCGAGGGGCAGTGGCGTGCTGCCGCCGATGCCGTCGCAATTCCCATCCACTTCCATTCGCATGAACGTCTCAGTCGAGGTGCGCTTCCCCCCGACGCGGAGCTGGTGATCATCGATGAGGTGCATCGCTTCCGGACCGCCGCAACTCGGCGCGCAACCACGATCGCCCCGTGGCTGGTCGGTCGCCGAATCGTGGGCTGCACCGCCACGCCGATCGTCAACACCGACACCGATCTTCTCGGTGTGCTCGACCTGTTCTTTCCGGACGACGTGCTCGCGTTGCATGGGGTGGAATCCGTCGCGGCCCTCGCGGGCGCAGCCAGTCCACCTCGGGCGCTCGATCGGATCGTGATCCGGACGGTTCGCACAGAGCCCGACTGGCGCCGCGACGGCGGCGTGATCGCTCCCTCGGCGCTCGAGGACGCGCGCGCCGTGCGTGGGGTTGCCGCTATAGATCGGCTCAGCCTGAGCCGTCAGGCCATGGTCGCCCGCTTGATCCGTATCACCCTCCTCGACGCCGTAGCATCAAGCGATGCCGCCCTGCTGGCAGCATTGCGGCGCTACGGCGCGCTGCTGGCCCATGCCGGCGATGCCCACGGTGCTTCGCGACGCATGCTGCGCCGCTACGCCGGCCCCGCGCTCGAGCAGACCGCGCTCTGGTCGCTGCTGGACGTGAGCAATGACGATGTCGATCTCGCTCCGGAGGACGCGGCGACGGTGCACGAGATCCTGCGGGAGTTTCGTCCCGCCGACCAGTCGTGGATCCCCGCGATCCGGAACCTTCAGCTCGACGACCTGCCCACCATCTGTTTCACCCGCCATCGTGCCACTGCACTGGCACTGCGGCTCGCACTCGACGGACCGGTGGCGTGGATCTCTGGCGACGCAGCCGGCGTCGGCGCCATTCGCCTCGCGCGGGCACAGGTGCTGGCCGCTTTCGGGCCGGGTCGCGCAGACTGGGCGCTGCTGCGTCGGACGCCGAACATCCTTGTTGCCACCGATGTGGCCGCAGAGGGGCTTGACCTCCAGGGGGCGGGGCGGGTGGTGCATCTCGACGTGCCGTGGACGGCGATGCGAATTGCGCAGCGTGAAGGAAGGCTCACCCGGATCGGGCAACGCCACGCATCGGTCGCCGTGGTCACAAGGTTGCCCGCCGCAGTGATCGAGGAACGGCTGGCGATGCACCGACGGGTGCGGCGCAAGCACACCGGTGCGCGACAGTGGCTGGACGCGCTGCAGCGCGGACACGTGCCCGGGACCGTGATGCCCGGCGGACCGGCGCCTGCGTGCCGCATTCGCACGCGCGGCGCGAACGTGAACGTCATCGCGATCCAGGCGGAGTGCGGCGCACGTTCAGGGACGTTCGTACTCTGCGGCCGCGACGGCCGATGGGAAGTGGGCGGCACCGGGCTGGACAGTCTCCTCGACAGAGCACGGGCAGCACCGCTCGGCTATCTGCAGGGCAGCGAGTGCGCCACGATCATGCTTGATGCGCTGTCGGCTGCCACGCGGTTGCTTGCCGATTCCTCGCCGCGGAGCCCCTCCCTGGTGCGGCGGTTGCATGCGGAGGCGGCACGAGCGCGGCGATCTCGTGACGCCGACCGACTGAGCGCGCTCGACCGGCTGCTGCGGTTCGTGGCCAACCGCCAGAATCGCGGGGGTCGCGAGCTGATTCGTCACATCGAGGCGCAACCCCGTCTGGATCTCGCCGTCCTCACTGTTCCCGACCAACGATCTGGCGAACAGCTTCGGTTGCGAGTCGTGGCGGCGCTGGTCTTCCGTTCCGATGGGTCCTCACTACGTTGATTCCATGCGACGATTCCAGACGGTGCTCTTCGACCTCGATGGCACGCTCATCGACTCGATCGAGCTGATCATCGACAGCTACCTGCACACCTTTGACACCCACTCCGTGGTCTCGCCATCGCGCACCGAGGTGCTGGCGGGGATCGGCACGCCACTGCGGGCGGTGTTCGCCCCTCACGTGGCGGACGAGACCACCATGCTGGCGTGGATCGCGACCTACCGCGAATTCAACCTCGCACATCACGACGCCCGGGTGCGGGTCTACCCCGGGGTGGTCGATCTCGTGAGGCGCATCAGGGACGCGGGAATGCGAACTGGGCTGGTGACCAGCAAGAATCACAGTGGCGCACGGCGGGGACTCGCGCTGATCGGACTCGAGGACGCCATGGAGGTTGTGGTGGGTGCCGACGACGTGGTGCATCCCAAGCCGCATCCCGAGCCGGTGCTCCGAGCGCTCGAGTTGCTCGACATGCCGGCGGCCACCTGCCTGTTCGTCGGGGATTCACATCACGATGTGCAGTGTGGCAAGGCGGCAGGGGTCGCGACCGCTGGGGTAACGTGGGGTCCATTTGATCGGGCGCATCTCGAGGTGGCGTGTCCCGACCACTACTGTGCGACGCCCGATGAACTGCGGGCCATCACCGGCTGCTGATGCTCGGGTAGGGCAGCGTCGTCACGCGGGGCCGTTCATGATCTCCCGAAGCCGGCCCACGATCCGCTTCTGTGCAGCCGCATTTTCCACTGCCACGAAGATCGTGTCATCACCGGCGATCGTGCCCACCACGTCGGCCCACGCGAGCAGATCGACGGCGTTGCCCACGCGCTGCGCCTCCCCCGGGGGCGTGTGCAGCACCAACATCGCATCGCCAGCAACGTCCAGGGCGAGCAATGATTCCGCGAGCCGGCGTTCATTCGGGTCGGCAATCCGCCGGATCCGAGTCGCTGCGGGGCGACGGTAAATGCCGTCAATCTTGACCAGGCCCAGCGCAGTGATGTCGCGAGACACCGAACTCTGGGTGACCTCCCAGCCCTCCTGACACAGCGCGTCGGCCAGGTCTTCCTGGGTGCGCATCGGGCGAGTGGCGACAAGTTCGAGAATCTTGAGGTGCCGCTTGCGACGGTCGATGGTCATCGGCCCGCTCGCTTCGTGAGGTGGGCCAACGCGGTGGAGAAACGTCGGCGCATCAGGCGGTTCCACCTGCCACCCGCGGCCGCGCGCTTGCGGAGCGCTGCCATCGGCAGGTTGCCCATCGCGCCCGTCGACCCGCGGGCCTCAATGATCGCGGCGCTCGACAGCGTTGGCATCGGCACGCCCCGCTTGAGTTCCGCGGCGACTTCGCGGTAGGCACGCCGGAACGGCGTTCCCTCCCGCACCCTGCGCATCACCTCGTCGGTCGCGAGCACGTCGCCACTCAGCGCGGCGCGTCCCCGCTCGGCATCAACACCCAGACGCGGTACCGCCGTGGTGAGCATCGCAAGCATGTCGCGGGTGCGTTCCACGCCCCGAAAGAGCGGCGCCTTGAGCAGTTGAAAGTCGCGATGGTACCCGCCGGCGAGCTTGCCGCGAAGGGCGAGCACAGTCATCAGGTCGCCATCAATGACGGCTGCGCGGGCGCGGGTGAGTTCGAAGAGATCCGGGTTGCGCTTCTGGGGCATGATGCTCGACCCCGTGGAGAGCTCCGTGGGGAGCTTCACCCACCCGAACTCATCCGCTGAGAAGAGGATGACATCGGCAGAGAGTTTGGCGCATTCGTGCCCGGCCTCTGCGCACCACGCCAACACCGCTCCCTCGATGCGGCCACGCCCGTTCTGCACGGTGGTAACGACCTGGTCTATCCCCTCGAAACCGAGCGCCTCGGCCGCCACCTCGCGGGCCAGCGGCAACGGCACGCCGTATCCGGCGCCCGACCCGAGCGGCGAGCGATCAAGGCGCGCCCAGAATCCGTGCACTGCGGCGGCGGCGTCAAGCAGGCCCTCTGCATACCCAGCGGCCCACTGCCCCGCTGATGACGGCATGGCGATGCGCTGGTGCGTGTACCCAGGCCACAGCACCCGGCGATGCAGGCGCGCAAAGTCGAGGAGAACGAGCGCGACGTCGATCATCGCCGCGTGCAGCGTGAGCACCGCATCCTTCAGGTAGAGTCGGATATCCGTCACCACCTGATCATTGCGCGACCGACCGGCGTGGAGTCGTTCTCCCACGTCGCCGAATTCATCCGTGAGCCAGAGCTCGACCGCGCTGTGCCCATCCTCGTGCCGTGGCCCGATCACCAGCTCGCCTGCATCGACCGCACGTAGTGCGGCGAGCAGCGCCCGGCGCATGGCGTGACGCTCCCGACTCGAGATGATGCCCCCACCCGCGAGCGCCTCGACGTGCCCGAGGGAACCGATCACGTCCCAGCGCAGCAGGTGCGCATCGACGCTGCGGTCGTCACCGACGGTGTATGCCAACATCTGTGCATCGGGCGTGGCACCGGGCGACCAGAGCGTGTCGGGTGTCTTCATGCGAAGTAGGCCTCGATGATTCTCGCGTAGAGCGATCGCGCCGCAGTGACCTCTGAGATATTGACTGACTCATCCGGAGTGTGCGAGCGGCGCGACGTGCCTGGGCCGATCTTCACCGCATCGACATGGCGCAGGAAGCACCAGTCGGAGCATGTGGGCGATCCGTACGTCGACACCGCGGGCGCTGCCGTCCGGATCGCATCGAGCAACCGTGATGATGGCGGCGTCTCGCACGGCACCAGTCGCGTCGAGGTGACCACGACCTCGCACTCGAGACGCTCCCGCAATGCGGCCTCGAGTTCGTCGTGCGTCCAGGCCGGGGTGGATCGGATATCGAGCACCGCGCGCGCGGTCGGCGGCGTGACATTCCGGGAGACACCACCCTCGAGCATCGTCGGCGTGACGGTGGTCACTCCGAGCACCGGGTGCACCCGTTCGCCGACAATCCCGTCGAGCTTCACAATCTCGGTAGCCAGACGGGTGATCGCGTTGCTGACATCGCCCATCGACGCGTACCCGGCATGCCGCTGGTCGCCGTGCGCCACGAGGTCGACCATCATCAGCCCGCGCTGCGCCACCGCCGCCTGCAAGTTGGTGGGCTCACCGATCACCGCGGCATCGATGTGCCCGATCCGCTCGACCGCCTGAGGCATCGTCGCGAAGCGCGTCTCCTCACCATACGAAAAAACGGCCAGGGCGCGGCCCGCGAGCGGCGGAGCCTTGGCGAGATCGGCGATCGCCCAGAACATCGCGCTCACCGACGCCTTCGCATCGCCCGACCCCCTTCCATACAGCAGGTCGCCCTCGATCACGGGGTCGAACGGATCGCGGGTCCACCCTTCACCCGGCGGCACCACGTCGAGGTGCGACGCCAGCACCACGGTGGGGCCGCGTGCGCCATCGCCCACGCTCACGCGAACCGACGTGTCGTCGCGCACGACGTCGAGTCCGGCCTGCCGCGCGGCGCGCTCCACCATCACGGCCACATCCTCCTCGGCGCCGCTCACCGAGGGGATCGCAACCAGGTCGCGGAGGAAGTCGATTTCAGTCAGCGAGGTCCACCCCGATATATGTGGCCTTCTCCTTCCGGCCAACAATCATCGTGCCGCATCCCGCGCCGGTGAACATTTCCATCAGCAGCGCGTCGGGGGTGCGGCCGTCGACGATGTGCGTGCGTTCGACGCCCCCCGTGGCGGCGCGAATGCAGGCCTCGACCTTGGGGCGCATCCCACCCGCCAGTGCACCGCTCGCCATCAACTCGGCGAGGTCGTCCGGATCGGCGAAGGTCACCAGTGTCGAGGGATCGTCGCGGTCCCGCAGGACGCCCGATGCACCGGTCAGGAAGATGAGCTTCTGGGCGCCGAGCGCGATGGCGAGCGATTCGGCAACGGTGTCGGCATTGACGTTGTACACTCCGCCCTCGTCGTCGCCGGCGAGTGACGAGACCACCGGCACGAAGCGCGCGTCCATGAGGGTGCGCAGGATCCGCGGATCGACCTTGTCGATGTCACCGACATGTCCGTAATCGACGACCTGCTCGGCACCGTCGTCGCCGACAACCCGCACCGGCGGCCGCCGGTGCGCTGTCAGGAGGTCGCCATCCACGCCCGACACTCCCGTCGCCTGCACGCCATGACTCCTCAGCGCCGCGACCAGCGACGTACTGAGCAGTCCGCGATACACCATCTTCGCCACGTCGAGCGCGTCATCGTCGGTGACGCGTCGCCCGGCGATCATCCGTGGTTCGCGCCCCAGCCGGCGTGAGAGTGCGCTGGCCTGTGGTCCGCCACCGTGCACCACCACGATCCGGATCGACAACGACCACAATAGCGCGAGCTGCTCCGCGACCTGATCGAGGTTGTGCTGGTCGCCGAGCACGTCGCCGCCGAGCTTGACCACGAAGACGTGATCCCGATAGGCGCGTACGTAACGCAGCGCACCCTTGAGTCCGGCAATTCCCTTGTTGGTATCAAGCGCCATGAATGATCCAGCCGTTGGAGTGGTCGGGAGTGCTAGCCGATGAGTTCGAGCAGCAGGCCGCGCTGTGCATGAAGGCGATTCTCTGCCTGGTCGATCACGGCGCTGTTGGGCCCGTCAAGCACCTCGCCGTCGATCTCGACATTCCGTCGCACCGGCAGGCAGTGCATTGCGATGCCACGCCCGCCCTCGGTCGCGCGCATGCGCGCCTGCGTCAGGCGCCAGTCGCGGCGCCCCTCGCGCAATGCCCGCTCGTCATCGGGGCGACCGAAGTATTCGAGTGACCCCCACGACTTCGGGTAGATCGCATGGGCACCGGCAATCGCGCCATCCAGGTCGTCGGTCACGGTGAGCGACCCGCCCTGGCGGGTGGCAAGAGCATCGATCGCCCGGTAGTCATCGGGGTCGAGATCGAAACCCGGCGGACGAGCGACGATCACATCCATGCCGAGGTGTGCGGCCGCGATACCTGCGCTGGCCGGCACTGCCGTGGGCAGCGCCTTGGGATGCCACGCCCACATGAGGACAAACTTCTTTTCCTGGGTCTCGCCGAGATGCTCGCGAAGCGTCATGGCGTCAGCGAGTCCCTGGCAGGGATGCCGCCTCGATGATTCAAGATTGATCACCGGCTTCTCGCAGAACCGTGCGAAGTTGCGAATGACATGGTCCTCCCGCTCGACCGACCAGTCGCCGCCCTTCGGAAACACCCGGACGGCCAGCGCATCGGCGTAACGTCCCAGCACGCGGGCAGCCTCGATGATGTGCTCGACACTGGCACCGTCCATGACCGCGTCGAGATCGGTTTCCAGCGTCCAGCTTCCCCGTCCCGGTTCGAGCGCCAGTGCATGCCCGCCGTGGAGGAACATCGCGGTCTCCATCGACGCACGGGTGCGCAGTGACGGATCCATGAACATCATCGCGAGCACCCGGCGGGTGAGCCCTCCGGTGATCTCGCCGCGCTTGCACCGAGCGGCGATCTCGAGCACGTGGTCGATCAGCGCGGGCTCCCAATCCTCCATCGCCAGGAAGTCGCGCTTGGTCACGTCAGCACCTTCCCCAGCCCAGCCAGAAGCAGTTCACACTCGGCGACCGAGAACGACAGCGGCGGAAGCAGACGCAGGGTCCGCGGGTCGGTTGACGTGCCCACGAGAATACGATCCTCCCAGAGTGCGCGCTGCACGTCGGCAGCCGGACGATCCAGCTCGAGGCCCAGCAGGCACCCCATCCCGTGTACCCTCGTGACACCCGGCAATGCAGTAGCCCACGCAGTGAGGAACTCGCCAACCGCGCGCGCGTTAGCCAGCAAGTGTTCGCGATCCATCACTGCGAGGTTCGCGAGCGCTGCCGCACAGGGGACCGGTCCTCCGCCAAAGGTCGAGCCGAGGTCACCGATGGTCAGGTCGTCAACCAGCGAGTCGGCCGCAATCACCGCGCCGATCGGGAGCCCCGATGCCAGGCCCTTCGCCATCGACAATGCGTCCGGCACCACGCCCATCATCTCGGCGGCCGTGAACGTGCCGAGCCGGCCGGAGCCGCACTGCACCTCGTCGTAGAGCAGCACCGCACCGACCTCATTGCACCGCGCCCGCACCGCCTCGAGGAACTCGCGGGTCGCCACCCGGGCTCCACTGAAGCCCTGCACCGGCTCGAGAAGAACCGCGGCCACGGTTTCATCGACCGCTTCCCGCATCGCCGCGATATCATTGAACGGAACCCGCCGGGAGAGCGCCACGCCTGCGCGCGTTGCGCCTGCCTCGTAGCGCGCCCCATCGGTACACGCCAGTGTCGCGGCGGTGCGACCGTGCCATCCGCCCAGCATCGTCACGATCGTGGTGCGCCCTGTGCGACGACGTGCGAGTCCGAGCAGGTTCTCGTTGGCCTCGGCGCCCGAGTTGCAGAAGAAAACCTTCGACAGCGGATCCGGTGCTCGGGCCGCGAGCTCCTCCGCGAGCCGCTCCCGCGCGGGGTGCGGTACGGCCGTCGAGTAAAACAGAAGTGTGGCGGCCTGCTTCGAGATCGCCTCGACGACATCTGGGTGCGAGTGACCACACGTCGCCACCGCGTGTCCGCCATAGGCGTCCAGCCATTCGTTGCCCGATTCGTCGACCAGCCATGAACCGTGGCCCGATGCTGCCCGGAGGGGAAACGTCGCGTAGACGGGAAGGAGCGCTGGCGCGTCGACATCAGTCAGCATGGGAAGCATCCTGGGGCAAGAAGTCCGGCGCGCTCGTCGAGGCCGAGCGCGAGATTCATGGCTTGGACGGCCTGTCCGCCAGCACCCTTGATCAGGTTGTCCAGAACGCACATCACCTGCACCTCGCTGCCATCGGCCGATGCCACCGCATGGAGGGCGGCGAGGTTCGAACCCACCACATGCGTCAGCTCGGGCGGACTATCCGCCACGAGCACAAAGGGGCGTCCCGCGAACCGGGCGGCCACGTGCTCGTTGATCGCTCTAGCCGTCTCGCGCCCTGCCGGTGCGATCGCAACGTGGAGCGTCGCATGAATGCCGCGCACGAACGGGCCCGCGTGCGGCATGAGTCGCGCGTGCGCCGTCTCGTCATTGCGCCACCGGCGCCACTGCTCCAGGATCTCGCCCTCGTGGCGATGAGACATCGCGCCGTATGCGAACATGTTGTGGGCACGCGCAGGATGATGCGTGGTCGGTTTCGGCGCCTGTCCTGCCCCGCTCGAGCCGGTGACCGCAAAGATGGCCGGTGCGGATGCGAGCGGCAGCTTCGCGATGGCGTAGAGCGCGAGCTGTGCTGCGGTCGCGAAGCAGCCCGGAGCCGCGATTGCGCGGGCACCATGCAGAGCGGTGCCCTCCACGTCGGCCAGTCCGTAGCGAAATCGGTGCACCAGCGCGGGCGATGGATGCTCGCCGTAATGGCGAGCGTGCATCGCGCCGTCCTGGATCCGGAAGTCGGCGGCAAGGTCGATCACGAGGCCGGGGCCAGCATCGATGATGGGTCCCATCATTGCGCCCGACTCACCGTGTTCCAGTGCCAGAAACACGACGTCCCGGCCGCGCGACACGTCGGCGGGTGCATGGGCCGCGAAGCGCGCGTCGGTGAGGAGCGCCAACGACGGATG
>JBKJMX010000158.1:0-3248 GCA_046596135.1 Gemmatimonadales bacterium
ACACGGCCCAGATGATCGTGGAGACCACGAACAGCGCTGGGGAGAGGCCGGAGGTGAACTCGAGGATCAGGAGGACGAGCCAGATTGCGCCGAGTATCTGGACCGGAAGTTCGGCCCAGGACTCATACTCGTGCAGGGCCTCGGTGGGGTCATCGGACGGGGGCAGGTTGGCGTTCATGACCAGCGAGACGACTCGGCCCGCCGGGCGGCACACGCACCGGGCGGGGCGGGCCGCTACCAGCCCCGCCGCACGGCGCTATATTGCTCCCCGCTCGCAGGCTGCCGGTTCGCGAGCGCCGGGTCCGTAGCTCAGCTGGATAGAGCGCTTGCCTCCGGAGCAAGAGGTCGCGCGTTCGAATCGCGCCGGGCCCATTTTCAGATCAAATGCTGAACGCGCGGCCGTAATGCACGCGTGGAGCCCACCCGCTTCGCGGGCGGGCACGCCTTCGGCTTGACACCAATTCTCGCCGGCGACCGCTACTTCTGGCTCGGTAATGTCCCGGCGATGAGCCGGGCTTGGTACGTCCCCGCTTCGTCACAGCGGTTGATCAGCGTGGTGGTCTCAGGGCTGGGACCCATCGACCAATAGACTTTGGCACCCTCGCGATAGTATCGGTGGGCCTCTGCGTAGAACGGCCCGTCGGTCCCGTGATCGAAGACGTGCCGGGCGAGCTCCAAGATCAGTTCAGCGTTCTCGTTCGTCTGCACGACGTATTCATGTGGCCTTGTCGTCGCGTACGTCTTCGCCAATGTCCACCGGGCAGAGTCGACGAAGGATCGGAGGGACTCGCTGAACGGCACTCAGAACTCCATCTCAGGCGGCAACCCATACAGGCGGCGCCGTCCGGGCCAGCCAAATGGACCTAGGATGTCGAATGAAACTGTCTCCATGTTGAAACTGACCCCAGAAGCCAGGTTGACGAAAGGGTCGAGTCGCCCACCCTCCCCGCCACAACCAAAAGCATTGTTGCCTCCGACCAACATTGCCTCTATGTTGCTTTAGAGCAACTTGAGCATTGTTGCTTTGGAGCAACTTGCGACCATTGTTGCCTTGGAGCAACCCTATTGAGGTGTCGCCATGTCGACCACGCTCAGGAGCGTCGGGGCCGCGATCCGGCTGGAGCGAGAGGCCAATGGACTCACCCAGGCGGAACTAGCCAAACAGATCGGCGTGTCTCGGTACTGGCTCCTGCGCGCAGAGCGGGGGAGTGGCCGCATGGAACTCGACCTGGTGCTCCGGGCTTGCCGCGTCCTCGGAATTGATGTGCGGTTCGTACTTCGGAATGGAGTCGTGGCGTGACCACCCCGCTGGTAGTCAGTCTTGGTGGGGTGCGGATTGGGCACCTCGAACGCCAGCAAAGTGGTCTCGTGCTGACGTATGACCCGGCTTGGCAGGCTCGCGAAGATCGCATCCCTCTCTCGCTCGCGCTCCCCGCAGTGCAGAGGGTGCACCGGACGCCGGTGGTCCACCACTTCTTCGATGCACTCCTCCCAGATGATCTCGCCGTTCGCAGAAGATGGGGGCGCGACTGGGGGGTGGACGGGAGCGATATCCTCGCGCTTTTGCGGGTCGTGGGCGCAGACCTTCCCGGCGCGATACAGGTCACCCCAAATACTGAGTCGCCCGCGAGGCACGGGAAAATCTCATGGCTTTCCAACGCGGAACTGGCTGAGCTATTGAGAGGGCTGCGGGCGGATCCCACGGCATGGGCTCCGGATGCGCCGCTCGGTGCTTTTTCGTTGGCCGGCGCCCAACGGAAGACAGCACTGGTGCACGACGATGGTCGATGGGGACGTGCGCGAGGTGAAGTCCCAACGACGCATATCTTCAAGACGGGCGTGTCAGGATTTGAGGCTCAGGCCGAGGTCGAGCATCTATCGCTACGTCTGGCGCACCATCTTGGCTTCACGGCGGCGGAATCCACCCTTCTCCTGGTGGAGGACCAGGTAGCGATCGTGGTAGAGCGCTTCGATCGGGAGCAAACGGGAAGTGAGGTCCGTCGGCTTCACCAGGAGGATGGCTGCCAGGCACTCGGCACGGACCCTCGCAAGCGCTATCACGCGGAGGGCGGACCAAGAGCTGCCGATTGGGGAAGGCTACTCTGGAGAAACGCCCGCACTCCGGAAAGTGACGTCCTGACCTTCGGCTCGGCGCTTGTGTTACAGTGGCTGATTGGTGGAACCGATGCCCATGCCCGCAACTACAGCATTCAACATCTGGACGGGGGCAGCCAACTGGCGCCGCTCTATGACTTGGCGAGTGTGGTCCCATACATCTCCCCCGATCGCAGTCCAAAATTGGCGATGGCTATCGGCGGCGAGACACAGGTCGATCGCATCGGCGCAACCCAGCTGAACGCCGAATCAAAAGCGTGCAGCCTACCGACGGGATGGCTGCTCACCCGAGCAGAGGAGTTGATCGCTGAGCTTCCAGCGTCGATCGACAAGGCGGCGTTCGAAACTGCCATGCTGCCTGCAGCGACTCCGATGACCGACAAGTGGGCGCGGTTGCTCCGCACCTACGTGGCGAAACGGCGTGACCAGTTGCGACAACGACCTTCCAGTGGAGCGGGGCTAAACAAAGTGCCTGAATGACCCCCTGATCGCCTCGATCTCCGCCTTCCCCAGCCCCAACAGCGAGGTGTCGCACACGTGCGGCACCTGTGGGGGACCGTTGAACGATGGCCGACGTGGGCGTAATCACGTCGTTGTTACCACAGGTGCCGCGCTTGCGCGGCACCCGGCCTTGGCCGGAATGGCGTGTGACAATGCCCGTTTTGGCCGGAACGTGAAATGCGCCACGTGCGGCCGGAATGTCATCGGATGATGTCCCGAACCCGACGTCCGCGTGATCGTCGCGACATGTCGGCCCATGATCATTCCGCGTGAACGCGGGTGCCGCACGAGTGCGGCACCTGTGGGGGATCGTCGTATGATGGACGGCCCGGCCCATTTCCCGTCCGCGTAAACGCGGGTACCGCACACGTGCGGCACCTGTGGGGTCATCACAAGGTTGACCGCATCCCAATCAGGGTGCGATGCTTCCCGTATGCTCTCCATGTTTTTGAGTTCCGTGACCGTCTAGCCATGATCGCGACCAAATTTCCCATCCCACACCACAGAAAGAGATCGATGCACATGCGCATTATCCCGAAGGTTCTCTGCTGTCTCGCGCTCGTGGCACCGGTGAGGGCGAGTGCCCAGGCCGCACCCGCAACCGTACTCCGGGTGGGCAGGCTGGTCGACCC
>JBKJMX010000103.1:0-31799 GCA_046596135.1 Gemmatimonadales bacterium
TCATCGAGTAGGCGGCTCGCGCGCTGCCGCGTACCCCACCGCAGTATCGCCAATAAGACTTTCACCGGGTCGCCGTGATCTATAATTCTGGGCACCCGACGTGCCCGCCCTCGACCACGACAGCGCACCCAGTGCGGTGGCCCTGCTCGACACCTTGCCCGACCGGTGCGCCGTCAAGGTCGGGTCGGTGATGATGACGCGCGCCGGGGTGGGGTTCGTGCGGTCGGTCGTGGCCAACGGTCACCCGGTCTTTCTCGACCTCAAGTGGCACGACATCCCGAACACCGTCAAAGGCGCGGTGGCTGCGGCGGTCGATCTTGGTGTCGAGATGGTCACGGTGCACGCGCTGGGTGGCGAGGCGATGATCGCGGCGGCAGTGGAGGCGGCCGGGGGCAAGATCGCGGTCGTGGCGGTCACGGTGCTCACCTCGCACGACCCGGCAGGGTTCGGGGCAGTAATCGGCCGCGGCATTGACGGGGTCGAGCCCGAGGTGGCGCGGCTCGCCGCGATGGCCATGAAGGCGGGCGCGACCGGGGTGGTCTGTTCGCCCGCAGAGATCGCGACGGTGCGTCCGGTGGTGGGGTCGGGCCGCATTGTGGTGCCAGGGATCCGGCGGAGCGGGGAAGACGCCGGAGACCAGGCGCGGGTGGCCGGGCCGGCGGCGGCAGTGGCGGCAGGAGCCACGCACCTCGTGGTCGGGCGGCCGATCACGTCGGACGCCGACCCGCGGGCGGCGTGGGAGAGTTTTCGCGAGGCAATGGGGTAGGGCGCACCCCCAAGGTTGCCTTGCGCCGGGTCGGGTCAGGCCCTATCATTCCCTGCTATCCCGCAAACCCGGGTCCGGAGAAATGCAGTGAAGGTTCGTTCGAGCGTGAAGCCGATCTGTGAGAGCTGCCGAGTGGTGAAGCGTCGCGGTGTGACGCGCATCATCTGCAAGCGCACGCCCAAGCATAAGCAGCGGCAGGGCTGATCATGGCGCGTATTGCTGGCGTCGACCTTCCGCGCGAAAAGCGCGTTGAAATCGGCCTGACCTACATCTACGGCATCGGTCGCGTGACGAGCGTGAAGCTCCTCACCGAGACCGGCATCAACCTCGACACCCGGGTCCGCGACCTCACCGATGTCGAGGTGGGTCGCCTGCGCCAGGTGATCGAGCGCACCGTCAAGACCGAGGGTTCGCTCCGTACCGAAGTCGCCATGAACATCAAGCGGCTGATGGACACGGGCAGCTATCGCGGCATCCGGCATCGCCGGGGCCTTCCCGTGCGCGGTCAGCGCACGCACACGAACGCCCGGACGAAGAAGGGCCCGCGTAGGGCCATCGCCGGCAAGAAGAAGGCGACGAAGAAGTAATTATGACAGCTCCCACTACTGGTACCGGCAAGACGGGCGGCAAGCGCTCGAAGAAGATCGTGGAGTCGGAGGGGATGGTTCACATCTCCGCGACGTTCAACAACGTCCTGATCACGATCACCGATATGCGTGGCAACACGATCACCTGGGGCACTGCCGGCAAGGCGGGGTTCAAGGGATCGAAGAAGAGCACGCCGTTCGCCGCGACCGTTGCGGCTGAGAATTGCGCCCGCGAGGCGCTCAACCTCGGCCTGCGCAAGGTGCACGTGCGGGTGCAGGGGCCGGGCAGCGGACGCGAGTCGGCGATCCAGGCGCTTGCGTCGGTGGGCCTCAAGGTGGCGTCGATTCGCGACGTGACGCCGATTCCACACAACGGGTGTCGTCCCCCGAAGAAGCGGCGGGTCTGATTCATGTCACGTTACTCTGGTCCGGTCTGCCGTCTCTGCCGTCGCGAAGGCACCAAGCTGTTCCTCAAGGGCACCCGTTGCCTCACCGAGAAGTGCGCGGTGGAGCGTCGTCCATTTCCTCCCGGCCAGCATGGCCAGAGCGCGGGACGTGGGCGCAAGATGTCGGAATACGCCAAGCAGCTGCGTGAAAAGCAGAAGGTGAAGCGGATGTACGGTCTCACCGAGACCCAGTTCCGCACCACCTACTCGAAGGCCTCGCTCCTGCCGGGCGTCAAGGGCACCAACCTTCTGGTGGCGCTCGAGAGCCGCCTCGACAACATCGTGTACCGCATGGGCTTTGCCGCGTCGCGTCCCGCCGCGCGCCAGCTCGTTCGCCACGGTCACATCGAGGTCAATGGCGCGAAGGTCGACATCCCCAGCTTCAAGGTGCAGCCTGGCCAGGAAGTGCGTGTCGCCCCCGCCGATCGCGAGATGCTCGCGGTGCAGGTGGCGCAGGATCAGGCCTCGCGCGGTGCGCCGGTGCCCTGGCTCTCGATCGATAGCGAGCGCGCCGCTGGTCGCCTGCTCGAGCTGCCGACCCGTGATGCAATCCCGGTCAATGCGCAGGAGCAGTTGATCGTCGAGCTTTACTCGAAGTAACCGAGGATACGACGCTGATGAGCATCGACCTGACTGGTCTGGTACGCCCGCACGTTGTCGAGAAGATGGCGCGCGAAGACAATCCGAACATGGCGGAGTTCCGCCTGCAGCCGCTCGAGCGGGGCTTCGGCCATACGCTCGGCAACTCGCTGCGGCGCCTGCTGCTGTCGTCGCTGCGTGGCAGCGCGGTCTGGGGCTTCCGCCTCGACGGCGTCGTGCACGAGCATCAGACGGTGCAGGGCGTGCTTGAAGACGTGCACCAGATCATCCAGCGGCTCAAGTCGCTGACTCTGGTCATCGCCGAAGATGTGGACGACACCGTCATCCTGCGGATCACCAAGCAGGGTCCGGGTGCGGTCTACGCCCGCGACATCCAGCCCTCGGGCCAGGCCGATATCGGCAACCCCGATCACCTGCTGTTCACGGTGCAGGACGACCGTGAGGTGAGCTGCGAGCTCTACGTCAACAAGGGCCGCGGATACGTCGAGGCCGAGCTCCACCCGAGCGACCGCTCGTACCCGCTCGACCTGGTGCGGATCGACGCGATCTACAACCCGGTGCGCCGCGCCAATTTCACGGTCGCCGAGACCCGCGTTGGTCAGCGCACCGACTACGACCGGCTCACCGTATCAGTCGAGACCAACGGGACGATCTCGCCCGAGGATGCGATCGCATACGCGGCCGCCCTCGCGCAGGAGCATTTCCGCTACTTCGTCGAGTTCGGCAAGGTGCCGCAGATGGCCCCGCCAGTCGAAGACGTCGAGATGCCGGCTACCGGCCTCAAGGCGCGCCTGGCGCAGTCGATCGATGACGCCGGCCTCAGCGTCCGGTCGCTCAACTCGCTGAAGAATTCGAACATCCGCACCCTGCGCGACCTCGTTGAGTTCACCACGAAGGAACTGAACGACGTCAAGAACATCGGCGACAAGGCCGTGCAGGAAATTGGAGAATTGCTGCAGCGCGAAGGGCTCAACTTCGGGATGCAGTTCGAGGAGGCTGATGGCGACCTCCGGATCGTCAATGAGGGCACGCCCCCGATGGCCATCGCGGGCAACGGAGAGGAAGCGTAAATGCGGCACCGCAAAAAGGGACGAGGCCTTTCGAGGTCGACGAGCCACAAGCGGGCAATGATGCGCAACATGGCGGCATCGCTGTTCGAGCACGAGGGGATCAACACCACCGTCGCCAAGGCGAAGGAGATCCGGCCATACGCCGAGAAGCTCATCACCCTTGCGCGCCGTGGCGACCTGCACGCCATCCGTCAGGTTGAGCAGAAGATCAAGGATCGTGAAATCCTGACCAAGCTGTTCAAGGAGATCGGACCGCGCTTCGCGGCGCGTCCGGGCGGCTATACCCGGATCCTCAAGCTTGGGCACCGCCCTGGCGATGGCGCCGAGATGGCGCGGATCGAGCTCGTCTCCGAGTGACGGCTCCCGGATCCCCGGTCATCGACGCATGCATCAAGGGGGCCCTCGGGTCCCCTTTTTCACGTCCCGACCGGAATGCAGAACGGGTGGCACCTCGAGAGGGGCCACCCGTGACGGTCACGCACCAGCCAGCAGGATCAGGCGGCGGGTGCGGCGCTCGTTGCCTTGACGACCTTGCCGCTCTTGATGCAGCGGGTGCAAACCCGGACTCGGCGCGGGGCCGCGTCGATCAGGACCCGGACAGTCTGCAGGTTTGGATACCAGCGCCGCTTGGTGCGATTGTTGGCATGGCTGACGCTGTTGCCGGTCGTCGGGCCCTTGCCGCACATGGTGCAGGTACGCGCCATGGAAAACTCCAGAAAACGTGGTTGTCTGACAGCCATGAACAATAGCATGTGCCCCCCGGACAGGCAATACCGGCGGGCCCAACACTGCCCCGGAGGGGCTCGATGCCCACAGCGCTGATCACCGGTATCACCGGCCAGGACGGCTCATACCTCGCCGAGTTCCTGCTGGAGAAGGGCTATGACGTGGTCGGTGTGGTCCGCCGGACCTCGCACCATAGCTACGAGCGCATCGATCACCTGATCGACCGGGTCCGGATCGTCGCCGCCGACCTCCTCGACCAGCACTCGCTCACCGTGGTGATGAAGGACGTGCAGCCGGACGAGGTGTACAACCTCGCTGCGCAGTCGTTCGTCCCGACGTCGTTCACCCAGCCCGTGCTCACCGGCGAATTCACCGCACTCGGTGTCACGCGTATTCTCGAGGCCCTCCGTCTTGCCTGTCCGACTGCGCGTTTCTATCAGGCGAGTTCGTCGGAAATGTTCGGCAAAGTTGTGCACACCCCGCAGGACGAGAACACGCCGTTCTACCCCCGCTCTCCCTATGGCGTTGCCAAGCTGTATGGTCACTGGATCACGGTGAACTATCGCGAGTCGTACGGGTTATACGCCGTGAGCGGCATCCTCTTCAACCACGAATCACCGCGGCGCGGCATGGAGTTCGTCACTCGCAAGGTGACCGATGGCGTGGCGCGCATCGCCCATGGCAAGGCAACTGAGCTCCGACTCGGCAACCTCGAGGCCCGCCGTGACTGGGGATTTGCTGGCGACTATGTCGACGCGATGTGGCGGATGCTGCAGCACCCGACACCCGAAGACGTGGTGGTCGGAACGGGCGAGACCCACAGCGTCGGTGACCTGGTGCGGGTCGCGTTCGAGCACGTCGGGCTCGACTGGGAACAGTATGTGAAGGTCGATCCCGCGTTCTACCGACCGGCAGAAGTCGACCTGTTGCTTGCTGACCCGACCAAGGCCCGCACCACGCTGGGTTGGGAACCGAAGGTGTCATTCGAAGGCCTGGTGAAGATGATGGTCGACGCCGACATGGCACGGGTCGCACCGCGGTGAAGCTGCTGATCACCGGCGCCGACGGCTTCGTGGGCAGGTGGCTGGTGCGCGCCGCGCGCAGCGAGGGCCATGACGTCGTAGCGGCGGTGCTTCCCGGTTCGCCAGTGCCGACAGAGTGGCGCGATGACCGCGCCGGCATCGATGTGGTGGAGGCTGACATCCGAGTCGAGGCAGACCTCGCCCGCATCGCGGCGGCCCATGCCGACGCGGTGGTTCACCTCGCAGCCGTTGCATCTGGCGCCGCCGCACGCAAGGATCCCGAGGGGGCGATGCAGGTCAACGGCATTGCGACGGTGTGGCTGCTCGAGGCACTCGCCTCCACGGGCCACAACGCCCGCTTCCTCTTTGTGTCGAGCGGCGAGGTCTATGGTTCTCGCCACACCGGGCCGATCGACGAGGACACTTCTGTTTATCCGGTGTCGCCGTATGCGGCGAGCAAGGCCGCGGCCGAGGTGGCCGCGCTCGGCATGTGCGAGGGGACCGGAATTGAGCTGACCATCGCCCGCTCATTCCCGCACACCGGGCCCGGCCAGACCACCACGTACGTTCTCCCCGCGCTCGCGGCGCGCCTCATCGAAGCGAAGCGGCAAGCCCAGGCCTCGGTGACGACCGGCAACCTCGACGCGGTGCGCGATTTCCTCGACGTGCGCGATGTCGTCCGGGCATACCTGCTCCTCCTCGAGCACGGTGTTCCGGGCGAGGCCTACAACGTCGCCAGCGGCGTTGGGCGCCGTCTCAGCGACTGTTTCGACGCACTGACCGGCATCGTCGGCGTCAGCGCGAAAGCCGAGCAGGATGCTGCGCTGCTGCGACCCGGCGATATTCCCGTCTTGATCGGCAACCCGGCCAAGTTGCACGCCGCCACCGGATGGGCGCCGACCATTTCTTTCGAACAGACCCTCCAGGACCTCGTGGATGCCCAAGCGCACTGACATTTCTTCGATCCTCATCATCGGTTCCGGCCCGATCGTCATCGGGCAGGGCGCCGAGTTTGACTATTCCGGAACGCAAGCAGTGCGGGCGCTCAGGGAGGAGGGATATCGGGTCATCCTGGTGAACTCGAATCCCGCCACGATCATGACCGACCCCGAGATCGCCGACGCGACCTACATCGAGCCGGTGACGCCCGAGTGGGTGACGAAGGTGATCGAGCGGGAGCGCCCCGACGCGTTGCTCCCCACGATGGGCGGGCAGACCGCGCTGAACGTCGCGATGGCCCTGGTGCAGGATGGGACCCTCGAGAAGTACGGCGTCGAACTGATCGGTGCCAACGAGCGCGCCATTCGCGTGGCGGAGGACCGTGCCGAGTTTGCGCAGGCGATGAAGCGGATCGGGCTCGCGACCCCGGCCGGGTCGGTGGCCACCACAATGGAGGAAGGGTACGCGGCGGTCGCCCGTACCGGCTATCCGGCGATCCTCCGCCCGTCGTACACCCTTGGCGGCACCGGTGGCGGGATCGCGTACAACCGCGAGGAGTTCACCACGATGCTGCATCGCGGTCTCGAACTCTCGCCGGTCACGTCGGTGCTGGTCGAGCGCAGCATCATCGGCTGGAAGGAGTTCGAGCTCGAGTTGATGCGTGATGGCGCCGACAATGTGGTGATCGTCTGCTCGATCGAGAACATCGACCCGATGGGCGTCCACACCGGCGACTCGATCACCGTCGCACCGGCAATGACGCTCACCGATCGCGAGTACCAGGCGATGCGCGATGCGTCGATCAAGATCATTCGTGAGGTCGGCGTGGCGGCGGGCGGGTGCAACGTGCAGTTCGCCGTCGACCCAGCCACCGGCGAGCAGCTGGTGATCGAGATGAACCCGCGGGTGTCTCGTTCGTCAGCGCTGGCCTCAAAGGCGACCGGCTTCCCGATCGCGCGCATCGGCGCCAAGGTGGCCGTCGGCTACACCCTCGACGAACTGCCGAATGACATCACGAAGATGACGCCCGCGTCATTTGAGCCGGTGCTCGACTACGTGGTGGTGAAGATCCCACGGTTCGCGTTTGAGAAGTTCCCGGCTGCCGATCCGACCCTCACCACCCAGATGAAGTCGGTGGGTGAGGCAATGGCGATCGGGCGGACGTTCAAGGAGGCGCTGCAGAAGGGTTTCCGCGGCCTCGAGTCGGGCCGCGCCGGCTGGGTCATCGGTGCCGGCCCGATCGACGACCGCCTCAGCGCCACCGACCGCGAGACACTGCTCTCGGCGATCCGAACCCCGACGCCGGAGCGGTTCTTCCAGATCAAGCGCGCGATGGTCGCGAAGGTGAGCATTGAAGCGATCCACGAGGCGTCGCGGATCGACCCGTGGTTCCTGCAGCAACTCGAGGAACTCGTCGCGATGGAGGAAGAGTGGATCCGCCACCCGTTCGGGGCCGACGACGCCGCCGATCGCGCCGCCCTTCGACGGCTCAAGCGCGCCGGCTTCTCCGACTGGCAACTCGCCGATCTCAAGGATCTCCCCGAGGATCACGTACGCGCCTCGCGCCACCGACTCGGCCTTCGCCCTGTCTACAAGACGGTCGACACCTGCGCCGGCGAGTTCCCGTCGACCACGCCATATCTCTACTCCTGCTGGGACGAGGAAACCGAGGCGGTGCACGACGGCCGGGAAACCGTGATCATCCTCGGCTCGGGACCGAATCGCATCGGGCAGGGCGTGGAGTTCGACTACTGCTGCGTGCGAGCGACGCTGGCGTTCCGCGAACTCGGCTACCGCACCGTGATGGTCAATTCCAATCCGGAGACGGTTTCCACCGACTTCGACATCTCCGACGTGCTCTACTTCGAGCCGCTGACGCTCGAGGACGTGCTCGAGATCGTGCACGTCGAGCGCCCGATGGGCGTGGTGGTGCAACTCGGCGGACAGACACCGCTGCGGCTCGCGAAGGGACTTGAGGCGGCGGGCGTGCCAATCCTCGGTACGTCGCCCGACGCGATCGACGCCGCCGAGGATCGGCACCGGTTCGAGGCGCTCGCCAACGAACTCGGCATCCGCCAGCCGCCGGCCGGTACGGCGAAGTCAGTCGATGCCGCCGTCGCGGTGGCCGAGCGGATCGGGTACCCAGTGCTGGTGCGGCCGAGTTATGTCCTTGGCGGGCGCGCCATGCGGATCGTTTACGACACGCCCGAGCTGCAGGAGTTCTTCGACGAGGCGGCGCGGGTTGCTCCCGGGCACCCGGTGCTGATCGACTCGTTCCTCGAGGATGCCTTCGAGGCAGATGTCGACGCGATCTCCGACGGCGAGAACGTGATCATTGGCGGCGTGATGCAGCACATCGAGGATGCAGGCATCCATTCCGGCGATTCCGCCTGCGTACTGCCCCCATACCTCATCACCGAGGACCAGGTGGAGCAGATGCGCGAGCAGACCCGCGCCTTCGCCCGCCGACTCGGCGTGATCGGCCTGATCAATGTGCAATACGCGATCAAGGATGGCGTGGTGTTCGTGCTGGAGGTGAACCCGAGGGCGTCGCGCACCATTCCGTTTGTGTCCAAGGCAACCGGAGTTCCGCTCGCCGGCCTGGCCGCCGCGGTGATGGCGGGACGCAAGCTCGCCGATCTCGGTCTGGTCGATGACCCGCTGCAGCCATACGTGGCGGTCAAGGAGGCCGTGTTCCCGTTCGCGAAGTTCCCCGGCGTCGACGTGCGACTCGGACCCGAGATGCGCTCGACCGGTGAGGTGATGGGGATCGCCGATTCATTCGGGATGGCATTCGCCAAGGCGCAGGCCAGCGTCGATGGCGCCCTGCCGCTTGAGGGGGCGGTGTTCGTCACGGTCAACGATCACGACAAGGCGACCGTGGTACCGATCGCGCGCCGCTTTCACGAGTTGGGATTCCAGGTGCTTGCCACGAGTGGCACCGCCCAGTACCTGCGCGCTCGCGGCGTACCAGCCGAGCGGGTGATGAAGGTGTACGAGGGGCGTCCCAACGGCATCGATCTGATGCTCTCGGGCCGCATCCAGCTGCTCGTCAATACCCCCCTCGGCAAGCTCACCCAGCATGACGACTACTCGATGCGCCGCGCTGCGTTGCAGCACGGCATCCCGTACACCACCACGATGTCGGCGGCGTCGGCGGCGTGCGATGCAATCATCGCGCTCAAGAGTCGTCGGGGCGAGGTGCGCTCACTGCAGGAATGGCACGCCATGGCGAAGGAGCTCGCGAGCACATGACCGACGCGCGGGACGCAGCGTTCGCAGCGGCACTGCGCGGCGTGGTGTCGGGCCGCGTGGCGGAGGACGAAGCCCTGGCCCGTTGGTCCACCTACCGGATCGGCGGGCCGGCGACCGTGCTCTTTCCGGCCGGGCCTGAGGACGTGGCCGCGGCGCTGATGCGCTGTCGTGACGCCGACGTGCCGTGGTTCGCGCTCGGCCTCGGGTCGAATCTCCTCTTTCCGGATGAGGGCCTTGCTGCGCTGGTGATCCGAATGGGGAAGGGCGTCGACGCGGTCACGCACGACGGTGATCGCTGGACATTCGGAGCCGGACTGCCGGCGCCCACCGCGGCCAAGCGCACGGCGTCGGCGGGTTGGGGCGGAGTGCACAAGATGGTGGGGGTGCCCGGGAGCGTTGGTGGCGGCATCGTGATGAACGCCGGGTGCCACGGCGCCGAGTGGCGCGACACGGTGGAATCGGTGCTGGTGGTTGGACAGGACGGGCACGACCGCGTCATCGCTGCCGCCGATGCAGGTTTTGCATACCGTCGCAGCGGGCTCGGTGACGTTGTCGTGCTGGCCGCGACGGTGCTGCTCCGTCCAGAGGATCCAGAGCTGCTTGAGGCCGAGACCGAAGCCCTCTACCGCTGGCGGCGCGATGGCACACCGTTCAACCAGCCGTGCTGCGGAAGCGTCTTCAAGAACCCGGTCCTGCCGGCAGCGTGGCCCGTCGAGAAGCCGCGAACCAGTGGCCAGTTCATCGAGGCCACGGGGCTCAGGGGTTTGCGCGAGGGTTCGGCTGAGGTGTCACCGATGCACGCCAACTATTTCATCAACACCGGTGGAGCGACCAGCGGCAACGTGGTGTCGCTGATGCGCGATGTGCGGCGGCGGGTCGAGGAGCGCTGGGGTGTGCGACTTGAGCCCGAGGTCAAGCTCATCGGTTCCGATGGGGTCGTTGCGCCCCTCTGATCCCCTCGTGAGTCGGTAGCCCTCCATGCGCATTCCCTTCCCGTATTGCCCTATCTTTGCCCTGCCCGAAGCCGGCCACCGGTCTTGGCTCGGGCTGGATCGCGCACGGACCCCGGCCCGGGTTGCGCGTCCCCGACCAGGGCCTGGAGGTGGGTGATGGCCGAGCATTTCGTGCACGAATCGAGTTACGTGGATGAGGGAGCAACGATCGGCAAGGGCACCAAGATCTGGCATTTCAGTCACGTGATGCCCGGTGCGGTGATCGGCGAGCGCTGCAATCTCGGCCAGAATGTCGTAGTCATGGGCGGCACCCGACTCGGCAACAATGTCAAGGTGCAGAACAACGTCTCGATCTACGAAGGCGTCGAACTCGGCGACGACGTGTTCTGCGGACCGAGCTGCGTCTTTACCAACGTCATCAACCCCCGCAGCCACGTGTCGCGCAAGCACGAGTACCGGCGGACGGTGGTCGAGCGGGGCGTCTCGATCGGTGCCAATGCCACGATCGTCTGCGGCGTGACCCTCGGCGAATACGCATTTGTCGGGGCGGGGGCCGTCGTGACGAGCGACGTGCCGCCCTACGCCCTCATGGTCGGTGTCCCGGCCCGGCGGGTTGGCTGGGTGTGCCAGTGCGGCACCCGCCTCGTGGTCCGGGGCGGCGGGGCGGCATGCGCCGAATGTGGCGCGAGCTACAGGGAAGCCGACGGGCGGCTCGAGCCGTTTGTAGGGGAACCCCCACGCGGCTAACTTCCCATGTTACTTGAGGTTGAGCCTCTTTTCTGGCTTTTGCGAGGTGGCGTGGCATGAGTGTGCCGATGTTGGATCTGAAGGCGCAGTATGCGACCGTGAAGGACGCAGTGCTGGCGCGGATGATGGACGTGATCGAGCGGCAGTACTTCATCATGGGTCCGGAGATCGCCGAGCTGGAACAGGCGGTCGCGGAGTTGTCGCACGCCGCGCACGCCATCGGTTGCGCGAGCGGGACCGACGCGATTCTCCTCCCGCTGCGGTCGCTCGAACTCCAGCCCGGCGACGAGGTGATCACCACCTCATTCACGTTTTTCGCGACCGCCGGCACGATCCACAACGCCGGCGGCACACCGGTCTTCGTCGACATCGACCCCCAAACGTTCAACATCGATCCCGATGCGATCGAGGCCGCGATCACGCCACGCACCAAGGCGATCGTGGTGGTGCATCTCTACGGACAGATGGTGCCGATGGAGCGGATCATTCCGCTCGCCGAGAAACACGGACTGATGTTGATCGAGGACGGGGCACAGGCGATCGGTGCGCGCCGCAAGGTGGATGGCGCGTGGTGGATGGCGGGCGAACTCGGCACAGCGGGCACCTTCTCGTTCTTCCCCAGCAAGAACCTTGGCGCGTGGGGTGACGGTGGCATGATCGTCACTCAGGATGCGGCGCTTGCCCAACGGCTGAAGCGCATGCGCCTGCACGGCGGGGCCAAGCAGTACCACCATGAGGAGGTGGGTCTCAACTCGCGGCTCGATTCGCTCCAGGCCGCCATCCTCCTCGCCAAGCTGCCCTACCTCGACGCGTGGAGCGCTGGCCGCCGCGCCCGCGCTGCCCGCTACGACGCCGGATTCGCGGCGATGGCGCCGGTCACGGCCCCCACGGTCGACCCGGCGAACGAGCACATCTTCCACCAGTACACGGTGCGAGCCGAGCGCCGCGACGCCCTTCGCGAACACCTCACCGCACGGTCCATCGGTTCGATGGTGTACTACCCCACTGCGCTGCACCTGCAGCCCTGCTTTGCCGCACTCGGGTATCGCATGGGCTCGTTGCCCGTCACCGAGGGCGCGATGGCTGAAGTGATCTCGCTGCCGATCTATCCCGAGCTCACCGACGCACAGCAGGACGAAGTGATCGGGGCGGTGGGGGACTTCTACCGGTGAGCCGCACCCGGGTCGGCGTCATCGGGGCCGGCGCGTGGGGCAAGAACCATGTGCGCACCCTCGCGGCGATGAAGGACGTCGAGCTCACGTCGGTGTGCGACGCGAGCGAGGCGACGCGTGAGCGCGTTCGAGCGCAGTACCCCGAGACACACGTCACCGACCGACCCGCCGACCTGCTCGGCCGCGTCGACGCGGTGGTGATCGCCGCCCCCGCGCCGCTGCATTGCGCGCTTGCGCTCGAGGCGGTGGCCGCCGGGATCCCGGCGCTGGTGGAGAAACCGTTCGCGCTCTCGGTGCGTGATGCGGAGGCGATGGCCGAAGCCGCCGATCGGGCGGGCGTTCCGCTGCTGGTTGGTCACCTGCTGGTGCACCATCCGATCATCGACGTGCTCCACGGCATGCTGCGCGACGATTCGCTCGGCACACCGCACTACCTCTACTCGCAGCGGGTCAACCTGGGTCAGGTGCGTCCCGACGAGAACGCGCTCTGGTCCCTCGGTCCCCACGACGTCTCGATCGCGTTGCACCTCCTTGGCGAAGCGCCGGTGAGTGTCGCGGCGCACGGACATGCCTACCTCCAGCCAGGCATCGAGGATGTGGTCTTCCTGACCATGCATTTCAGGTCGGGTGTGGTGGCCCACGCCCAGCTTTCGTGGCTTGATCCGCACAAGGAACGGAAGCTCACCGTGGTGGGCTCGCGACAGATGGCGGTGTTCGACGACATGGCGCCGCGGGAAAAGCTGCGCATCTACGACAAGGGCATCGATCGCAAGGAGGCGTTCGTGTCGGCCGCGGAGTCGCTTTCCCTGCGAGAGGGCGATATCCGGATCCCCCGCGTGCCGGGAGGGGAACCGCTGCCGCTGCAACTGGCCCACTTCGTGCGCGTGGCGAGGGGCGCTGCCCCGGAGAAAACCGACGCGGCTGAGGGGGTCCGGGTGGTTCGGGTCCTGGAGGCCGCCAGCCGTTCGCTTTCCGCGGGCGGGACCCCCATGACAGTGGAGAATGCTGGATGAGCTTGGCAGATGAACTGATCGCGCGGGCAGAGCGCCGCGACGTGACATTCGGGATCGTGGGACTGGGCTATGTCGGCCTCCCGCTCGCCGTCGAGTTGGCGCGGGCGGGCTTTCGGGTCCTCGGCTACGACATCAGCGAGCGCGTCGTCACCGGCCTCAATAGCGGCCATTCGCACATCAAGGACATCTCCGACGCGGAGGTGCGGGAGCTCCGGGAGAAGAACTTCGAGGCCACCACAGACGGGGCCCGTCTTGCCGAGGCTGACGCGATCTCGATCTGCGTGCCGACTCCGCTGTCGAAGTACAAAGATCCCGATGTGTCGTTCATCGTCGCCGCGACCGAGGCAATCAAGGCGTCGTTGCGGCGGGGCCAGGTGATCATTCTCGAGAGCACCACCTACCCCGGCACGACGAGGGAGATCATGCTGCCGGCGCTTGAGAGCACCGGCCTCAAGGTGGGCGAGGACTTCTTCCTCGCGTTCTCCCCCGAACGAGTCGATCCGGGTAACGTGAAATACGGCACCAAGAACACCCCGAAGGTGGTCGGTGGCATCACCCCCGACTGTCATCGCGTGGCCTGCGCCATGTACGCGCCCGCCATCGATACGCTCGTTCCGGTCTCCACGACCGAGGCGGCCGAGCTCGTGAAGCTGCTGGAGAACACCTTCCGCAGCGTCAACATAGGCCTGGTCAACGAGATGGCGATCGTGTGTGACAAGCTTGGCGTCGATGTCTGGGAAGTGATCGACGCGGCCGCGACCAAGCCGTTCGGTTTCATGAAGTTCACCCCCGGCCCCGGCCTCGGTGGGCACTGCATCCCGATCGACCCGCACTATCTCGCGTGGAAGATGCGTGGTCTGAACTACAAGACCCGATTCATCGACCTCGCCGGCGAACTCAACAGCGAAATGCCACTCTTCTGGGTGCGCAAGCTCATGGAAGAACTGAACCAGCATGGCAAGGCGATCAAGGGCGCGCGCGTCCTCGTGCTGGGCGTCGCCTACAAGAAAGACATCGACGACCTCAGGGAAAGCCCGGCGCTCGATATTCTCGGTCTCCTGCATCAGTATGGCGCCGACGTGTCATACCACGATCCGTATGTGCCGTCGTTCACGGAAGCCGAACACGACTACGTGTCGGTGCCGCTCACGGCAGCGGCGCTCCAGGCGGCCGACGCGACGTTCATCATTACTGATCACTCGAACATCGATTGGGAGCTGGTGCGCGACAATTCGATGCTCGTGGTTGACACCCGCCATATCCTGGGATCGGTGCGCTGATGCGTGTCACGGTGATCGGGTCCGGATACGTCGGGCTCGTGGCGGGCGCATGCCTCGCCGAGACGGGCAATGACGTGGTGTGCGCCGATCACGACGCCGCGAAGGTGCAGAATCTGTGCGACGGCGTGCTGCCGATCTACGAGCCGGGCCTCGAGCCCCTCGTCGCGCGCAACGTCGAGGCCGGCCGCCTGCATTTCACCACCGACCTGCCCGGTGCAATTCAGCACGGCGACGTGGTGTTCATCGCCGTGGGCACGCCGCCCGGAGAGGACGGGTCGGCCGACCTGCAGCACGTGCTTGATGTCGCGCGCACCGTCGGCCGCAATCTCGACCGCTTCAAGGTGGTGGTCACCAAATCGACCGTACCGGTCGGGACCGCCGAGAAGGTGCGCGCGGCGGTGCGGGGGGAGGGCGACGGGGAGTTCGCCGTGGCGTCAAACCCGGAGTTCCTCAAGGAAGGCGCGGCGATCGACGATTTCATGAAGCCCGATCGCGTGGTGCTCGGCACGGACGACCCTCGTGCCGAGGAGTTGCTGCGAGAGCTCTACTCGCCCTTCGTGCGCTCGGGTTCACCGATCCTGTTCATGGACATTCCATCCGCCGAGGTCACCAAATACGCGGCGAATGCGATGCTTGCGACCCGGATCTCGTTCATGAACCAGGTGGCCGAGCTCTGTGAACTGGTAGGCGCCGATGTATTCGCCGTCCGCAAGGGAATCGGCAGCGACAGCCGGATCGGCAACGCCTTCCTCTTCCCCGGTCCGGGCTACGGTGGCTCGTGCTTCCCGAAGGACGTGAAGGCGCTGGTGCACACTGCCCGGGCCGTGGGGATGGTCCCCGACCTGTTCGAGGCAGTCGAGGCGGTCAACCAGCGCCAGAAATCGGTGATGTTCGACAAGTTGTCGAGTCTGCTGGGCGATGTGGCGGGCACCACCGTCGCGGTGTGGGGCCTGTCATTCAAGGCCGGCACCGATGACATGCGGGAGAGTCCCGCCATTCCGCTGATCAATGCCCTGCTCGACGCGGGTGCAACCGTGCGCGCCCACGATCCCGAGGCGATGGACGCTGCGCGCGGATTCTGGGGTGACCGGGTCACGTTCGTCGGCCAGCCATTCGACGCGCTTGAAGGCGCGGACGCACTGGCCGTCGTGACCGAGTGGCTCGTCTATCGCACGCCCGACTTCGAGCGCATGCACAACATGCTTGCCCGCAAGGTGCTGGTCGACGGGCGCAACCTCTACGAACCCGGACGCCTTGCACAACTTGGCTTTCGGTATGCCGGCATCGGTCGGCGGGCGGCCTGATGAGAGTCGTGATCACCGGCGGGGCAGGGTTCCTCGGGTCGCACCTCACCGATCGATTCCTGGCCGATGGGCACAGGGTCGTCGGTGTCGACAACTTCATCACCGGAAGCGCCGACAACGTCGCGCACCTCACGGGGCGGGACGACTACGAATTCATCGAGCAGGACGTAACGATCCCGTTCGACGTCGATGGTGACATCGACGGCGTGCTTCACTTCGCATCGCCCGCTTCGCCGATCGACTACCTCGAGTTGCCGCTCGAGACGCTCAAGGTCGGCTCCTACGGGACCCACAACTCCCTTGAGCTGGCCCGCGCGAAGGGTGCCCGGTTCTTCCTCGCGTCGACGTCGGAAGTTTACGGTGATCCCGAGGTGCATCCCCAGCCCGAGACCTACTGGGGGCACGTGAACTCCGTCGGTCCACGGAGCGTGTACGACGAGGCCAAGCGCTACGCCGAGGCCGTGACCATGGCGTACCGGCGCACGTGCGGCGTCGACACCCGGATCGTCCGGATCTTCAACACGTACGGGCCGCGGATGCGCCCGAACGACGGACGCGTGGTGTCGAACTTCATCGTGCAGGCGCTGCGAGGCGAGCCGATGACCGTTTACGGCAGCGGGTTGCAGACGCGCTCATTCTGCTATGTGTCCGACCTGATCGAGGGGATCTACCGTCTCTTCCATTCCGACCGCGATGAACCGACCAACATCGGGAACCCGGTGGAGTTCACGATGCTTGAGCTTGCCGAGGCGGTGATCAAGGTCGTCGGCGGCAACTCGTCGGTTGAGTTCCGGCCGCTCCCGATCGACGATCCGAAGCAGCGCCAGCCCGACATCACCATCGCCCGCGCCACGCTGGGCTGGGAGCCGCTCGTACCGCTCGCGGAAGGGCTGGTCCGGACCACCGAATACTTCCGCGGGGTGGTGGGTGGACGTTAGCGCCGACCACCTGCTCGGCGAGGCACGCGTCCGGTTCGGCAATCGCGACTACTACGGGACGCTGCACTGCCTTGACGACGTCGAGGTCAGCGGTCGCGCCTTTGCCGACGTCTACCAGTTGCGCGGACTCGCGCTGTCGCTGCTCGACCGCCCGGCCGACGCACTGGTGGAGTTCGATCGGGCGCTCGCGCTCAATCCACGCTACGTCGAGGCCCTCCTCCACCGTGGGCTCGCGCTCAACCAGCTCGGACGGGCTGATGAGGCGGCGGCGGCCTTTGCCCAGGCGTCGACCGCCGCGGGGCCGCCCGTGGCGGGATTGTCGTCTTCGGCGGCCGCACGACTCGCCAACGAGCATGCGCGGTTGGGCGATCTCTATGCCGAGGCCGGAGCACTCGGCGAGGCGGTCCTGGAATACCGACGCGCCGTCGAGCTCGGCGTGAACTTCCTCGACCTGCGGCTCCGCCTCGCGCGACTCCTGCTCGAGGCCGGGAATCCCCTTCAGGCACGGGAAGAGCTGGACGCGATCCTGGCGGTGCGGCCCGACTGGATCGACGCCCGCGTGCAGCTCGGGCTGGCCCGTTACCTTGCTGGCGATCCGGCCGGCGCTCGTGGCGTATGGCGCGCGTGTCAGGCGGACCGCCCCGATGTCGAGCGCATCGGGGCCTATCTCGCGATGGTGGAGAGCATACCGGAATGAACGTCCTGCAGTCCCGTTACCTGTCGTGGTGCGCCGCGTCGATGCTCACCTTCACGATCGCCTGCGGTGGTCGGGGCGGGTCGGCTGTCCCGTCGCCGGTGACGGCGGGGACCGCGTCTGCCGCGGGAATCGACTCGATGTGGGTCCGGGCCGAAGATTTCTATGCGCGAGGGAAGTGGGATGACGCCGCGGTCGCATACGAGCGAGTGCAGCTCGAGATGCGCTCGGGCGACCCGCGCATCCCGCGGGCGCGCTTCCAGCTCGCCGAGACTCGGCTCCACCAGAAGAGCAATCTCCAGGCGGTCCGGGAGTTCCGCCGGGTGTCCGACGATTTCAGTAGTGACTCGCTGGCGCCGGTGGCGCTGGTGCGCGCGGGCGATGCCTATGCGGCGCTCTGGCGACGTCCGGAGCTCGATCCGACCTACGGGACCGTGGCGCTTGCGACGTACCAGGAAGTCGTGAGCCGCTTCCCGGGCACGCCCTCCGCCACGGTGGCACAAGGCAAGATCGCCGAGCTGGAGGACAAGTTCGCTTTCAAGGCCTATCGCGCGGCAACGTTCTACATGCACTACAAGGCGAATGACTCGGCGATCCTCCTCCTGAAGGACCTGATCGCGACCTATCCCCGCACCGCGATCATTCCCGAGGCGCTGGAGTCACTGGTCGCGACCTATCGCAAGCTCGGCTATCTCGAGGACGTGGCTGAGACATGCGAGTTTTTCCGGCGGTTCCACCCCGAGTCACCACGTCTCGCCCCCACCTGTCCGGCGGCGACTCCCGCGGCGGCGCCAACGGCCGGGGGAACACCGGGGAGCTGACGTGCATATCGGCGTTTTCGGGGGCTCGTTCGACCCGATCCACAACGCGCACCTCATCGTTGCCCAGCTCGCCCGCGAGCAACTCGGCCTCGACGTGGTGCGTTTCGTCGTTGCGGCGGAGCAGCCCCACAAGACCGATGGACATCACGCGCCGGCCGCCGGCCGGGCGGAGATGGTTGCGCTCGCGCTTCAGGGAGCCAGCGGGTTGGAAATCGACCGCCATGAGCTTGAGCGGCCGGGGCCGTCGTACACGGTGGACACCTTGCGGCACTTCCGGGCGGCCATGCCCGACGCACGACTCGTGCTGCTGCTGGGTGCCGATGCGGCAGGAAAGTTCCCGGCGTGGCATCAACCTGCCGAAATCCGCCGCCTCTGCCAGGTTGCGGTCTTCCGGCGTGCAGGAATGGCAGCGCCGGACGGCTTCGACCTTGCCGTGGACATCCCCGCGCTCGACATCTCATCGACTGCCATCCGCGACCGGGTACGCGCCGGTCATCCGCTCACTGGATGGGTCCCCGACTCAGTCGGCGACTATATTTCAGGGTTACGGCTATATCGGAGCGTTCGGGCATGATCAAGCGGTTTGTGGAGTCGATTTTCGGGGCGCGGCATGACCGGGCGGTCAAGCGGCTGCAGCCGCTCATCGACCAGATTCACCAGGAAGAGGAACGTCTCGGCACCCTGAGCGAGGACGAGCTGAAGGGGCAGACCGCCCGATTCCGTGGAATCATCGCCGACCGCACCGCGCAGCTCCGCGATGAGGTTGTGAGGATCAAGGCAGCGAAGCACGACTGCGCCGATCCCGCGGAGCGCGACGGGATCGAGGGCGAGCTGGTCACGGCCGAGGCCAACTTCCGCCAAGGGGTCGCCGAGGCGCTCGAGGAGATCCTCCCCGAAGCGTTCGCGACCGTTCGCGAGGCCACCCGCCGGCTTGTTGGCACGACGGTCGACGTGATGGGCCAGCCGACCACCTGGAACATGGTGCCGTACGACGTGCAGCTCATCGGTGCCATCAACCTGCATCGCGGTCGGATCACCGAGATGGCAACGGGTGAAGGCAAGACGCTGGTTGCGACGATGCCGCTCTACCTGAATGCGCTGCCTGGTCGCGGTGCACAGCTTGTCACCGTCAACAACTACCTGGCGCGCCGCGACTCCCAGTGGATGGGGCACGTCTACCACTACCTCGGCCTCACGGTCGCGTGTCTCGACGATACCGAGCCGTCGTCGCCGGAGCGTCGCGACGCCTATGGCGCCGACATCACCTACGGCACCAACAACGAATTCGGCTTCGATTACCTGCGCGACAACATGGTCTTCTCGGTCGACCAGCGGGTGCAGCGCGACCACATCTACGCGATCATCGACGAGGTCGACTCGATCCTGATCGACGAGGCGCGGACGCCGCTCATCATCTCCGGTCCGGTCGGTGACGAGGACAGCACACACTACCGCGGGTTTAACGCGAAGGTGGCCGAGTTGGTGCGGCAGCAGATCGGGGTGGTGAACACCCTCGTTGCCGAGGGCGGGAAGCTGCTCGCCGACGACAAGACGAAGAGTGAGGCCGGCATCAAGCTCTTCCAGGCGCAGCTTGGCATGCCGAAGAACAAGCAGCTCGTGAAGCTGCGCAATGAGCCCGGCGTACAGCAGTTGCTGCACCGCACCGAGCTCGACCATATCGCCGACAGGAAGCTGCCGACCCGGCAGCAATCGATGCGGGGGATCGAGGACGATCTCTTCTTCGTGCTCGACGAGAAGGGGCACTCGGTGCATCTGACCGACCGCGGCGCCGCGACACTCTCGCCGCACGATCCGTCGTTCTTCATCGTACCCGACATCTCCGAGGCAATCCACGCGGTCGACCAGGACTCCGATCTTGATGCGCCCGCCCGCCTGGAGGCTCGCCGGCAGATCGAGGCCGACTACGCCGCGAAGAGCGAGCAGCTGCACATCATCCACAAGTTGCTGCAGGCGCATGCGCTGTACGAGCGCGAGGTCGACTACATCGTGCAGGATGGGCAGGTACTGATCGTCGACGAAAACACCGGCCGCGTCATGCATGGACGCCGATGGTCGGAAGGGCTGCACCAGGCGGTCGAGGCCAAGGAGGGCGTGACGGTCAAGGGTGAGACGCAGACGCTCGCCACGATCACGATCCAGAACTACTTCCGGATGTACGAGAAGCTGGCCGGCATGACCGGCACCGCCGAGACCGAGGAGACGGAGTTCTACCAGATCTACGGCCTCGAGGTGGCCGTGATCCCCACCAACAAGCCGATCTGTCGCGACGACCGCGTTGACCAGATCTATCGGACGCGGCGCGAGAAGTTCAATGCCGTCGTCGACGAGGTAGCGCGGATTCACGAGGCCGGCTGGCCGGTGCTGATCGGCACCACCAACGTCGAGATCTCTGAGACGCTATCGCGGCAGCTCAAGCGTCGGGGGCTCACGCACGAGGTCCTCAACGCGAAGTATCACCAGCGTGAGGCCGAGATCGTGGCGAAGGCCGGTCTGCGCGGCGCGATCACGATCGCGACGAACATGGCCGGTCGCGGCACCGACATCAAGCTCGATGCAGCGCTCGATCTCGCCGCCGAGAGCGCGGGCCTGCACATCGTCGGCACCGAGCGTCACGAGTCGCGACGCATCGACCGTCAGTTGCGGGGACGTGCGGGCCGTCAGGGCGATCCGGGCGAGTCGCTCTTTTTCCTCTCGCTGGAAGACGACTTGATGCGCCTCTTCGGCGGTATGGAACGCATCTCGCGGATGATGGACAAGGGCGGCGCTGAGGAAGGCGAGGTGATCACCGGCAAGCTGATCACCGCCGCGATCGAGTCGGCGCAGCAGCGGGTGGAACTCCAGAACTTCCAGCAGCGCAAGCGCCTGTTGGAATACGACGATGTCATGAACCAGCAGCGCGAGGTCATCTACTCGACCCGCCTGTTCGCGCTGGAGAAGGGTGCCGAATTGAAGGCCGAGGCGCGCAAGATGATCGCCGCCGCGGTCGAGCGGATGGTGACGGGGTTCATTCCCGAGTCGGCGCGCCCCGAAGAATGGGACCGGGCCGGACTGCGCGACGTGATGACACTGCAGTTTCTGGTGTCGGTCGATGAGCTGCTCGACGACGACGCCACGCCCACGATCGAGGCGATGGTCGGTGCCGCGCAGGAAGAAGGCGAGGCAACGTTCACTCGCAAGGTGGAGTATCTCGAGCAGTTCGGAAAGAAGATTGGTTACGAGGATGTCGACCTGCAGGTGCTCTCGCAGGTGATGCTGGGTGTGCTCGACGAAAAGTGGAAGGATCACCTTTACGATCTCGACCATCTTCGCAATGCGATCCAGTACCGCGCGTATGGCCAGAAGGACCCTCTGGTCGAGTACAAGAAGGAAGCATTCGAGATGTTCGAGGATCTCCTGCGGGATATCCAGACGACGTTTGCGGAGCGTTACCTCAAGATCCAGGTGAGCGCCGATGGACCGCCACCACCGCCGCCGCCGGTTTCCATCCCGACCGAACTGTCGGCTCCGTCGACCGACGATCTCTTCGCCGGTTCGGTCACGCGTTCGGCGGGGCCCGCGCCGACGCTGAGCACGCAGTTGGGACGCGTTGGCGCTCCGCTTGCTGAGTCGGCGGTCGCCACGGTCGGGCGCAACGATCCGTGCCCGTGCGGATCGGGGAAGAAGTACAAGAAGTGCCACGGCTCCTGAGCTAGTTGGGGGACGAGGCGGACGATGTGAGTGGCGGTGATGGGTGGGTCTTGCCCATTCCGCCGTTTATTGCGTTGCGGAAACGGGGCCCGGGGTGGTGACTCGTCATCGCTCGTCTTGTCGGCGTCGGTGCGACCATCACCGGATGACTCTCACCCCCAGCCCCGACGACCGCCCCCGAGAGCGCCTCTGGCGCCTCGGCCCCGCCTCCCTCACCGGCGCCGAACTGCTTGCAATCCTGCTGGGGACCGGCGATCGTGAACACAGTGCCCTGATGGTCGCCGTGCAACTGCTCGACACCTCGGGCGGGGGTCTCAGGCGGCTGGCCGCACGCCCCCACGGCGAGCTCCAGCGAGCGCCGGGTGTGGGGCCCGCCAAGGCAGCCCGGCTCGTCGCGGCGTTCGAGCTCGCTGGCCGGCTCATGCACGAGGATCGCGCGGTCCGTCCCCGGGTGAGCGACCCGGCCGATGTCGCCCGACTTGTTGGGCCCCGTATGCGTGACCTGGCAGTCGAGGAGTTCCATCTGCTCGCACTGGACACCCGCTGCCGGGTGCTGCGCGACGTCCTGGTGACACGGGGTCTGCTCGACAGTTCGCTGGTGCACCCACGCGAGGTGTTCCGCGCCGCGATCGCTGAGGCGGCAGCCGGGATCATCCTCGTTCACAACCATCCGAGCGGGGATCCGACCCCCTCGGCTGAGGATCGCGCAGTGACCCGGCAGCTGGTGGCCGCGGGACAACTGCTCGACCTTCCGGTGCACGATCATGTGATCGTCGCCGGAGACCGATTCCTCTCGTTTGCGACTGCGGGGTTGTTGTGACTTCTGGGGCTGTCCCAACTTCCCTGACCGATATCGCCCCCGGATTCTTCCTGGCGCTGGAGAAGCACGCCGAGCGTCTCGACATCCCCTTGATAGACCGCGCCCTGCGGTACTCGGCCAATGCCCATAGGGGGCAGAAGCGGATGAGCGGGGAGGACTTCGTCGAGCACTCGATTGCCGTGGCGTCTATCCTGGCGTCGCTGCTGGTCGACACCACCTCGATCTGTGCGGCCCTGCTGCACGATGTGGTCGAGGATTCCGACGTGTCGACCGACGACATCGCGCGGGAGTTCGGCGCCGAGGTCGCCGCGCTGGTCGACGGCCTCACCAAGATCTCGACGCTCACCTTCCGCTCCTCTGCCGAGGAGCAGTCGGAGAACTACCGTAAGCTGCTGATGTCGGTCGCGAAGGATGCGCGAGTGATCATCATCAAGCTCGCCGATCGACTCCACAACATGCGGACGCTGGAGCACTTGCCACAGCCGCGGCGGGAGCGGATTGCGACCGAGACGCGCGAGATCTACGCGCCCCTCGCGCACCGCTTCGGCATGGCCAACGTCAAGGCCGAGCTGGAGGATCTGTCGTTCAAGTTCCTCGAGCCAGACGAATACCGCGAGCTTGCGACCAACGTTGCAGACAAGAAGATGGCGCGCGAGGAGATGATCGACCGCCTCCGCACCCCGCTCACGGCCGAGCTGAAGCGCGCCGGGATCGAGTGGTTTGAGGTCAGCGGCCGACCGAAGCACCTCTGGTCGATCGTGCAGAAGATGCGCAAGCGCAACAAGCCGTTCGAAGGCATCTACGACCTGATGGCGATGCGCGTCATCGTCCGCACCGTGCCCGAGTGCTACCACGTCCTCGGGATCATCCATCACGTCTGGACGCCGCTCCAGGAGCGGATCAAGGATTACATCGCGTCGCCGAAATCCAACGGCTACCAGTCGCTGCACACGACCATCTTCGGGCCCGGTGGGCAACTCTTCGAGATCCAGATCCGGACGCGGGAGATGCATCGCACCGCAGAGTACGGCATCGCGGCACACTGGCTCTACAAGACCGATGAAGAGGGGCAGCTCGACCAGCAGCTCGGCTGGTTCCGCCAGCTCCTGGAGATGCAGCAGGAGACGCACACCCCCGAGGAGTTCCTCGAGTTCCTGAAGGTCGATCTGTATCACGACGAGATCTTCATCTTCACGCCGCAGGGCGACGTCAAGCAGCTCCCGAAGGGTGCAACGGCGATTGACTTTGCCTTCACAGTGCACACCGACGTCGGGCTTCACTGTCAGGGCGCGCGTGTCAATGGCCGCATCGCGCCGCTGCACCGGGAGCTCAAGAACGGCGACACCGTCGAGGTGCTCACGTCACCACAGGCGAGACCCAGTCGCGACTGGCTCAGCCATGTCCGCACCGGACGCGCCCGCAGCAAGATCAAGCAGTGGGTTCGGCAGGAGGAGGAGTCGGTGTCGCGCCAGCTCGGCCGCGACATCCTCTCGCGCGAGCTGAAGCGCCGACGCCTCGATCCGGCGGCGGACGACGCCATGAACGCGGCTGCCGTGCGGCTCAATCTGCTCGACGCCGAGGCGCTGGAGGTTTCGCTGGGGCGCGGCGACCTGGCGACAGGGCAGGTGATGAAGGCGCTCTTCCCTGAACTGCCGGGCGACGCGCTCCAAGCCAAGCCGCCGACGATGTTCGGACGAGTGGTCGATCGCCTCCGGCTCGGCCGTGGCATCCGCATCCAGGGCGTCGACGGACTGGTGGTGCGTTACGCGCAGTGCTGCCAGCCGGTGCCCGGTGACACCGTGGTGGGATACGTCACCCAGGGGCGGGGGATCTCGATTCATCGCGCCGATTGCCCGAACCTGCTCACGCTCGACGACGTCGAGCGCCGCGTCGAGATCGACTGGGTCGAGCAGGAGGGCGAGACATTCGCCGTGCGTCTCGTCCTCACCGGCGAGGACCGGCGCGGTCTCTACGCCGACGTGATGCAGAACATCTCTCAGACCGGCACCAACATCCGCGGCGCCGATCTGCACTCGAAGGATGGTACGGTGTTCGGGAACATCTTCGTCGAGGTCGACAACCTCACCCACCTCGCCAAGGTGCTCAAGGCGATCAAGCGCGTGAAGGGCGTGGCCACCATCGAGCGCCGCGAGGCGGCGGCCACCTGATGGCATCATGGCTCCTCAAGACCGAACCATCGACCTACTCGTGGGACGACCTCGTGCGGGAGGGGAAGACGCGCTGGGACGCCATCACTAACCCCGCAGCGCTGATCGCCATTCGGCAGATGCGCGCCGGTGACGAGGCGCTGATCTACCACTCCGGCGCCGAGCGAGCGGTGGTGGGCATCGCGAAGATCATCCGCGGGGCGTATCAGGATCCCGCGAGCGACGATCCGCGCCGCGCCGTGGTCGACCTCGCTCCGGTCCGTGTGCTCAAGGCGCCGGTGACACTCTCTGCCGTCAAGGCGGAACCGGCCCTCGCAAACTTTTCGCTGGTCCGGAATTCAAGGCTGAGCACGATGCCCGTGAACGCCGCGGTGCGGCGGGTCCTGACCAAGCTCGGCGTGCGATAGCCGCTGGGGTTTTCCCCCGAACATTCCCCGAAAGCCAGTTTATATTTGCCGGATGCCCAAGTTCGAGGTCCGTGCCCCTTTCGAGCCCGCCGGCGACCAGCCGCGCGCCATCGCGGAACTCACCGCGGGGCTCGCCCGCGGCGACCGCTATCAGACTCTGCTCGGCGTGACCGGCAGCGGCAAGACGATGACGCTTGCCCACGCCATCGCGGCGCACGGCAAGCCGACCCTCGTCCTCTCGCACAACAAGACGCTGGCGGCGCAGCTCTACGGTGAACTGAAGCAGTTCATGCCGGCCAACGCGGTCGAGTACTTCGTCTCGTATTACGACTATTACCAGCCAGAAGCGTACGTCCCGAGCACCGACGTATACATCGAGAAGGACGCGTCGATCAACCAGGACCTCGAGTCGCTCCGGCTACGGGCCACGTCGTCCTTGATGGAGCGCGACGACGTGGTGATCGTCTCCACGGTGTCGGCGATCTACGGCCTCGGCGACCCGGCAGCGTATCGCGCATTGATGGTGAGCGTCGCCGTTGGCGAGCAACGCGGCCGCGACTCGATCCTCACCGACCTGGTCGGGATCCAGTACCAGCGCAACGATGCGTCGTTTGAGCCCGGGACGTTCCGGGTGCGCGGCGACACCGTCGAGATCTTCCCGGCCTACGACGAGCAGGCGGTGCGCATTGAGCTGTGGGGCGACCAGGTCGAGCGCGTCAGCCGCTTCCACCCGGTGAGCGGCAATACCATCTCGCAGCTGGAACGCTGCGCGATCTACCCCGCAAAACATTTCGTCACCCAGCGGCCGACCGTTGAGCGCGCTGTGGGGCGGATTCGCGAGGAGCTCGCCCTCCGCCTGCACGAGCTCAAGAGCGCCGGCAAGCTGCTCGAGGCACAGCGGCTGGAGTCCCGCACCACCTTCGACATCGAGATGATGCTCGAGGTGGGAACCTGCGCCGGCATCGAGAACTATTCGCTCCACCTGTCGAGTCGCGTTCCCGGCGAGCGCCCGGCGTGCCTCATCGACTACTTCCCGCCGGAGTTCCTGGTGGTGGTCGACGAGTCGCATGTGTCGCTCCCGCAGATCAACGGGATGTTCAACGGCGATCGATCCCGCAAGACCACCCTCGTCGAATACGGTTTCCGTCTCCCCTCGGCGCTCGACAACCGTCCGCTGAAGTTCGAGGAGTTCATGGCGCTCGCGCCGCAGATGATCAACGTCTCGGCGACCCCGGGCGCGCTCGAGCTCGACCTCGCTGGCGGCAAGGTGGTCGAACAGATCATCCGGCCGACCGGGCTGATCGATCCGGAGATCACGATCCGTCCCGTAAAGGGCCAGGTCGACGACCTCCTCGGCGAGATTCGTCTCCGTGAGGCGGCGCGCGAGCGGGTACTGGTGACCACGCTCACCAAGCGGATGTCGGAGGACCTCACTGATTACCTGCAGCAGGCGGGCGTGCGGGTCCGCTACCTGCACAGCGACATCGATGCCATCGAGCGGGTCGAGATCCTCCGCGGGCTGCGGCTGGGCGAGTTCGACGTGCTGGTCGGCATCAACCTGCTGCGCGAAGGACTCGACCTCCCCGAGGTGTCGCTGGTGGCGATCCTCGATGCCGACCACGAGGGATTCCTCCGCAGCGAGCGGTCGCTGATCCAGACGGTCGGGCGCGCTGCGCGAAACGTCAATGGCAGGGCGATTCTCTACGCCGACCGGATGACCGGGTCGATGGAACGCGCGATTGCCGAGATGGATCGGCGCCGCGAGATCCAGCGCGCACACAACATCGAACACAACATCACGCCGATGTCGATCATCAAGTCGGTCGACGAGGTCCGGCTTTCCACATACGTCGCCGACCAGCGCACCGAGAAGCCGGACACGCGCCGTGCGGCGCGGCCCGTCGAGGCGGCGCCCGATCTGCGCGATCCGGCGCAGCGCGCGGTGGCGATGGCGGCGCTCGAGGAGCAGATGCGCGAGGCAGCTGCCAACCTCGAGTTCGAGCTGGCGGCGATGCTGCGCGACCAGCTCAACGACCTGCGCGCCGTGTCGGCGCCCGACGTGCGGCGATCAAGGCCCCGGTACTCGCGGCGATGACATCGGCGCTCGACCTCACCCAACTCGACGCACTCGGCGAGAAGCTCGGCGCCGAGCTCCCTGGTGGCAGCGTGGTCTGGCTGGATGGCCCGCTGGGGGCGGGGAAGACCACGCTGGCCCGGGCTATTGCGCGGGGGCGCGGTGTCGGCGAGGCAGCCACGTCACCCACCTACTCGCTCGTGCATCATTATCACGGCCCGCGCGGCGACCTGTACCACCTCGACTGCTATAGGTTGCGCACTCCCGACGACGCCGCGGATCTCGATTGGGATCAACTTGCGACAGCCGACCTGTTGCTGATCGAATGGCCTGAACGCGCTGGACCGTGGGCACTCGCGCCATCGGTTCGGCTGGGCATCGCCCACGCCGGCACCGACACCCGCACGGTGACCATCTCGTGATCACGCTCGGCATCGACACCGCCACCGACCGCTGCAGCGTTGCCGTGCGTGCGGGAATGTTGGAGGCAGAGCGCCATCTCGATGGCGCGCGTGGCCACGCCACCAACATCCTCACGCTGATCAGTGACGCGTGCACCGCGGCTGGGGTGACAATCGACGCCGTCGAACGGATCGTGGTCGCCGACGGTCCTGGCTCGTTCACCGGCTTGCGGGTGGGCGGCGCGGTCGCGAAGGCACTGGCATGGCGGCGCGAGATCGAGTGGCACACTGCGCCATCGCTCCTCGGGCGGGCGCGGCGACAGGTACACGCGGGCGACGGGGTGGTGCTCGCGCTGGCCGATGCGCTGCGTGGCGAGCTCTACGCGGGAAGGTGGGAGTTTGACGGCAACGGTGTCGAGGGGCGAGAGGGGTTCCCGCGTACGCTGCTGCCGCGCGACCTCGCGGCACTGTTGCCGGTCGACGTCGTCGTGGGCGATGTGCCGGCTGCGCTCCGCGCCGAGATCGACGCTGTCACGGGCTGCGGAATGATCGATGGCGAGGCCGCGATGGCTGATGCACGCACGCTCGTCGACCTCATCGATCTTGCGGGTGGGACCACCCGAGTGAGTAACATCGACCGATGGGAACCCACCTATGGACGTCCTGCAGAGGCGCAGGCCGTCTGGGAACGGAAGCATGGCCGACCACTACCGACTCCGCCCGGCATCGCGCGCTGACGCGCCGGCGCTTGCAGCGCTGGAGGCGGCGTCGTTTCCCGATCCGTGGAGTGTCGAACAGTTGCTCACGGCGCTGGACGACGAGGCCGTCCGGGGTATGATCGCCGAGTCGCCATCGGGGGGCGTCGTGGGGTATGCGATCTCGCGCACGGTGGCGGACGAGGGCGAGCTGCTCTCGGTCACCGCAGCGCCGGGGGTGCGCCGCCGGGGAATCGGCGGTCTCCTGCTCGACGATGCCCTCGCCGGGATGCGGGCGGCGGGCGCGGCCACGGCGTGGCTGGAGGTTCGGGAATCCAACCGGGCTGCGCAGGCCCTCTACCGCCGGGCGGGGTTTGTGGTGACAGGTTCGCGGCGCCGGTACTACCAGCATCCGGTCGAGGATGCGCTCCTGCTGAGGTGCGACCTCCGCCCGCATGGGCCCGCCGCGTCATCCGGCCACGAGGCGCGGTAGATTGAGCGGTGGTATTGACCGGCGGACGCTACACTCGATCATTCGCCGAGCACGATTTCCGTAGAACGACCGACATGGAGTGAAACGATGAGCAAGAGTCTGAACAAGGTGATCCTGATCGGGAACCTCGGCGCCGATCCCGAGGTGCGCAGCACGTCCAACGGCAGCCGCGTGGCGACGCTTTCGCTGGCGACGTCGCAGCAGTGGAAGGGCAGCGATGGACAGAAGCAGGAGAAGACCCAATGGCACCGTGTGATCTGCTGGAATGGCAAGGTTGGCCAGCAGCTCGCCGACGTCGCCGAGAAGTACTGCAAGAAGGGCGAGAAGCTGTATATCGAGGGCGAGATCGAGTACCGCTCGTATCAGGACAAGGATGGGCAGACGAAGTACAGCACCGAGATCCGGTGCCGTGAGCTGATCCTGCTCGGTGGGAAGGGCGATAGTGATGGTGGCGGCAGTAACTGGGGCGGCGGGTCGCGGGCCGCGGCGGGTTCGACGGCTGGCGCTGCGACGAGCGGCGGCAAGAAGGACGAGTCGTTCGACGACTTCCCGGATGCGCTCGATGCTGAGGACGACGACCTGCCGTTCTAACTGGCGGTCAGCGGGGGCGCGATGCTGCCCCCGCGCGCCGTCCCGCGTTATGCCACGAATACCCCGCACCTGCCGCGTCCCCGTTCCGCCCCACCGGGTTTGAGGCCGATACTTGTGCCGAGGCACCGCGTCCCGGGCTCTGGCACGGTTCGTGGTGCGCATATCCCCATCCATCCGCCCTGAGAGGCCCCTGATGCGCCTGTTGCCATTGCTCCTTGCCGCCGTGATCATCGCCCCCCTCGGGGCGCAGGATGGCACGCCGGGGGCATATCCCTTCCTCGTGCAGCCCGAGCCGACGGCCACCGAGGAGGCGCTCGCCTTTTATGACAGCCAGCCGTACGTGCCTGTCAGGCGGGGCGAGGTGTTTGCGGCCGGGTTCCTCACTGAGGACCGGATGATGGCGTTCGGACGGGTATTCGGCCCCACGCGCCCACCTCAGGTCGCGGCACGGGCGCCAGGCGCCGAGATGACCCGCGGCGCCATCCTCGCGATTGACCCTCCAGCGGGGGTCCGATACCAGCCCGGTGACACTGTGGTTTTCGCCGTGCGCTACCCGGCACCCAAGGGTTGGGGCTATATCATCGTCCCCACCGGATTGGCACGCGTCGGCGCAACCACGCCCACCCAGACGTTGGTGACATTGCTCACGATATACGGCCCGGTCCGAAGGGGGCAGTACGTCTATCCGCTCGAGCCGTTCGTCGATCGTGGAGAGGTGTTCCCGGCTGCGGTCGTCAACGGCGCACGTGGGACCGTGCTCGGCTTCCGTGACCGGCGCGAGCTCGCGATCCCGGGGTCGCACATCTTCATCGACCTGGGCGCCGCAAACGGTATCCGGCTCGGCGACTTCGTGCAGGTCCGCCGGGCCGTGCGCGCCCGCCTTGACGCAGCGGACACGATTGACGAAGCGATGGCCCTGGGACAGGTGGTGCACGTCGGTACCCGTTCGAGCACGGTCCGGTTGATCCGGGTCACGGCGCCCGATCTTGCCGTCGGCACCATGGCCGTCAGGGTGGCCACGCTCCCGGAGTAATTGACGCCTCAAGCGCGACTATCTTCCGCCCATCTGAATTCTTCTTCACCGGCAGGCGTCTCGCCTGCCGCGGAGGGTGTCAATGGGCGGATCGGTGCTTGTAACGGGTGGTGCGGGTTTCATCGGGTCACACATCGCGGAGACATATCTCGCGGCAGGGTGGACAGTCGCCTGCCTCGACGACCTCTCTCGCGGGAAGGAATCGCAGGTGCCGTCGGGCGCGAAATTCATTCGCGCCGACGTGCGGGACGTCGACGCATACAGCGCGGTCGCCGACGGCAAGTACGATGTCGTCATTCACGAGGCGGCACAGATCGATGTGCGCGTGTCGGTGGACCAACCGGCGCTCGACGCGTCGATCAATCTCGTAGGATTCGCCAACATCCTCGCCGGCGCCGCAGCTGCCGGCACTCGCCGCGTCATCTTCGCATCGAGCGGTGGCGTGGTCTACGGCGATCCCGAGGTACTCCCCACTCCCGAGCCGACCGCCACGCTGCCGATCTCGCCGTACGGCGTGAGCAAGCTCGCCGGTGAACACTACCTGCGCGTCCTCGGCACGCTGCACGGTTTCGAGGGCGTGGCGCTGCGGTATGCCAACGTATACGGCCCGCGCCAAGACCCCGCGTCGGAGGCCGGCGTGGTGTCGATCTTCGTATCGCGCCTGCTCGCTGGCAAGCCGCTCACGGTGTTCGGGGATGGCACGCAGACGCGCGATTATGTCTTCGTGGGAGATGTTGCGCGCGCCAACTTGCTCGCCGGCACTGCAAACGTCGAGCGCGGTGACCGCCTCGACCGTCCGGCGTTCAACATCGCCACGGGGCGCGAAACGTCGGTGAACGATCTCGCCGCCCATGTCGGGCGCGCACTCGGCCGAACCCCGGAGATCTCGTACGTAGCGGCTCGCCCGGGCGAGCTCTATCGGTCGTGTCTTGATATCTCGAAGGCGAAGGCGGAACTGGGCTGGCAGCCCGAGATTCCGTTCGACCAGGGAATGCAGGCACTGGCGGCATGGTTCGAAGGAGTGACGCACTGATGCAGGCCGACACCATGGGCGTACCACGTGGCATTGTCGACCT
>JBKJMX010000047.1:0-9049 GCA_046596135.1 Gemmatimonadales bacterium
CGCTGTCTGGCCGGCACCCATCCCAACCGCGCAGCGCTCGATGCGTACGACGAGGGACAGCGCCTCTTTCAGGCGGGGAGTTGGCATGACGCCGAGGCACGATTTGCATTGGCCGAACGCATCGACAGCGCGCTCGTGCAGGCGACCTGGCACAAGCTGATCGCGCGACAGTGGCAGGCATTGCCATTCAAGACAGAACTCGCCCAGCTCGCTCTTCGCATCGGTCCCGACTGCGGGACCCTCTCCGGACTCCTCGCAGCGCAGTTGGAGCCCGACCTCGAGCTTCGAATGCTGCGCTACGACTCGCTCGCCAAGGCGTTCCCTTATGCTCCGATGGTGAGGGAGATGCAGGCGAACGAACTGTTCGGTCGTGGGCCGTTGATCGGACGACCACTCTCGGAGGGGATCAAGGCGTTTCGGCTTGCCGGACAAATACCGGAACTCGATCAACCCAACACGTACACCCAAACCGTGTGGGGCGCGGTGCGACTCGGCGATGAGGCTCTGGCCCGGGAACAGTTGCGACTCCGGAAGGCGCCCGATGGTGACCCTTGGCAAGAGATTCTCTGGCTCGCTGTCAATGGCCGATTCCGTCGCTTGCTCGCCGTCCCTGCTCGTACGTTCATGCTCCTCACCGCGGATTCGGCCACCGTGGCAACGCTTCGCCGCGCTGTGCGCATCGGACTGAATGTTGACAACCCGCACGATCAGCTCGCGATCGCGACTTGGCTCGAAGATCACGCGACGTCCGATCGGCATCGAGGCAATGCCATGGCGGCGCAAGCCACGGCGATGCTGCTGCTCGGTCAACCGCTCCGGGCTATTCAGCAGCTCGATCGTAGCAGCAAGTTGGTGCACGACGATCCGGGGCTCCGATTGCAGCGTTGGGAGTGGCGGGTCCTGCTGCCCCTGCTTCCCGGCGCACCGATCGTTCTTCCCGACAGCAGCAGAGCCACGGGGCGTGAAGGCTTGCGGCAGATCCCGGATACGTCTGCGTACTGGCCCCGAGCAGCTTGGACGCTTGCGGTCGATGCCATCGCACGCGACGATTTTCGAGCGCAGGACTCGCTGATGACACTGCTGCGTGCGCGATCGGCGCAGCGATGGACGGCCGACATGGTGGCTTTCGCAGTGAGCTTTGCTGCCGGACGGCGCGACCAACCCGACAGTGCGTTGCAACTCTCAAGGCGGATCCGTCGAGACCTCCCGGACTCGGAAGTCGGCCTGCGCGGCCCGCTGGTCCGCGCCATGGTTTACCTGAATCGCGGTGCGTGGCAGGCTGCCCTCAACCGACCTGTTGCCGCCGACAGCGAATGGATCTGGCACGAAAACAACGACATCCCCTCGCGGCCAGAGGGCGAGCCCCATCAAGGCGAATTGGATGCGGCACTGTCGGCAGTCGCGCGGCTCCTGCGGGCCGAAGGGATGCCGAGCCTCGACCGACAGACGGAGGCGTGCCGGTTGCTCAGTCGAGTACACACCCTGTGGCGGGACGCCGAACCATCGTTCACTGCCCTGAAAGCACGCGTGAGCGATGCGCGAGTCGCATGCCCTCGCTAGTCACGGCGCGGCTCCTCGGCTCACCGCAGATCCTGATCGACGGTGCAGAGGCTCCAGCGGAACTGTTGTGGCGCAAGCACCTCGCGCTGTGCATCGTGCTCTGGACCGCGCCGGAACGGAGCCGTAGTCGCGATCAATTGATCGGACTCCTCTGGAGTGAAAAGCGCGATGGGGCAGCACGACACTCCCTGAACGAGGCGTTGCGAGTCGTGCGCCGCGCCGCGGGCCCTGAGACGATCGAGAGCGTCGGCGACTACATCCGTTGGTCGGCTCCCCCGGAACTCGACATCGATCACTTTGCGGCGCTTGAACACACTTCACCTGAAGCCGCCGCCGCGCTGGTAAGCGGCCCCTTCTGCGACGGTTTCGCGGTGGCGCACGCCAACGAGTTCGAATCCTGGATTCAATCGGAGCGGGAGCGATGGGGGGCGCGCTTGGTCGACGTGCTGGCTCGGGCCGCGGCGGAGGCCGAGGGCCGGGGAGACGCGCGCGCCGCAGGTGGGTTCGCGCACCGCGCGACGGACCTCGATCCATACAGCGACGTAGCGACCCAGGCGCTGATTCGATCGCACTGGTTGGCAGGCAATAGGGCGGAGGCGCTGACGGCGGGCGAGCGATTCCGGCAACGATTGGCGGAGGAAATCGGGCGCCTCCCCGACGAGCAGACCAACGCACTGATCGACCGGCTAAGACGCAGCCGAACTCCCGCGCGCCCAGCTGGATCGGCTAACCCCGAGCGGCAGCTCCCTTTGGTGGGACGTGACGAATCACTCAGTCAGCTTCTCGTTGGATGGCGAAGCGTCGGCACCGTGCCGACGCCGCGACTGCTCACGATCATCGGCGCCCAGGGCTCCGGTCGATCGCGACTCCTCGAGGAACTGACAGCGCGAGCGGCACTGGAAGGGGTCACGGTCGCGACGGTGCGAGCGGTTGACGCGGACCGTCTCAACCCCGATGCCGCCACGCTCGGCTTGGCGAGACACGGACTCGGAACGGCACCTGGCATTGCCGGTGCGCCGCCAGCCGCACTCGCCACCTTCCTGCAGCGAATTCCGTCGTGGAACGACCATCTCTTCGCGGGGCATTCGGGTCTGGAGCTTCCGGTACGCGATGCGTTCGAAGCAATCGTGCACGTGCTCGCCGCGGAACGACCGTTGATGCTCGCGATCGACGACGCCGATCGCCTGCATCCAGAAGAGGTTGGCTGGTTGGCGGTGCTGCTCCGCGGCGCAACGGGATTCGATGTGACGTTGGTCGTTACGGCTACTATCGGCGCAGGCGGCGAGGCGATAGACGATCTCATCCGACGCACTGGACGAGAAACTCCCGGGGTGGCCGTTCGGTTGGAGCCACTCTCCGCGGAGGAGTTGCGACGCCTGGTGGATGTGGTGGCGGAATCGTGGCATGACGACGCACGGGACCGTCTGGCCAGGCGGCTCGTGGTGGAATCCGCCGGCCTTCCAGCGCTCGCGATCGATGTCTTGCAGGCGATACATCAGGGCGGGTCGTTTGAGGAAACCGCGCATTGGCCCGAGCCCGACCACACGCTCGATGCCACCTTGCCAGGTGCGCTGCCCGAGCCGCAGGCCGCAGCGCTACGGGTCGCGTTCCGCAGGCTGGGGGCGGAGGCGCAGCGCGTTCTGGTCGCGGCCTCCCTGCTCGATGAGCCATTCACAGCCGAGCGTGCCGGTGCCGTTGCCGACATAGGAATCGAATCGGTGCGCGATGCCGCGCTCGATGCACTCGAATGGGACGGCTGGATCGCGCTGGACGGACGTGGCTACTCCTTCCCTGCCCGGGCCAAGCGACGCATGGTGCGCAATGAGCTGATGACTCCCGGGCTCCGACGTCGCCTGGAGGAGCAGATTCGGCGTCAGTCTTCGATACAATAGAATACTCACTCCACACGAACCTCTCGAAGGTTCGCCACGACGTTGCAATGAACGCGATCCGGAACCTGAACGACCGACAGCAGCGCTGTAGGTGTTGGCGTCAGAACCGGAAAAAATGCCCGATCCAGAGCGAGACGAAACGCAGTTGATCTCCTGCGATTCCCGCCTCAGCGGGGTCGAGGTGGGTGCTGTGCAGGCGCACACCGACGTCGAGTGCCACCCTGGGGCGCAAGTAGTACTCCATCACCGCCTGGGCGTTCCACCCCCAGCTCCATCCAGAGGATGCTAGATAGGTCCCGGAGGCCGACTTCGCCTCTCGTGCCTGCCAACCGTACAACCCGCCACCGAGGCCGGCGTACGGCCGGAGCCGCGCGTCGGAACCGCTGATAGCCGCCAGAGAGTTCCACCGCGCCGAGCCGCATCTTTGCCCACAGGCTCCCCTGCAGAGTCACTACGCGATCGCAGCGACCCATATGATGCGCGGCGAAACGGCACGCGGGTTGTCCGCGCTGGAGACCGCTGCTCGCCACGGCTGGGCAGATCGCAACCAACTGGCGTACGACCCGAACTTCGATGGTGTTCGGGATGACCCCGCGGTTCTGCAGTTGCTCGCCCAGGGAGATTTGCTGGTCACCCTGCCACACGATCTGGGGTCCGGTGGCTTTCCTGACCTCAGCGGCGATGTCGCTCTCGTGCCCAGCTCTCCAGCCGCGTGAGGGTCATCGGGTAGCGAGAAAGGAACTCACCCGTGTCGAACGACTGATCGGTCGTTTCAGCCAACAGTGCCAGTTGAATGATTCGACGCACCCCCGAGTGCAAGGGCGCAGCAACGCGAATCATCGCACGAACCACGGGCAGTGGAATGTGGGTGACTCGCGCCGTGCATCCCGCCACGCGCTCGAAGATCCTGACCACCTCAAGCGTCGTCAGGTTTTCCGGGCCTCCGATCTCGACCGTCTCGCCGCGCAAGCGTTCGTCTTCCAGCGCGCGCATGACCAGCACGGCGACATCTGCAGCGGCTACAAAATTTCTGGGGGAAGTGCCCGGACCGAACACCATCACCCGACGACCCGACTCGATGGCCTTTCCCACAAGCTCGTAGGCATGGAAGTCCAGAAAAGCGCTTGGCCGAACAATGGTGTAGCCAAGCCCACTCGACTTGACACAGTCTTCGATTCGGGCCTTGGTGCGCCAGAAGTCGATGGGGTGTGAGGTGGAGGCACCTTGGCCCGAAATGAAGACAAGTTGATCGACCCGCTCCTCCACGGCCGATGCGATCAATGCGCGTTGCCCGACATCGTCAACCCGTGCACTTGAAGTTCGCCACGCACCGACGATGGAATGGGCGGAGGAGACCACCGCCCGTACCCCATGAACCGCCGCACGCAGTGACGCCGGATTCCGCAGGTCGCCCACGACGATCTCCGCACCTGCGGCGGCCAAGGCTGTTGCCCGCTCGGGGCGCCTGGTCATGACCCGGACCGTATGCCCGTTCGCAAGGAGTCGGGGTACCAGTTGACGGCCCAGCGTGCCCGCACCACCCACTATCAGGATCACGGCGTCTCTCGAATCGAAGGTGGAGCCCACACCCGGTACTGGTGCGAAACTAGTTCGATCTGGGGTGCCCGGAACGCCGAGGTGGGGATTCGGGCCCTATCCGGAGCCGGGGATCCGGAGCCTCGTGGCGTGAGCGCCAACGGCTGTGTCGGGTCGATAGCATCGCGGAACGCCGCTCACCGGCGTTCGGCGATTGCGATCGTTGCGTCGGACCAGAGTCGGTCGTCATCCGCCCGGTGCCGCGCCTGCAATCACGCGGGCTTCTCTAATTCCTGGCGGTGTAGCGACACCCAACAGCGAAAAGCGCCTACTTTTTCAGGAAGACTGAAAACCCGAAGAACCCCTGGACGGTGGTCGAAGATCCGAAGTCGTCGTTCTCGAGTCCATGGGTCACGCCGACGCCAACCCGCAACGAGGCATCGTCGGAGAGCCTGAGCTTGGTACCGAGGTCTGCTCCAACGTTGAGTTGTTTAGCGGAAGCGAATGCATTCACATACGTGATCCCGACGTGGGGAGCGATGTACATCCCGCTGCGCCCCCAATTCTTGTCAAAATAGATCGGCAGGGCGAGTCCGAGACCAAGCGTCGTGTAGCTCTCACCCTCGGAGCTCGCGTAGGCGAGCTGGAACGACGGCTCCAACGCAATGCCTGGGGAGAGATAGAACCCAGCCGTGAACGCAGAGCCACCGACCATTGCCTGGGTAACTGTCGAACCACCTCCAGACGTGATCCCGATCGCGGCAATGCTGGCTCCCAGCTCCGTACCCTGCGCCGAAACTGCCGGAGGAACAACAGCCACCAGTCCGAACACCAGTGCCGCGCCCGCAAATATCGACTTGATCTGCATGTGAAAAGCCTCCGAAGGGATGAATGGGGACTTGCCCGCCGCTCACGACCTCATGAGTAGCTGGGACGAGTATTGGGACAGGGAGTCAAGCGAGGGTCAAGGCGCTGCGATCATCGCCGATCGCCCGGCCACCAATTCCATCGTCCGGCCAGCGTGAGCAGCGCCGGACCGATGATCAACCGCACTACCGTCGCGTCCAGCAACACCGCCACTGCCAGCGCAACGCCCAGCATCTGTACCATCCGGAACTCGCCCGTCCCGAACGCGACGAAAACGGCAAGCATCACCATTGCGGCGCTGGTGATCACCGGGCCCGTCGCGGCAACAGCCTCCACCACCGCCTCGCGTTCACCGCGACCTGCCAGCCGCTCCTCACGCACCCGCGTGACCAGAAAGACCTCATAATCCATGCTCAATCCGAACACCACGCAGAACACCACCACCGGCAACGTGGCGAACACCGCGCCCATCGGCGCATCGAGACCGAAAAGCGCCCCGCCGCGCCCTTCCTGAAACACCAGTGTCAACACCCCGAACGCAGCCCCAACGGACAGCAGATTGAGCAGGAGCGCCTTGAGTGGCACCAGCACGGAACGCAGCGCGAACGCCATCGTCAGGAATGTCGCGGCAAGAATCAACCACGCGATCGTGCCGAAACGCCCGGAGACCGCGTCTTCGTAGTCGGCGTTGAACGCCGCCAGACCACCGAACTGGATCTTGGCCCCTTCGAGGCCGGTTGCCCCACCCGCCGTCGTCCGCATCGCGCGCACCATCTCCGCTACTTCGGACGGTGTGCTCGATTCGGTCGGCAGGATGTCGAACCGCACCAGCAGACGGTCGCCGCTCACCAGGCCGCGGACCACGCTGTCGGGCACCAGCGAGAACACCGTCCGTCCCACCCCGATTTCGTGCGCCACGTCGACGATCGATACCACTCTCGCCACGTGTGGTGTAACCTGAAGCGTCTCCTGCAATGCGACCACACCCCGCCACCCCGCGCCTCGGTGAGCAGGGCTTGCGGCAGGCAGGCGCAGAACCGCACGCACCCCCTGCACTACGGCTGAACGCTCCATGCCTTGCAGGGCGCGGATGCCTTGCTCCGATTCCATGGTGCGCGGGAGCCAGTTGCCATCGGGAATCCCGGGTTGCATCCGGAAGGCCTGCGCGGCGAGCAGCACCAGGGGCGGCAACGAAAGGGCCAACGCCCGCCACGGGTGTCGCGTCACCGCCTCTGCGATGCGTCGCCACGGAACCGTGGGCCCGCGACCACCTGAAATGCCCGGCACCCGGCCCACCGAGATCCATCCGCCTGCCAGCACCAGCACCGCTGGCAGCAATGTCAGCGCTACCAACGCCGTGGCGAAGGTGATGACCACTCCGCCCACCGCGATCGCGCGCACCTCCGGCAGCGGTACCATGCCGAGCGCGAAGAACCCGACCGCGACCGAACCGGCGGAGAGAAGAATGGTGTGTCCGGCCGTCCGCACCGCGGTCGCGACGGCGTCACGACGTTGCTCTCCGAGCGCCGCCGCTTCCCGGAATCGCGCCACCAGCAGCAGGGCGTAATCCACTCCGAGACCCAATCCGAGCATCGAAATCACCGCGTGCAGCACAACGGCCAGCGGCCAGATTCCCGCAGCGATGGCGGCCAGTCCCATTGCGACCGGTATGGCGACGCCGGCGGCAAGGATTGGCAGCGTGGCAGCCCCGACCGCACCAAAGGCCAGCAGCAGGAGCAACGCAGTTGGCGGTAGCGCGCGCCGTTCGCTCTCGCGCACGGTGGCCCGTGATGCCTCACGCAAGTCGGCGTTGAGAGCAGGCTCTCCGGTCCACAGAAATCTCACGCCTGGCGTGGTCTCGGCGAGCTGGATCCGAAGCTGCGATGTCGCCTCACGCACGACCGCAATCGCTGGCGCCACTCCCGGTCGATCCTCGGTCAGGCCGACGATTATCGCCGTTCCCGACTCTCCCGCCCCAGCGTAAAGCGAGTCGCGACGATCGAGCCACGACGACACACCCTGAACCACGGGAACCGCCGTCACGGCATCGACAATCTCGCGGAGCACTGCCTCACCTTCCGGTGTCGACACCGCCGGAGCGCCGGTCACCACCAGCACCGCCGGCCGCGCAAACGGTGTCCCGAGCGGACCGCGCAACAACTCGGCCGTCGCCTCCGACTCGCTGCCGGCAATTACTGTCCCGGCGGTGAGCAGGTCGCCGAGCCGGGCTGCACCCGGCAGCAACAGCGCAATCAGCAGCACCCACAAGATGATGGTTCGCCGCGGCCGGCGTACCACCCACGGGAGGTTCGCACCTGGTGCGGTCATTCATGAATGCCGGCGATACCACACCAACCGATCCCACCGCCGACACCCTGCAGCACGAACCGATCACCCCGCCGGAGTCGATGGAATCGACGGGCCAATGCCACGGCGAATGAGGGAGTTCCGATATTGCCGATCGTGGGAAGCACCGCGGGAGCCCGGTCCGCCGTGGCACCCACGTGAGTCCGCCATGCCTCAAACGACGCCCGGTGCGCCTGGTGTGCGAACCACCAGGGCCGCTGTGTCCCACTCCAGCCCGCGGCTTCGAGCAAGTCGTCCGACAGCGCTCGCCAGTGTGACTGCAGATAGCCCGACGTCGCCACTGCATCGCTCAGTTCGTAGTGGTATCGGACCTCGTCGCTGGCGGGCGGGAACGGCGACGCCACCATCATCGCACGCGCGTGCTCCGGTGCGGTGCCATGTTCCATCGCGACAAAGCCCGGACCACTGGCTCGCTCGATCAGTAGACATGCGGCACCGTCGCCCACCGAGGCAAGCATCCGCAGTTCGGTCGGCGCGGTAAGCTGCGACAGATTCTCGGCCATGACCACCAAGACCCGCCGACATCCCGCCAGGCAGAGCAGTGCGGCGTGCATCACACCATACACGCCGCCACTGCATCCGGCCTTGATGTCGATGCACGACGCGCGCAGCCCCAACCGTTCGGCCAGCAGCGCCGCCTGGCTGTTGCACGGGTGCGGGTTGGAGGTGCTCACGAACAGCAACGCGTCGAGCCGCGCCAGCTCGTGCCCGCGGCGCCGACGCAGCGCTTCCACCGCCGACGCGGCGAGGTCGAAGGCGGTGAGACGATCGGCGCGAGCAGTGACACCGGGAACCTGGGTCAGGTAACGGTGCCGCACGCCGATCTC
>JBKJMX010000072.1:0-6579 GCA_046596135.1 Gemmatimonadales bacterium
GGTTGTGGCATCGTTCACCATCCCTTTGCCCGGAGTGCCTGATGCGTCGAGTGTTCCTGCTGGCCGCGATGGTTGTTGCCCCGTCCGCCCTGATGGCCCAGACGCCGACTCCCGACCGGCAGATTGCCCTCGCGGTGCTTCCGCTGCCGGACGAGTTCCGTGCCAATGCGACCGTGTTGGGATACACCGCTGACGGCAAGCTGGTGTCCCTGCGGGCCGGGACCGGGGCGATGACCTGCCTGGCGGATGATCCGCGGTCGGCGAGTTTCCACGTAGCCTGCTACCACAAGTCAATGGAACCGTTCATGGCGCGCGGCCGCGCGTTGCGCGCCAGTGGGGTGACCGGCGACAAGGTGGATACGGTGCGCTTTCGGGAGGTGCGCGCCGGGAAGATACGGATGCCGAAGCAGGCGGCGTTGTGGTCGATCTCCGGCGACTCCACGGTGGCCGACGTCGCCGCCGGAACGGTTGGCGCCGGGGCCCGCGCGCTCTACGTGGTGTACATGCCGTATGCCACCCCCGCCTCGACCGGGCTTCCCGCCGCGCCGGGCCGCGGCGCACCGTGGGTGATGTACCCGGGCACACCGAAGGCGCACATCATGTTTGTCCCGGCGATGTAGCAGCAGCCGGATCCCCCCGGGACGTGCGCAGCGTAGGGAGAACGGAAGACGGAAGACGGAAAACGGAGCACTGCTGTGGACCCCCCGTTCTCCGTTCTCCGTCATCCGTACAACCTAAAAGACGACCGATGCCCTCCCGTACACAAACCGTCCACTGAAGCCGAACGGTGAGACGCTGTTGTACGGGAAGATCGCGAAGTTGCTGTTGCCGGATGTGGTGGCGTTCCCAGCCGAGTTTTTGTCGGGATAGACGTCGCCGATGTTGTCGACGCCGACGGACAGCGTGACCTGGTCGATGACCCGGTACGCAACGGACGCGTCGGTGAGCCACTTGGCGCCGAACGTCTGGTCGAGTGCGGCCAGCGCGGCAGACGAGTTGAAGGTCGTCACTTCGCCAAAACGCTGGGTGCGCAGGGTGATGGTGGCTTTGTTCACTGCCAGCACGCCCATCAGGGTGAAGTTGTTCTTCGGCTGGCCGACCTCGATTCGCGCCTGTTGTTCGCGATCGAACAGGACCGACTGGAACGCGGCCAGCGCCGGGGGCGTCTGCGAGATGCGCGTGACTTTCGTCTTGTTCGCGTTATAGCCTGCGGTCACGCGGAGATCGGACGATTTCCCAATCGACACGCCGTACCCGACAATGACATCAACTCCCTCGGTCTCCGTGTCGATGGCATTGGTGAAGAACCGCCCGCCGCCGACACCTGGGAAGCCGTTGGCCGCCAGGAAGTTTCGCACGGTCACGTCGGTGAAATTACCCGACAGCACGACACGATCATCGATGGCGATGTGGTAATAATCGACGGTGACGGAGAGGTTACGGCCCGGCGACAGAGCGACACCTGCGCTGAGATTGACCGACGTCTCCGGCTTCAGGTCGGTGGCGCCGAGCAGTCGTCCGGCGCCTGACGAGACCGGAAACGTCTTGATCTCGAACGGTACGCCATTGATGAAGTTGGTTGCCGTACTGGTGAAGAATGACTGGGCGAGTGAAGGCGCCCGATAGCCGGTCGCCGCCGCGCCCCGCAGCGCGACGCCTTTGATCACTTCAAGGCGTGCCGCGAGCTTGCCCGTGGTCTTCCCCCCAAAGTCGCTGTAGTTCTCAATGCGACCGGCAACGCCAACCAGCAGCGCGGGGAACGGATTGACTTCGAGGTCGACGTAGCCGGCCACGTTCGAGCGGTTCTCGTTGGTCACGTCGGTGGGACGGAACCCCGGGAACACCTGCGAACCTGCCGCCGCGAGTCTTGTGGTCGGGTTGCCGAGGGAATCGAGGACGCGCACGCCGCCATCGACGTACGAACCCTCCTCGCCCGATTTGATGCTGTACCCATCGCGACGAAACTCGGCGCCGAAGGCCACGTTCAGCGGCGTTGCTGCGCCGATCCCGAACTGGCGGACCAGATCGAGGTTGGCCGTGACCTGATTGAATCCCATTGTGCCGGCATAGAAGCTGGTCGGCGACGCGGCGCCAAGCGACGCGTTGGCCGTGTTGTTGATGTCGAATCGATAACTGTTGCGGCCCCAGGTGACCGAGGCGTCATACCGAAACTGGCCGGCCGACCCCCGCACTCCGCCCAGCGCCGATGCGTCCTTGACGGTAGACTCGATCAGCGGCAGGAAACCGTCGGGATAGATCGAACGGATCGTGCGGTCATCGCGCGAGCGGCGCCAGAATCCTGCTGCATCACCGTTGCGGTCGGCATACCCGAGCGTCGAGTAGAACTCAGCGTTGGTGCCGACTTTTTTGGCGACGTTGAGGAAGCCGACGGCGTCGCGGGTTATGGGGTCGCCAAACCGGTGATTGACCAGATTGTTGAACTGCGGATTGGTGTTCTTCGGATCGTTCCCGAAATACTGGTTTCGGCCGTCGCTGGATGAGCGATTGGTGAAGTCGCGGTCACGGTACTCGACGCTCAGCGTGGCGAAGCCATCCTGACCGAGCGCGAGCGAGTAGTTGCCACTCGCGGTAATGCTCTGGCCGTCGGTGAGCTTGCGGTCGGGGTCGGCGATCGACTTGAACGTGGTGCTGTAACTGCCCCCCTGCACCGTGAACTCATTGGCGCTATTGCCCTTGAGCACGATGTTGATTACGCCGGCGATGGCATCGGAGCCGTACTGTGCCGCGGCGCCATCGCGCAGAATTTCGATGTGATCAATCGACGACGATGGGATGGCGTTGAGGTCGACGAGTCCGGACCCGCGGCCGATCGATGGGTTCAGGTTGATGAGCGACGACGTGTGCCGCCGCTTCCCGTTCACGAGCACCAGCACCTGATCGGGTGCGAGGCCGCGGAGGGTGGCGGGACGCGAGTTGTCGGTGCCGTCGGTGAGCGACGGCCGCGGGAAGTTGAACGATGGGGCCAGCATCTGGAGGATCTGGGCGGTCTCGGTCCGCCCGGAGAGCTTGATGTCCGCGCTGGTGAGAATGTCGACCGGTACCGGTGACGTGACATTGGTGCGGTCGGCGTTGCGGCTGCCGATCACCGCGATCTCGCTCACCGTCACCGCCGAGCGCTCGAGCGATACATCGCGCGTGACGGTGGCACCGTCGGCGACGTTTACCGTGTCGCGACGCACACCGTAGCCGATGGCGGCAAAGCGCACCTCGCTCCGGCCTGACGGCAGGACGAAACGGTACACACCGTTGGCGTTGCTGGTCGCCCCGATTTGCGACGTGCCAATGGTCACCCGAGCGCCGGCAAGCGGCGAGCCGGTGCGCACGTCGGTGATCTTGCCAGTGAGTGTACCGCGGCCGGCCTGGGCGACCAGCGATGCGGCGGGAAGGAGCGTGAGGAGGGCGAGGGCGGCGAGGCGCCATGGGCGAGACGCGAGAGGGTGCATAAGGTCTCCGAGCGAGGTTGGTGTAGCGAGGGGGCGATTGGGGGCCGAGGCTCCGGGGCCGACAATGGATACTTCCATGTTACGTCGCCTGCGCAGGATGGCAATAGCGGCAAGGAGTTCTCGGGCATGGGCCAACCGGCTGGCACCGCCGCTCAAACCCCATTCTCAAAGAAATCAGCCGAGCTGCGCGAGGAGTTCGCCCATCGCAACCGCGTTCGCGGGTCGATCGCCGGCATCCTTCGCCATGAGCTGCATCACCAGCGCCGACAGCGGCGGCGGTATCTCTGGCCGACGATCGTGCGGCGTAGGCGGCACGTGGTGCAGCACCTTCGCAATCAGGGCGAACGGGTTCTCGGCCACATAGGGGAGCGAGCCGGTGAGGCACTCATAGAGGGTGATGCCCGCCGCATACAGGTCGCTGCGGGCATCAACCTCCTCCGCCATCAACTGTTCCGGAGCCATGTAGGCGGGCGTTCCCACCAGCATGCCGGCTTGGGTCAGGACGGTGTTCCGATCGGCGAGACGGGCGATGCCGAAGTCCATCACCTTGAGGACTCCCGCCGCATCGAGCAAAAGGTTCTGGGGTTTGATGTCACGATGCACCACGCCTTGCTCGTGCGCGACGGCGAGTGAGGCCGCAAGCTGGCGGGCAACGCCGATGGTCGCCGTCGCGGACAGATGGCCACGCATGTCGATCAGGTCCCGGACGGTGATCCCCTCCACATACTCCATCGTCACGTAGCAGGCGCCGTCCCATTCGCCGAAGTCGTGGGTGCGGACCACGTTCCGATGCGAGATGCGCCGTGCCAGGCGGATCTCGCTCTTGAACCGATCCACCAGCGAAGGGTCGCCGCTCAACACATCGGGTCGGATCAACTTGATGGCGATGTCTTCGGACAGCTCGCGGTCGTGGGCCTTGTACACTGTTCCCATCCCGCCGCGCCCCACCACCCGGGTGATGGTATAACGCTCGCCAAACTGGGTACCGGGCAGGAGCGTGCCCGGGTCCAACGGTGAGGCCCCGCCCGATGCGGCTCCCCACTGCGCCTCATCGATCTCGCGACGCAGGGTGTCGACCTGGTCGTTGAGGCGCTCCTCCCTGGCCCGCACGCCTGCGGCCATCGCGTCGAAAACCCGGGCAAGTTGACCGATGGCGTCGTTGCGCGCAGCGACGGCAGTGAGGCTGCCGGTTGTGTACTGACCGCGCTCCACCGCGATCGCAGCCTCCACCACGCGGTCCACTTGGCGGAGATAGTCGACCTCGCGATTGCGGAGCCGCTTCTTCTCCACCGAGGCACTCACCCGCGCACGCAGGATCACGGGATCGAACGGCTTGGGAAGCAGATCTTCAGCACCGGCCTCGATACAGGCTGCGATAGTCTCCAGGTCGTCAGCCGCGCTGATCATCACGACCGGAAGGTCTCGTGTGGCCGGATCCTGCTTGACTCGCCGTAGCACCTGTTGACCGTCGAGCCCCGGCATCCGGATGTCGAGCAGCATCAAGTCGTACGATGAATCCGCGGCCATCCGGAGAGCTTCGAACCCATCGGCGGCGCACTGCACCTGATAACCCTGTCGAGTAAGCAGGCGCGAGAGGACATCGCGATTCTCCTCGACGTCGTCGACCACCAGGATGCGGCCGCGCCCGGTGACGCCGGCAGCCGGTGCCGTGGCGACGTTGCCGGGCCCGGCCGCGGGGCCATCCGAAGGTCGGCGCTCCTGCATGTGATCGATCAGCAGGTTGACCGTGGCCTTGCGCACCTTGTCCGCGTCGGCAAGGAAGGCATCATCGGCGCCACGCACTGCCGACGACGCGAGGGTGTCGACAGCGGCCATGATCTGGTCGTGGGGCGCGCGCAACCGTCGCTGCAACGCCGCCACATCTTCGCGTGTCACGTTGCGGCCGCTGGCACTCAGGGTGGCATCGATCAGGCCGATCACGTCGCGCGCCCCGACGATGGCGGCGCGCAGCGCGGATTCGCGAATCCCGCCGGGTTGCCCCACTGCGTCCTCGAGCATCAGCTCGCAATAGCCAACGATATGGTTGACGGGGGTGCGAAGATCGTGACGCAGCGCGGATACCTGGGCTGCGCTCAGCGCACTTGTTGGCTCGCTCACGGTGCTCCGTCCAGCAGGGCGGCCATTTTATCGAGCAGCCTGACGATCTCCACCGGTTTGGTGTCGTAGTCGCTGCATCCGGCGGCCATCGCCTTGTCGCGATCACCTGCCATCGCGTGGGCGGTGAGCGCGATGATCGGTATGGTGGCCAGCCCCTCACTGCCCCGAATCTGGCGGGTCGCCTCCCAACCATCGATCACCGGCAGACTCATGTCCATCAGGATGATGTCGTGACCCCCTGCACGGGCCATCGCCACTCCCTGGGAGCCGTCGAACGCCATGCTCACCGTGTGTCCCGCCTTGATGAGTCTCCGCGACAGCATATCCCGGTTCATTTCGTTGTCTTCCACCAGCAGCACATGAGCCATCAGCGCTCCTCCGGTTGAGCCGTGGCGGGCCGGCGGAACCGGTTGCCGAGCTGCGAGGCGATCTCCGACAGCAGTTCATCGCGGGAATAACCGCCCTTCTGCAGCACCGCGGTCACGTTGCCATTCAAGCGCCGGTGATCCTCCGGGGTCAGGTCCTTGGCGGTCACCACGATGACCGGTGCCGTGCTGGCGCGAGGCGCCTCACGGATCGTCTCGAGAAAATCGAAGCCGTCCATCTCCGGCATCATCAGGTCGAGCAGGATCAACGAAGGAGGCGCCTCGTCGTATCGCGTCAGTCCTTCGCGACCATTCTGTGCCAGGACCACAGTCCATCCCTCGGACTCCAAGGTTCGGCGCAGCAAGTCGCCGGTGGCGAGATCATCCTCCACCACAAGGACCCGGCGACTCTCATCGCCCGCGCGGTAGCCGGCAAGGACCCGCCGCAGGTGCTCCCGATCGATCGGCTTGGTCAGGTATTCCGCCGCGCCCAGCGCGTAGCCCAGCTTCTTGTCATCGACGACCGTGAGCATGATCACCGGGATGTCGGCAAGGTCTGCGTCGTCCTTGAGCGCGGCCAGGACTTCCCAGCCATCCATCCCCGGCATCATCACGTCGAGGGTGATCGCATC
>JBKJMX010000105.1:0-6420 GCA_046596135.1 Gemmatimonadales bacterium
TCTTCCATAGGGGCGATCTCCAACCACGGCATGGCCAACCTCCGGTAGGTCAGCCAGGGTAGTAGTGTCACCCATGTTGCCGGTATAATCTGTTACCTATGTACCCGGTTTGTACCCCGACTGCTCCCTAACAAGCGCTTGCTGCTGGCGGGGCCCTTCCCTCTCGGCCGCCGCGGATCGGATATCATTCAAGGACGCGGCGGCCTCGACGGGCCCACGCAGCAGAAGCGCAAGTCGTTAGCGAGACTCACGCAGCCGCCGTATCTTTGGTGCTGGAGGGTGCCCAATGAAATACAAGGTTGTGATGGAGCGGTCGGCCGAAGGGTACAGCGTCTCCGTGCCCGGCCTCCCCGGGTGCTGGTCGCAGGGGTTGGACGAGGCCGAGGCCATTGCAAACATCCGTGAGGCGATCGGTGAGTACCTGTCAGTCCGTGATGAACTGCTGGAAGGCGCTGACGTGCGCGAGGTCGAGGTCGTTTGAGTTGTGGGCAAACTTCCTGGCGTCAACCACCTAGTCGCCGTACGCGCGCTTGAGAAAGCAGGCTTTCGCATCGCCCGACAGGGAAAACACATCGTACTGACCGACGGGGCGCGGATCCTCACCATTCCCCGACACAATCCCGTCAACGCGTTCACCATGGGTGGCATTGTTCGCGACGCAGGGTTGTCGATCGATGAGTTTCGCTGCCTCCTGTAGCGCTCGTCAGCCCAACCTTGCGTGATGCGGGGTCTTGCCCCCGGCAACTGTTCGGGCTCTCGGCGATCAACCACGGGTGGCACCCAGGCTAACGAACGGGCTCACGGCCCAAAGGCGCAACGGGTTACCACCCTATCCAGAACGTACTGCAAACGTCAGATTTAGAGATACAAGAAGGCGCTCGTCATTTTGCTTGAGGGTTCGATCGAAGGAGTTCCCAGAGGCCGCGGGGTGTCACGATTGGCAGCGGCGCACGATCCGCAATGTCCAGCAGGTCGCGATCACCGGTGACGAGGACATCGGCCCCGCCCGCGATGGCCTCCGCCAGAATCACGATATCGTCTTTGTCGCGGAGCACGATCTTCAGTGGCTTCGGGTCCGTGACAATTGTTGCCTGCTGCCGGAGGAAGGCTTCCACCTCGGCGACTACTTCTGGAGAGAGCCGAATCTTTTGGCGGAGGACCCGCCGGGCTTCGGTAAGGGCAGCCTCGCCAATTACCAGTTGATGCTCGGCGAGCACCGCGTGAAGGACGTCCGCGCACAGGCCGCGGGTCGCGTAGGCAGCCACCAGGACGTTCGTATCCAGATAAACCTTCACGAAACGTCGCGGAACACATCCTCGTCCGTGAGGTAGCCGCGGGCCTCGGCGAGCGGCATGATGCGGCGGCGTAGGTCCTCGAACTGCGCGAGGGCTAGCTGGCGGCGCAGGGCATCACGCACCAGCTCGCTCCGGCTGCGGCCGGTGCGGCGGGCGGCCCGAGCCAATTGCCGCTCAAGCGCCGGGTCCAGCCGGATGGTCAGGGCTGAAGTCTTCATGTCATGCAATGTATGACAAGGGGCGCCTTCTAACAAGCGCTTGCTGCCGCCGAGGCCAAGCGGTTCGGCCGCCGCGCTATGATCTTCATTGAGGACTGCGGCGGCGACCCCACCGGTGGCGTGATCGAGATCGATGGCACCGACCTGCGCGATTACCGCCTCTCGGCGGTATACGACGATCTGGCGGTCGTGCTGCAGGAGCCGTTCCTGTTTGCCACCACGATCCGGGAGAACATCCGCTGCGGCCGTCCCCACGCTTCGGATGCGGAGGTTGAGCAGGCGGCGCGTGCCGCTGGCGTGCATGAGGAGATTGTGGGGTTGACCGATGGGTACGACACATTGGTCGGCATCGGCGGTGTCGGGGTGTCGGGAGGCCAGGCACAACGTATCAATATTGCACGGGCGTTGCTCAAGAATCCGCCACTCCTATTGCTCGACGAGGCGACGTCGGCGCTCAACTCGATCGCCGAGCACGCGGTGCAGGCGGCGCTCGACAGGCTGATGGTAGGCCGCACGACGTTCGTTGTCGCGCACCGTCTGTCGACACTTCGCGGCGCGTCGAGGATGCTGGTGCTGGAGGACGGCCGCATCGCGGCATTTGCTCCACATCACGAGTTGCTGGGGACGTGCGAGCTGTACCGACAGCTGTGGCAACTGCAGCAGATGGACGACGCACGACCGCTGCCAGCGGCCACTTGTCGTGAACCCGCTGCCAATTTCGACGATTCTCCGCCGATCGACCCAATTCCTGACTTCGATCAAGGCTGATCCCCCCCCTTGTGCTTCGGGATCTGGTGTCGGTCGGAATCCTCCACGCGCCGAACCACCGCGACACCACCGAGGGGGTCGAGTGGATGGTACTGTTGGAGTGCCACTTATCCCACCGCGACAGATCGCGGAACCGTGAGTCGAGGAGTTAAATGACCAGTCGCGCCACTTTCACTGAAAAAGACGAGGTCCTCCGCGACGACGTACGGATGCTTGGCGCCATGGTCGGCGACATGCTGCGCGAGCAGGGTGGCACAGCCCTGTACGAGCGGGTCGAGACGGCGCGACAGGCCGCCGTGGCCCGCCGCGAGGGTGCCCCGGGCGGCGCCGCAGAGCTGGAACGGATTCTTGCCGACTCCGACGTGACGGGCGCCGCCGAACTGGTGCGGGCGTTCTCGACCTATTTCCGGGTGGTCAACCGCGCGGAGCAGGTCCACCGCATTCGCCGTCGTCGGGACTACGACCGGACGCCCGGCACCGCGCCGCCGGGCGGCGTTCGGGAGGCCCTCGAGTCGCTCCGGCAACGTGGACTCGCCGCCGACAAGGTGGTGGCGCTGGTCGAGTCGATCCTGATCGAGCCGGTGTTCACCGCTCACCCGACCGAGGCGACCCGTCGCACGATCCTGCTCAAGGAACAGCGGATCGCACGTTGGCTACTCGACCTGTCGGACGGCTTACTGACACCACCAGAGCGGGCGGCCATCGAGGCCCGGATCCGGATGGAGATCACCACCACCTGGCAGACCGCTCCACGCCCACCCGCGCGCCCGACGGTCGAGGATGAACGTGAACACGTCCTCTACTATCTACTGGGCCCGATTCACGACGTGATCCCCGCAATTCACGAATCGATCGAGGAAGCAGTCAGCACGACCTGCGATCGCCCAAGGTTCACGCTCGACATGCCGCTGCTGCGGTTCGGTTCCTGGGTCGGCGGCGACATGGACGGCAACCCCAACGTCAACGGCCGGACGATCCGCGCGGCCCTGGGCGCTCACCGGCGGGCGATCGTGACGCAGTACCAAACGGACATCGCGGCACTCGACGGGCTGCTATCGCAGTCGAAGAGTCGAGTGACGATTGCTGACGGCGTGAGCACCCGGATTGTTGCGTATAGTGCACTGCTGCCGGTGGCGTTCGCCCAGATCCCCGCCCGCTACCGCGACATGCCCTACCGAATGCTCTGTCGGCTGATGGGCGCCCGCCTCGAACGTACCGCCGACCAGCAAGACGGCGGCTACCCAGCCGTCGATGAATTGCTCGCCGACCTCGAGGCGATCGCCGTGAGCCTCGCCACCAACCGGGGCAAACACGCTGGTCTCTTTGCGGTGCGGCGCATGATCCAGCGGGTGCGCACGTTCGGATTCCATCTCGCATCGCTCGATGTCCGACAGGATGCCCTGGTCTTCCGGCACGCCTCCGGCGACCTGCTCGGCGACGACGGATGGAGCGAACGGTCGGCGGCGGAACGCACCGAGCGGCTGGTGGGGAAGGCGGCGAACCCGAATATGACACTCGCCCCGACCACCGGTGAGACACTCGATGTCTTCACCGCGATCGGTGAGTGTCGCGCGGAGCATGGCGCGGCCGCGGTTGGTCCGGTGATCATCAGCATGGCGACCGGCGCCGACGACGTGCTCTCGGTGCTGCTGCTGGCGAATGCCGCCGGGCTCACGGATACCGCAGGCAGCGTGCCACTTGACGTGGCGCCACTGTTCGAGACTGTCAGTGACCTCGAGGGCGCGCCGACGACGATGGCCGCACTCTTCGCGCTGCCAACCTACCGGGCACACCTCGCCCGTCGCGGCGACAGGCAGATGATCATGCTCGGCTACTCCGACAGCGCCAAGGACGGCGGCATGGCCGCCTCGCGCCAGGCACTGCACGTGGCACAGGGTGCGCTCGCCGATGTGGCACAACGCGCCAGCATCGAACTGACTTTCTTTCATGGGCGCGGTGGCACGGTCGGTCGCGGTGGAGGCAAGACGTATCGCGGAATTCTCGCCGCGCCACGCGGCACAGTGGGCGGCCGGTTGCGACTCACCGAGCAGGGCGAGGTGATCGATGCCAAGTACGGGCTCCGCGGAATCGCCTTCCGCACCATGGAGCGCAGCACGGCCGCGACGCTGCTCGCCACCGCGGCACCAGATCCCGCCGATGCACGCGAGCCGGCATGGGAGGAAATGTTCGCCGAACTCGCACGCGAGAGTCGGCGAGCCTACCGGGCGCTGGTGTGGGAGAACCCGTGGTTCACCGAGTACTTCCGCCACGCCACGCCGATCGATGTGATCGAGCGGATGACGATCGGGTCACGCCCGGCGTCGAGAAGATCGGGTGGTGGGGTCGAAAACCTGCGGGCGATTCCATGGGTTTTTGCCTGGACGCAGAGCCGCCACATGCTGCCCGGCTGGTACGGCGTGGGCACGGGGCTCCGTGCGATCGTTGCGCAGCACGGGCAAAAGGGTGTCCGGGCGATGGCGGCCGAGTGGCCGGTGTTCGCGACCATGATGGAGGACCTGCACATGGTGCTCGCGAAGAGCGACCTCGAGATCGCGAGTCGCTACGCCGCCCTTGCGCCGGTGTCGTGCCGCGCGGTCTTCGACGACATCGCCGCCGAGTTCCGGTTGACCGTGGAGATGGTGCTGGAAGTCACTGGCAGCGGCGAGTTGCTCGAGCACGATCCCACGTTGGCACGCGCGATCCGGCTCAGGAATCCCTATGTCGACCCAATGAGTTTTCTGCAGGTCGGGCTGCTCGAACGATGGCGAGCCGGTGACAGCGCCGACGGTCCGTTGCTCGACGCCCTGCTCGAGACTGTCAACGGTATCGCACAGGGGCTGCAGAACACCGGATGATCGGTGCCGGCAGGTTCGCGTTCGCCTTGACGAGAACCTGCCTCACCGCTTGACCGGTTGGTCGCCGGGCCACTTCGTTGATACGGTCGCAGGGTGCGGGTGGTTGGGGACGCGCAACGGTGAAATGCTGGAGTGGGGAGAAATCCACCTGAGCCTGTCGCACGTTCTACCGGTAGACCCCACTCCGGACTGACCTCTATGCGACTCACCCCTTGGGCCACGCTCGCCACCGCGAGCCTTGTGCTGGGGGCCTGTCACGCCACGCCGCCCACCGCCACTGATGCGGTCCTGCTCGACCCGACAACCCGGCCCATGGGCGGAGGTGGGGGCGCTGGCGACCAGGACACGACCACCACCAATGGCACGGGGGGGGACCGAGACTGCTTCGGGCGCCTTTCGCGGGGTCGGTCACATCGGTCGGGGATCGGTGCGCTTCACCATGGCCGACGGCGTTGGCACACTCGAATTCTCGAGCGATTTCGCGGTCTCTGGCGTTCCTGGGCCATTCGTCTACCTCAACACCACCACGAACGCCAACACTGGCTTACCGCTGCGGATCAGCGCGCTGCGCAGCAACACCGGCGCCCAGCGCTACACCTTCCAGCTTCCGGCCGGTGTCAACTATCGCTATGTGCTGATCTGGTGTGACCCATTCAACACCGCGGTTGCGGAGGCCGCTCTTGCAGCGGGCCCCTAGAAGCCGCTCGAGGCTTGGTGCGCCACGAGGGCGAGGCGGGACGGGCTCTGGCAGTCCGCCATCAGCATTGGTCGAGATCGAGAGTAGTATTCGACACATCTATCCGACGAAGTGTTCGATACCGGTGGCGAGTTCAGCAAGGCACGGCCTCACGGGAAAGCGAAACCAGCACGCAATGGAGCTTGAGCATGAACGATGACCGGAAACCCACCACAACAGACGCCGGGATTCCCGTTGCCAGCGACGAACACTCGCTCACCGTGGGGCAGGATGGCCCGATCGTCCTGCATGACCATTACCTCATCGAACAAATGGCCAATTTCAACCGGGAGAAGATTCCGGAGCGTCAGCCGCATGCGAAGGGTTCCGGGGCCTTCGGACACTTCCAGGTCACCCAGGATGTCAGCAAGTACACCAAGGCCGCAGTATTCCAGCCGAGCACGAAGACCGACACGGTGATTCGATTTTCGACGGTGGCGGGCGAGCAGGGCAGCCCTGACACGTGGCGCGATCCACGTGGCTTCGCGCTGAAGTTTTTTACCAGCGAGGGCAACTACGACATGGTGGGGAACAACACGCCGGTGTTC
>JBKJMX010000006.1:0-24121 GCA_046596135.1 Gemmatimonadales bacterium
CGAGATGACGATGACGGCGCAGGGCCGCCGTACCGCCACGTATTACCTGACACTCGATGGCCGCGTCGACTCCGCCACACTGCAGGACTCTGTCGCGAAGTTCATCACGATCCCCGATACCAGGCAGATCATCCCGACGATGCAGTTCGCGCGCACCGCCCTCCAATACGGCATCCCGGCGGCGCGTGGACCACGCTGAGCCACCACCGCCACCATCGGCGCCGCCACCGCAGAGACCGCGGTGGATCCGCCGAACGTTCGGACTTCTGGTGGCGCTCGCCATCGTGTGGCTTTTCTTCCTCTGGCCACCACCGGTCTGGTACAACGGTGCGTGGCCCCAGGAAACGGCGTTCCAGTCGATGCGTCGCCACGAAGATCCAGCATCAGCTGCCAACCGTCGCTATCAACCCGTTCCACTTTCGGCCATCGCACCAGCGATGCGCCGCGCCGTGCTGGTGAGCGAGGACCATCGCTTCTACGAACACGACGGCTTCGATGTGCTGGAGATGCGGAAGGCGGTGGGCTACCCCCGCGACTCGTTTGATATCCTCGATGGACGCGACCGGAAGGACATGGCGCGCGCAGTGCGCCGCACCATCACGAGCGATCGTGAAATCCGTGGTGCCAGCACCATCACCCAGCAGCTCGCGAAGAACCTCTACCTCTCGCCATCACGCAACCCGCTCCGCAAGGTGAAGGAAGCGGTCACCGCCGCGCGGCTCGAACTGTGGTTGAGCAAGGACAGAATCCTCGAGCTCTACCTCAACACCGCCGAGTTTGGCGACGAGATCTGGGGTGTGGAAGCGGCGAGCCAGGCGTACTTCGGGAAGAGTGCAGCGCGCCTCACCCGCGGCGAGGCCGCGGCACTCGCCGCCACGCTGCCGCACCCACGAACAAGCAACCCGGCCTTTCAGCCGGGTCGAATGCGGTGGAAGCAGAATTGGATTTTGCGGAGGATGTAGGGACTCTGCTCAACACCTCGCCGACAAATCCCGCTCTCCCACCGGATTCACCTTCAACCGCTCCGCGCGATTTGCCACCGTCCGCGCGATCTCCTCGACAAATCGACCGACCCGGGCACCATGCATGTAGTCGATGTACTGCGGCTCGTCGGTCGGCTGGTGATAATCCACCGCGTAGCCCAACGAGAAATACGTCACCGGGATATCGAAGCGGAAATAGCTCACCTGGTCGCTGCGGCAGAAGCGCCTGAGGGCGTTGGTGCGGTCCCACGAGTAGTCGATCACCATCGGCTCGCTGCGGACCGCGTTGAGTGAGTCGATCACGTCGCCGAACTCCGCCGAGAGACGGCGACTGCCGAGCATCTGCACGGAGGCGGGGCCACCGAAGCGCACGTCGGTCACGCGGCCCTTGCCGAGCATGTCCATGTTGTGCGCGGCAACAATCGAATCGCGCGGCAGCGTCGGGTGGTCGGTCCACCACATCGAGCCCAGGAGACCCTTCTCCTCGGCGGTATGCGAGATGAAGATCATCGACCGCTTCGGCGCCGGCTGCGATGCCATCCGCTCGGCGATCTCCAGCAGCACTACCGTGCCCGAACCATCGTCGTCGGCACCGTTGTTCACGCTGTCGGCGCGCGCCGGCCGGACCTTGCGGGCCGCCGCGATCAGGTCGTTGATCCTCTTCCACTGCGCCGCTGTTACGGATTCCATCGACACGCGATCGTTGGCGCCCTGCGGCCGCATCACCCTGTTGAAGGCTCGAAGCGAATCGTGCTCCGGCATCACGCTGCCGCGCACCATCCCGACATGGTCGTTGTGCGCGCCGATCAGGACGTACTGGTGGTGCAGCACGGCATCGGAGCCCGGCAGGACGCCGATCACGTTCCGCGCCGGAAATTCGGGCGCCGTGTATTCGTAGGTCCAGGCACCGGTGACCGCCTTGCCGGCGGCACCAAGGGCGAGCTGGTCGAGCGGCTTGTCGAAGAGCGCGGCTGCAGCAGCTGGCGTGATCGAGGCGGCTGCGGTGGTGCCCGGCACGGTGGGCATCAGTCCGTTGCGGCCGGTGATCGCGATGCGGGTGGAGAGATCGCCCACCAGGAGGATCGCAGCGGCGCCCGCTTCGGAAGCGCGGTAATCACGCGGTGCCGGTGTGTTGGCTGGCCGCGGACCTGCGGGTGCGGCAGGGGCGAACACCACCACTTTCCCGCGGACCATCGCCGGGGTGAGCGTCACGCTTGAGTCCATCCAGCGACCGCCGTACACCGCGCCGGTGTTGGTGGCGGCGAAGGTTCCGGCGAGTTGCATCGCGGCCGATGGGATCATCGGCATCCAGTCGGTGCCGAGCGTGAGCGTGGAGCCGGCTGCGATCAGCCGGACCTTGGTGCTATCGTAGCGCAGCTGTCCGTACTGGATTTCCTGAAAGTACGTCCCGTTCTCGCCCGCCGGCACCAACCCGATCCGCTTGTACTCACGCGCGATGTACTCGGTGGCCTTCCAGTTGCCGAGCGTCCCGGCCTCGCGGCCCATCATCGAATCATCGGCGAACTGGTAGAGCCGGACCCGGAGGTCGGCGGCGGTGATCTCTGGCTTCGTGGCGCGCGCCGTGAAGGTGCGGACACCCTCGTCAGGCCAGACTGTCCTCGGGGTTCCCACCGACTTTTTCGGGGTGGCTGCGGACCTTCCCTGGGCAGCGAGCGGTACAGCGAGAATTGCGAGCAGTAGAACTGTACTACGAATCACGGTGTGGCTCCGGATGAGCGGGTCAAGAGTGTGCAGGACCGCTAATCCAGCAACCTGAGCGGCATCACCAGCGTCATGTAGGCCGCCGAATCGTCCCAGCCAACAGGTTCCACGGTGGCAGCCCGTTCCGGTGCCTTGAACGTCAGGCGCACTTCCTCGGTGGGCATGTACTTCAGCACCTCGAGGAGATAATTCGCATTGAAACCAATGTCGAGGGGCTCGCCTTCGTAGGACACCGTGATCTCTTCCTGTGCCTCGCCCAGGTCGGGAGTGGTCACGGAGAGCTTGCACGACCCATCGGTGAACGACATCCGGATCCGGTGCGTCTGGTCGGACGCCACGATGCTCATCCGCCGCAACGCTGCAATCAGCGACGCCTTCTCGACGGTTGCGGCCTTGTCGTTCTCGCGGGGGATCACCTGCTCGTAGTTCGGGTATGGCCCCTCGATGAGCCGAGTGAACACCTGCGTCGTGGCAGACCGGAACGCCAGATGGTTCTCGCTACGACCGATCTCGATCTCGTCCTCGGGGCCGAAGAGCTTGCGCACCTGCTCCAGCGCCTTGGGTGGCACAATCAACTCGCCCTGTTGCGAGGCAGCCCCCTGCAACGGGATTTCCATCTTGGCCAGGCGGTGGCCATTGGTGGCGACCATGCGCATCCTGTCGGCCAGGAGCTGCCACAGGACGCCATTGAGGATCGGACGGCTCTCCTCGGTGCTTGCCGCGAACGCAACGTGCGCCACGAGCTTCTGGAGGTCGCGGGCGGTGGTCTTTGATGCGCCGTCGAAGGTGACCTGCGGGAATGCCGGGAATTCTTCCTTGGGAAGACCGAGAAGCTTGAACTTCGAACGGCCACACTCGATCGTGACGCGCTGTTCACCCTGCGTCGTGACCCGGATTCCTGCGCTCGGCAGCTCCCGCACCAGCTCGAGCAGCTTGCGGGCCGGCAACGTGATCGCGCCTTCCTGATCGACCGATGCCGGCACCGTGGTGCCCACAGCGATGTCGAGGTCGGTACCGGAGAGTCGCAGCCCGTCTTTGACCGCCTCGAGGAGGATGTTGGCCAGCACGGGCAGGGTCGTCTTGGTGGGCACCGCCGCAGTGACGGCGTTGAGTCCCTCCAGGAGTTGTTCCCGCGTGATCGTGAACTTCATCGGCTTCCCCGGATTGCTAAAGGCACTTCTACGTACAGTGATTTATAGACTAGTAGCAGTAGTAGAGGGCCGGAAATTGTGGACCAGCTCCACAACATGCGACTGTGCAACACCCTGCGGGATTTCGGCTGCGTGGAGACCGGGTGGACGTTGTCGAGATCCCCGCCCTTTCCCCACGAATTGTCCCGTCTGCCCACTTCATCCACTCGGCGTTTCACACACTGTGGATCAGACTGTGAGCAATTCCTGTCGCGCTGATTCCACGCGCTCCCGGAACTGCCGGTCACGCGACAACTGCGACTGCACCTTGTCGACACTGTGAATCACGGTCGAGTGATCGCGCCCGCCAAAGGCCTGCCCGATCTCGACCAATTGCATCTGCAACAGGTCGCGCGCCAGGAACATCGCGATCTGCCTGGGCACGGTGAGCGTCTTGATCCGCGCCTTTGACCGCAGCCCCTCGGGGGTGACCCCCCAACGGCGTGCGACCACTTCCTGCACCTTCTCGATCGTCGGCATCAGCCGCGGCCGAGCCTCGGCGTCGTCGCTCGGCCGGATCTTGTCGGCCAGCGCTTCGCGGGCCAGGTCGATCGAGATCTCGCGGTGCCGCAGCGACGCGTAGAGGAGCAGCTTGATGATGCACCCCTCCAGTTCCCGAACGTTCGACTTCACGCTCTCGGCGATGAACCGGAGCACATCGTCGGGGATCGTGGTCTCGAGGTGATCCTGCTCCTGCTTCTTGCGGAGGATCGCGATCCGGTGCTCGAGGTCGGGCTGCTTGACGTCGGCCACCATTCCCCATTCGAAGCGGGAGACGAGCCGGGCCTCAAGGCCCGGGATCTCCTTGGGGGGTCGATCCGAGGTCAGGACGATCTGCTTCCCGCCTTCATACAGGGCATTGAAGGTATGGAAGAACTCTTCCTGGGTCGCCTCCTTCCCTTCCAACCAGTGCACGTCGTCAACGAGAAAGAGGTCGACATCGCTCCGGTAGCGCCGCCGCAGTTCGGGCATGGTGCGCGAATGGATCGACTCGATCACCTCGTTGATGAACTGCTCGGCACCGATGTAGAGGACCCGCGTGCTGGGTGTGCGCGCGACGACCTCGTGCGCGATCGCCTGCATCAGATGGGTCTTGCCGAGTCCGGTCGGCCCGTAGATGAAGAACGGGTTGTACTGCTTGCCGGGCGCTTCGGCGACAGCGTGCGCAGCGGCTGCGGCGAGCTCGTTCGACTTGCCGATCACGAAGGCGTTGAAGGCGTAGCGACCGTTCAACGGCTGAGCGCTGGGATTCACCGCAACGGCAGGCGTGGCAGGCGTTTCCGCCGGGGCGGCGGGGACGAACAGGTCCATCTGCGGCCGTTTCTGCCGCTCACCGCTCACGTGGAAGACCACCTGCACCCGCTCGCCGGCGATGTCCGATGCGATCGAACTGAGCATCTCGGCGTGCTTTTCCTCGTTCCAGCGCCTCGCGAAGTCATCCGGGGCACTCACGACGAGGCTGCCGTTCTCGAAGGAGATCGATTCGTTGGGTGCCAACCAGCTCTGCCACGTGGGGTCGGGGAGCACCCTGCGCGCCCCGTCCAGTACACGTTTCCACAGCTCTTTGGCAGACAGCGGCATTCGATTGGATTCGCGGGAAGACGGTGTGAACGACGGCAGGAACAAGGGACGCCGATTCTACGGCCCGCATGTGGAAAAGTCAAACCTTGACCATTGGCCTTGACCGACGGCATGGTGACGCCCTATTTTTTCGGGCTAGTTTCCAGTTCCAGGGAGTAGATCGAGATGATGCCGACGTACAAGCCGCGCAACAAGCGGCGCTCAGCAAAACACGGGTTCCGTACCCGGATGGAAGACCGATGGGGCCGTGCCGTGCTGGCCCGCCGTCGCAAGAAGGGGCGCAAGCGCCTGACGGTGACGATCGGCTCCAAGCACGCCCGCGCCTGAGCACGGACGAGCGCTTCCCGCGCTCGTCCCGGCTCGTTGGCGGGCCTGATGTGCGCCGTGTGCTCCAATCGGGGCAACGGGCCCGCCGCACCCACTTTGACATATCCTGGTTCGCCGGTACGGCTGCGCACCCGCGCATGGGGCTCATTGTCCCCCGCTTCCGGCACACGGCCCCCGAGCGCAACCGCCTCCGCCGCCGCCTCAAGGAGATCTGGCGGCGCGACCTCCAGCATGCCGTGCCCCTCCTCGACGTGGTGATCCGAACCCGCCGCGACACCTACCGGGTGCCGTTTGCGACGCTTCGCGCCGACCTCCTCGCGTGGCGGGACACGGTGGCGTGAATGGCGAGCGACGTTGCACGCGTTCCAGCGCGATTTCTTGCCCTCGTAATTCGTGGCTACCAGCGTTTCATTTCGCCGGCGCTTCCGCCGTCCTGCCGGTTCTCGCCGACGTGCTCGCAGTACGCACTCGAGGCGATCACTCGGCACGGGGCATTGCGCGGGACGTGGCTGGGCGTGCGCCGCATCGCCCGATGTCATCCGTGGAATCCGGGTGGCTACGATCCGGTACCCTGACCATGAGTGATGCGTGACCGACCGTCGTCCCCTGCTCGCCATAGCCCTGATCCTGATGATCGCGATCGTTCCAGGTTTCCTGGGAATTCGTTCGCGCACCGCGCCGGTCATCGCCGACAGCACCGCCGTGAACAATTCGCCCGTGGCCGCGACGCCCCTCGCAACTGACAGCGGGATTGCCATCGCCGACAGTGTGGTGCCGGACACCACCGCCACCACCACCGACACCGTCGCGGCGCTCCCGGCTATCCCTGAAGACACCGTGGTGGTGCGCTCAGCGCTCTACCGCTACGCGATCTCGACCCGCGGCGGCGGTATCGTCTCGAGCCGGTTGCTGCACTATCGCTCGATGCACGCCGGTGACACGACCAGCGCGGGCGAGCGCGATACCCTCGAACTGCTCCCACCCGACTCACGGATGCTCGCCAGCGAACTCCGGATCGGCGAACGCTCCGTGCGCCTCGACCGCGCGACATTCGTGGCCAGCAGTGATTCAGTGCAGGTGGGCAGCGAGGCGGCGTCGGTAACCCTCACCGGTGAGGCCGACGGCGTGGGGGTCGCGCTCACCTATACGTTTGTCCCTGACGATTACCGGATCCGGGTCGATGCGCGCTTCACCGGGATCGGCACGAACGGGGCCACGATGTATGTCGGCCTGGGCCGGGGTTTCCGCGATACCGAGGCGAAGCCGGTCGAGAACAATCGCGAGAAGGGCGTCGTCACCAAGCTGACCGATACCGATCTCACCCGGTTCAGCTCACTCGACCGCGCCTCGACGCGTACCATCGCCGGGCCGTTCGAGTGGGTTGCGGTCAAGTCGAAATACTTCGTCGCGGGCCTCTTTGCGTATGACTCCACTGCCAGCGGCGTCACCGGCAACATCGGCGGCGTGATTGCGCAGGTGCTCGACACGCTCAAGGACCCGGTGCACGTGGCGGTCACCACCTCGGTGACGGTGCCCGCTTCCGGTGCGACCGTGTGGACGCTCTACCTCGGGCCAATGGAGTACGATCGCCTCAGCGCGATGGGGCGCGACTTCGACGACGTCAACCCGTACGGCTGGCCGGTCCTGCGGACCGTGATCCGGCCGTTCGCCGTGGCCATCCGTGGTGTCTTCGTCTGGATGCACCAGACGCTCAACGTCGGCTACGGACTGGTGATCGTCCTCTTCGGCATCCTGGTGCGCATCCTCCTCTGGCCGCTCAACCAGAAGGCGATGCGGTCGATGACGGCGATGCAGGCGATCCAACCCGAAATCAAGGCAATGCAGGAGCGCTACAAGGAGGAGCCGCAGAAACAGCAGCAGGAGATGTTCAAGCTCTACAAGACGCACAACGTCAATCCATTCGGTGGCTGCTGGCCGATGCTGCTTCCCTACCCGCTGCTGGTGGCGGTGTTCTTCGTGCTCGCCAACACCATCGAGTTGCGTGGCGTCTCGTTCCTGTGGATGCCCGACCTCTCTCGCGGCGATCCGACCTACATCATCCCGGTGATCATGGCGGTGTCGATGTTCGGACTGTCGAAGATCGGCATGATCGGGATCCCGCCGAACCCGCAGGCGAAGATGATGGCCTACGCGATGCCGGTGATGATGCTGGTGTTCTTCGCCAACTTCGCCTCCGGATTGAACCTGTACTACGCCGTCCAGAACCTGGCGTCGCTGCCGCAGCAGTGGCTGATCATGAAGGAGCGGAAGAAGCTCACGACCGCCCGCACCGCACCGGTGGTGGTAAACACCAAGTCGGGGGGCGGCAGGCGAGCCCGGTAGCGCGCACCCCCGACGCCGACGACACGATCGTCGCGCTCGCCACCCCACCGGGTCGGGGGGCACTCGCCTTGGTGCGCCTCGCTGGCACCGGCGCGTTTGCGGTGGCGGCACGGCTGGCGCCGGGCTTCAACGCCGGGCGGGTCCGCGAGGCCCGGTTGCTCGAGCTTCGGGACGAAGCCGGTGAGTTGATCGACCGGGCAGTGGTCACTGCCTTCGTGGCGCCCCACAGTTACAGCGGCGAAGACACCGTGGAGTTCTCGACCCACGGCGGCACCTTCGTGCCCGCGCGCGCGGTGGCAGCGCTCCTGGCTGCCGGCGCCCGGCTGGCGATGCCGGGGGAGTTCTCCCGCCGCGCAGTGCTCAACGGCCGCCTCGACCTCCTGCAGGCGGAAGCGGTCGCCGACCTGATCGATGCCACCGCACCCGCGCAAGCACGGCAGGCGCTCATTCAGCTCGACGGCGCGGCGTCCCGCAGAGTGGCCGGATTGCGGGACGGAGTGATCGCTGCGTCGGCGTTGCTCGCCTACGCAATCGACTTCCCCGAGGAAGACGATGGGCCGGTGGATCCCTCGAGAATCCGCGAATCCATTGCGGAGTTGCAACAACAACTAATACAACTCGCGGACACGTCCGCCGTTGGTGAGCGGCTCCGCCGTGGTGCGCTGGTGGTTCTGACCGGACCGCCCAATGTCGGCAAGTCGTCACTTTTCAACGCCCTGCTGGGCCGGCCCAGGGTGATCGTGTCCGAGGCCCCTGGTACCACCCGGGATGCGGTGGAAGGCGAGGTCGCGTTCGATGGATGGCCGGTCACGCTGGTCGATACGGCGGGGGTTCGCGCTGGCGCCGGGACGTTGGAAGAGATGGGCATCGGCATCGCTCGGGACTACGCGGCGCGAGCCGATCTTGTTTTGTGGTGCGGGAATGACACCGAAATCGGTCTGTTAAGTGAACATTCATTTTGCCCGAATATTAGGCCTCTGCGTGTTTCGATGAAGGCAGATCTCGGTACCACGCATCTGGGGGCTGACGTAGCGGTGTCTGCTATCACAGGCGAGGGGCTGGCCACGCTCCAGAACCTGGTGGTGGCACGGCTCTTCGAAACCGGCCATGCCGACCCCTCGGAGCCAATGTTGACGCGGGCGCGGCATCGTGTAGCGGCCGCGTCGGCCGCCGCCGACCTCACCGCCGCCAGCGCGGAGCTTGACCAGGATGAGCCGGTGCTCGCGGCGCAGGCGCTGGCGCGAGCCGCCGATTCGCTAGGCGACATCATCGGGCGGGTCGATCAGGAGGATGTCCTGGCCAGGGTCTTCTCGGGGTTCTGTATCGGGAAGTGACTTGGGGAGCTGGTCGGGTTGACCTCGGTTCCCTGCTCGCATTGCTTACGCGAGCTCCGCGATTTCTGCTGCCCTTCCCTCTTCACCGGTACCAATGATGCGCGCTGCTGCCCTACTCCTCGCCACGGTCGTCGGGCTCAACGCCTGCGGCACCGACCTGTCAGGTCTCAAGTCCGAGGATGAGTACCCGTACACCGTCAACCTGATCTTCCAGCTTGAGCAGGACACGTCGATTGAGTGCCTGCCGCTGAACACCCCGTGCCAGGTGCGCCTCAAGGGGAACATCACATCGCGGTTCGGAACGCGCCTTGCGGCCGCGCAGATCTGGTATCGCGCCGCTCCGGCGACGACGTTCTTGCTACTCGTGAAAACGGATGGAAGCGGGATCTTCAACACCACGATCTCCCTTGACAAGACTGCCTCGGGGCGGTCGGTGACGCTGTGTGCCGGTCCCACGCTTGAGGTCGCACTGACGGGCGCCTGCCCGATGGTGACGCTGCCGTGATGCTGCTTCAGCTCGCCCTGCGCAGTGCATCGCGCAGGCCGAGTCGTTCGACGCGTTCCACGGTCATGCGCCAAGCGAGGTAGCGGCCGGCTCCATCCGGAAGCCGACCGACACCGCTGCTGTGCGCCTGACTGCCGGCACCCCGCACCAGCCACCGGAGCATCGGGCCGACTCCCGTGCGAACCAGTTCGGGCGCAAGCTGCGCCCTGAGCACCCGTTCCTGCTGTCGAAGCAGCGCATACGCCCCGCGACTCACGCCAAGTGCGAGATGGGGAGCAGACTGGGGTTCGACGGCGAGTGCGAGGTGCGTGGCGACACCTTCCGAGTAGATCCATTCCGACAGCGGCACATCGCGCGCCAGTGCCCAGCGATCCCACTCTGCACCTGTTGCCAGTTCGCTGGCGGAATCGGCGCTCCGCCACCTGGTGGCGAGCGCCACTCCGCGTGCCACCGCAGTGTGCAACCTGCGCACGCCGTCTGCCCCGCCGCCGGCGAGTTCGGCGAAGACGACCACGGTAGGTGGATTGGTGTGCGGGAGGACCTCGAGCAGGTCGCCGCGCGCGTCGCCGGCGAGCAGTACGACATCACAGCCGATGTCGGCGCCGGCGGCGGCGGCGCGTTCCATGACGCCGGCGATACGGTGTTGCGCGGCGCGTCCGGCCGTGCGCGCGGCGAGGAGCCGGAGCAGCGAACGGTCGGTGGCGAGATCGAGGGTGGGGCGGTCGGGCGCGTGCTGGTGGTGCAGGGCATCGAGAAGGTTGGCGTGCTGCTGCGCGAACGCGCGCATCGCCGATCCGTCAGCGGTCTCGACCAGGGCGGCCCACGGTGAGACCAGATCGTGCAGCACCCGCTAGTGCAGGCCGCCCTTGCGGCGCCGCGATGCGCCGTCGAGAAAGCGCTGCTCTTCCGCGGTGAGCGACGCGATGCCGACGACGCTGATCTTGTCGAGAACCCGGTCAAGTTCCGCGGCCTCAAGCTCGGCGGGATCGGGGATGGCGGCGGGCGTGGGCGCGGGTGCCCGACGCGTTCGCAGCTCGCCATTGTTCTCGCTGTCGCTGCCCCCCGGTTGCGCCACGGGGACGCGGCGGCGCATTGCCGGGAGCCGCGGTGGCTCCATCGGTCGCGAGATGCCCTGCAGTGCAAAGAAGAGCAGCGCCGATGCCATCCCGCCCAGATGCGCGATGTGCGCGATGTTGTCAGTGCCAAGCATTGCGCCTGCCACGTCGAGCACCGCGATGCCCAGGATCAGGTGCTTGGCCTTGATCGGCATCGGCAGTGGGAAGATCATCATCTCGGCGTCGGGATACATCCGCGCGAACGCGAAGGCCACGCCGAGCACCGCACCAGATGCGCCGACGAAGGGACCGACGTGGATGCCGACGACAGTAGCGAGCAGCGATACGATGGCGGCACCGAGTCCGCAATACACGTAGAAGAGGATGAACACCGAGCTGCCGAGTCGGCGCTCGACCGGTGGCCCGAAGACGAAGAGGGCGACCGAATTCGCGAGCAGGTGGAGCAGGCCGCCGTGCATGAACATGTAGGTGAAGAACGACCACGGCGCCGAGACCGCGTGGGCGGGATCGAACTGGACCGCTTGGGCGAGCACATCTGACGTGAGGATCGTCTCCTGCAACAGCAGCACGACTGCGTTGACCGCCAGCAGGCGACCAACCCAGGGAGTGATGCGATCGAAGAGGGACTCGGACACGTTCGGCTTCCCGGCGTCAGGGGTGGTCAAGGTTGGCAGCGGCTATTCAGGACCCATCCAACTTAACGTCGATCGGGCGGGCGCGGTTCGCACGCCCCAGCTCGCAGATCCGCTCGCAGAGCTCGGGAAACGCGATGCCCACGGCGGCGGCCGATTGGGGCATCAGCGAGGTGGCCGTCATGCCGGGGAGGGTGTTCACCTCCAGGCAGAAGAGCCGCCCGTCGGGGGTCAGCCGGAAGTCGACCCGCGAGTATCCTGACAGCTTGAGCGCCCGATGAGCCAGGAGCCCCAGGCGCTGCACCTCCCACGCCAGCGTCTCCGGAATATCGGCGGGGAAGATCTCCTCCGACATACCCGGGGTGTACTTGCACTCGTAATCGAAGAGGGCGTGCTGGGGGATGATCTCGCCCACGGCCAGGGCGTTGTCACCCAGAATGCCGACGGTGAGTTCCCGTCCGGGCACGAAGGTCTCGAGCATCACCTCGTCGTCGTGGCGCGCGGCCTCGGCGATCGCTGCGTGGAGGTCGGAGGGGCCGTCGACCACGCTCAGTCCCACGGTGGAACCCTGTTTCGATGGTTTCACCACCACCGGCCACCCGAGCTCCCGGTCGACGAGGTCGGCGTCGATGGCCGGGCCGTCGGTTTCGGGGGGCCACATCCGCCAAGCCGCGGTGGGGACGCCCGAGCGGAGGAAAAGCCGCTTCGAGATATCCTTGTCCATCGCCAGCGCGGAGCCGAGCGGGCCGGAGCCGGTGTAGGGGACGCCGGCCACGTCGAGGAGGTGCTGAAGAGTGCCATCCTCCCCGGTCCCGCCGTGGAGGCACAGGCAGGCAACGTCGGCGCCCCGGACGCCAGGTTCGGTCAGGAGCCCGGCCAGCAGGATGTTGCGTTCGGCCAGCGCCAGCGCCGCCACGTCCGGAGGGTGGGCGCCCACCCGGGCGCCGAGGACGGTGGCCTCTCCCGCAGCGTCGATCACGCCCACGGTTGTGTCGACGACGGTCACTTCGTGGCTTCGGCTCCGGAGCGCCGCCACGACCTGGGCGGCTGACGCGAGGGCGACATCGCGTTCGGATGATGATCCGCCGGTGAGCACTGTGATCCGCATGTCGGGTCCGGGACGGGGTGGGGGAGGGACAGCGGTGCATCCTATCACCAACGGCGGATCGTGTCCAACCGTGCGGTGTGATACCGGCACAGCGTCACCCATACCGCACTGTACGTTACACTTGGGCGAGCGCCGCACACTTCACCCGAGCCGAGAGGGCCATCCATGTTCCGCAGGATACTGCTTGTTGCCGCCGCTGCCACCAACGTTGCGTGTTCCGCCGAAAAGAGCGCGCCGGCTGCCGACTCGATGCCGGTTGTCGCCGATGCGCCCGTCCCCACTGCCCGGGCGATGATGCACGACGCCACAGGCAGGGAGCTTGGGGAACTGATGATCTCGGAGGATGCGGGCCGGGTCTCGGTGCGGGGCACGCTGCATTCGTTGCCGCCGGGTGAGCACGGCATTCACCTGCACATGGCAGCCCGTTGCGAGCCGCCGTTCGCCTCGGCGGGCGATCACTGGAATCCGTCGGAGAAGAAGCACGGCCTGGAAAATCCCGCCGGCCCGCACTTCGGCGACCTGCCCAACATGACGGTCGAGGCCGACAGCACCGCGACCTTCAACTTCACCACGACCGAGGGGACAGTTGCCGCGCTGCTCGACTTCGACGGCGCCTCGCTGATCGTGCATGCTGATCGGGATGATCTTCGTACCGATCCGTCGGGCAACTCCGGCGACCGGATCGCGTGCGCCATCGTCACCCAGTGATCGCGGTGGGCTAGCGGCCGATCATCTCCCGCAGCACGTCATAGCGACTCACGATGCCGATCACCACGCCGTCCTCGGCAACGAGGGCGGCGGGGGATTCGCGCGTGAGCGTGGCCGCGAGGCGGTCGAGGGTGAGTGATGCCTCGACCACCGGGAACGGCGGCTCCATCACCTCGCGCACCGGTCGGTCGAGCGCCGCGGGATGCTCAAGGGCGCGCGTCATCAGGGTGTTCTCGGTGAGCGCCCCGACACACACCCCGTCCTCGATCACCGGGATCTGCGAGACATCGAAGGTGTTCATCAGGTTGAGGGCCTGCCGCACCTGGGCCGCGGGCGCCACCTGGACCAATACCGGTGCATCGACAGCGCGTCGCGCCAGCAGCGTGGCGACCGTGGGCCGGGGGGCATCGAGGAGTTGATTCTCCTGCAACCACTCGTCGTTGAACAGTTTTGAGAGGTAGCGCTCGCCGGTATCGCACAGGATCGTGACGATGCACGCGTCGGGATCGTCGAGGGTGCGCGCGAGTTCGAGGGCCAGATGGACGTTGAGCCCGGCGGAACCCCCGACGAACAGTCCCTCCTCGCGCGCCAGTCGGCGCGCCATCGTCATCGACTCTTTGTCGCTCGCCTGCCGGAAGTCATCGATCACGTCCCACCACACGGTGCTCGGCACCTTGTCGCCACCGATGCCCTCGACCTTGTACGGCCCGCCCTCACCGAGCTCACCGGTGCGGTGATAGTTGGTGTAGAGCGACCCGACCGGATCGCCGGCGATCACCTGCACGGCGGGATTCTGTTCCTTGAGGTAGCGACCGGCGCCGCTCACCGTGCCGCCGGTGCCCGCGCCCGCCACGAAGTGCGTCACGCGGCCGCCGGTCTGGATCCAGATTTCCGGACCAGTGGTGGCGTAGTGCGCCTCGGGATTCACCTGATTGTAGAACTGGTTGGCGAGCACTGCACCGGGGGTGTCGTGCACGATCTGTTTCGCCTTCATCACGTAGTTCTCGGGATGATCGGGCGGGACGGCGGTGGGTGTGACCACCACTTCGGCACCGTATCCCTTGAGGAGCCGCACCTTCTCCTGACTCATCTTGTCGGGCATCGTGAAGATGCAGCGATACCCCTTGATCGCGGCGGCGATCGCGAGGCCCACGCCGGTGTTGCCGCTGGTACCCTCGACCACCACCCCGCCCGGCTTGAGTTCGCCACTCGCCTCGGCGGCCTCGATGATCGCGAGGCCGATGCGATCCTTGACCGACCCGCCGGGGTTGGCGTATTCCGCCTTGGCGTAGATCGGCGTACGCACTCCCGCCCCGATGCGGGCGAGATGGATCATCGGCGTCCAGCCAATGGTGTCGAGCACGGACGCGTAGACGTGCGGATGCGGCACGGTCATGGGGCGGAATCCCTGGTGGGTGCGAGAGTGTCGGGAATGGTGAAGCGGATCGGCACCTGTACCGCGTGCATCACCGCAACGCCGTTGCGCGTGGCGGGCGTGAACTGCAACGTGGGGGCGGCCTTCATCGCCGCAGCATCGAACTCGACCCGCCCGCTCGATTTCGCGATCCTGGTGGAATCGCGGAGCACGGCACCAGTGGAATCGACCACGAGATAGAGCAGCACTTCGCCCTCGATGTTCTGCGCGTAGAGCTCGGGCGGGAATGGCAACTCCGGTTGCCCGGCCACCGGCACGGGCGGCACCACCTCACCCTCGGGGTCGGGCTTCGGCTCGCCGGCGCACGCCGCGAGCAGGGCAACCATCAGTACGGAACGTCGCATCACGTCACCTGGTGGATCGGGTGGAGAACGTCAGCGCAGACCCCCGCGCAACTTCGCCAACTGGTTGAGTGCATCGAGCGGTGTCATCCGGTCGACATCGAGCGCGCGCAACTGATCGGCGAGCAGCGTATCGAAGAGCGAAGGCTGGGCCGGGTCGCTTTCGCGAGGCGGATCGCCCGGCACCATGCGGTGCCCGGTCTCGAGGGTACCAAGTACCTCGCGCGCACGACCCACCACGGTGCCGGGGAGCCCGGCGAGCTCGGCCACATGGATGCCGTACGAACGATCGGTTCCGCCCGGTTCAAGCCGGTGCATGAAGACGATGCCATCGGCCGTCTCGCGTACCGCGACGTTGACATTGCGGGCATGCGCGAGCTGCTCGGGAAGCTGCATCAGTTCATGGTAATGGGTCGCAAACATGGTGCGACATCCCACACGATCATGCAGGTGTTCCGTCACCGCCCACGCGATCGCGACCCCATCGTAGGTGCTGGTTCCCCGCCCGATCTCGTCGAGCAGCACCAGCGAGCGGGCCGTGGCACCGTGGAGGATCGCGCTGGTCTCGCTCATCTCGACCATGAACGTCGACTGGCCGCGGGCGAGGTTGTCGCTCGCACCCACCCGGGTGAAGAGCCGGTCGATCACGCCAATCGTTGCCGACGTCGCGGGGACGAAGCTGCCCATCTGTGCCAGCAGCACGCAGAGCCCGATCTGGCGCAGGATCGTGCTCTTGCCAGCCATGTTCGGGCCGGTGACCAGCAACACCCGCGCGTTGTCGTCGAAGCGCACATCGTTGGGGACGAATCGCTCACGCGGCATCATGCGCTCGATCACCGGATGGCGAGAACCGGTGAGGATCAATTCCTGGCCGGTGGTGAGCACCGGGCGAACATACCGTCCAGTCACCGCCGATTCGGCGAGCGACGCAATCACGTCGAGTCGCGCGAGCAGCCGCGCGGTGGCCTGGACGCGGCCGATCGCGTCGCCGACCCGCTGGCGGAGCGCAGTGAAGAGCGCGCCTTCGCGCTCGCCGATCCGCTCCACCGCACCGAGTACCTTCGCCTCGTGATCCTTCAGTTCCGGCGTGACGTACCGCTCGGCATTGCTGAGAGTCTGGCGCCTTTCGTAGTCCGTCGGCACCGACCGCGCATTGGCATGCGTGATTTCGATGTAGTAGCCGAACACCTTGTTGAAGCCGACCTTGAGTGACGGAATGCCGGTGCGATCGCGCTCCCGCTGCTGGATGGTCGCGAGTGCCTGACGCCCGTGATCACGGAGATGGCGGAGCTCGTCGAGTTCGGCGTCGTGACCTGGCGCGATGGTGTCGGTGTCAGCCACCGAGATCGGCGGGCGTTCGACGAGGGCGCGCGCGAGTTCTGCGGCGAGCTCGGGGAGGAGGTCGAGGTTGGTGGCGGCGTGCTCGAGGTGCCGCGAAAAACTGTCTGCGCCGGGTACGTGCTGGCGTGACAGTGCACCCAGTGCCGTTGCCACATCGGGAAGCCGAAGGAACGAGTCGCGCAGCGCGCCGAGCTCACGCGGATTGGCGCGGCCGGCGGCGGCGCGTGCGGCGAGACGTTCCACGTCGCGGACACCGTCGAGTGCAGCGCGAAGTTCGGTGCGCAGGCGCCCGGCACCGACCATCACCGCTACGGCATCGAGGCGATCTTCGATGCGCGCCACGTCGCGGAGCGGTGAGACCACCCACTGGCGCAGCAACCGTGCACCCATCGGGGTGAGCGTGTGATCGAGCGCCTCGACAAGCGTGACACCCTTGACGCCACTGCGCAGCGGCTCGACCAGCTCGAGGTTGCGGCGCGTCATCTCGTCGACCCAGCAGCAATCGTCGGCGCGTCGTACAGTGGGGCGCGCCAGATGCGGCAAACCTTGAGGCTGCAACTCCAAGGCATAGCGGAGCAGTGCACCGGCGGCACCTATAGCTGGCGCGTCGGCGTCACCGAGTCCCAGACCGTCAAGCGAAGCGAGCTGGAGACGGCGGGCGAGATCCTCGGCGGCGAGTGCCGGGTCGAACTCCCACCCCTCGCGCTCGGTACGCATCACGCCTTCGCCGAGCACTACCTCTCCACCGCGCGGCACCACCACCTCAGCGGGAACCAGGCGCGCGAGCGCCTCCGCGAGCCCGTCGGCGGTCACGGTCTCGAGGGTGAACTCGCCCGTTGAGAGGTCGAGCGCCGCCACGCCGGCGGCGTCGGTACCGGGCGCGGCCGCGACCAGCCAGTTGTTGCGCGCGCCCGGCGTCCAGTCTTCGTCGAGAAAGGCGCCGGGGGTGATGGTCTCGACCACGGCACGCTGCACGATGCCCTTGGCGTCACGCGGATCCTCGATCTGCTCGCAGATCGCCACCCGGAATCCCTGCGCGATGAACTGGCGCAGATATCCTGCCGCGGCCTTCACCGGCACGCCGGCAAGCGGCACTCCGTCACCGCGCGCCGTCAACGTGATGTTGAGGACGCGCGCCGCCACCTGCGCGTCCTCATAGAACATCTCGTAGAAGTCGCCCATGCGAAAAAAGAGGATCGCATCGGTGTGCCGACCCTTGATCTCGCGGTACTGGGTGAGGAGCGGGGTGTCGGCCATGAGGTCCGGTTGACGGAGAACGGGTGACGGAGGACGGAGAACGGGTGACGGAGAACAGAGAACTGGTGACGGAGAACGGTGGACGGAGAACGGAGAGTGGATTATCGGTCAGGAGTCGTCCGCTCTCCGTTCTCCGTTCTCCGTCCACCGATATTGGTCATCTGCTATCGGGCGCTCGTGTCACAAACGCATCCCCGTTCACCGCAGCCTTCACCTTCGCAAGATTGGCCACCGCGGCCTCGCGAGTGGCGAACGGCCCCGCCTGCACCTTGGTGAGTCCGCCGGTTGCGGGCAACACGTACGACGTGAACCCGGCGCGCTCGATCGCCTGGCGGGTGCGACGAATTGCCGCTGCATCCCTCAGCGCTCCGACCTGCACCCTCCACCCGCCGGTCGTGGGTCGCGCGGCGGGCGTGGTGGAGCCGCCGCGGCTCACCGGGATGTCGACGGTGGTGGTCGACGGCGCAGGCTGGTTGGCAGGAGCAGGTGGCGGCGGCGGCGGCGTTGCGGCCACGATCGGTGCGTTCTCGGGCGGGACATTCGTGCAACGAACCCGCGCGAACTCCAACTGGTTGCGGGTTTCGACATCGTTGCCCGCCGCGGCGATGCCGCGGGTGATCCAGTTACATCCCGTCGCCATCTGGCGGCGTTCGAACGCGGCGCGCGATCCCCACATCGCAGCGACCGGAATCACGGGCGAACCGGGATAGTCACTCATGATGCGGGTCACCCGCGCGAGCACGCCGTCGAGGTTACCGGCGCCATAGTCGAGCTGCGCCAGTCGGAGCAGGGCGTTGTCCGCCCACGGCGAACGCGAGTACTCGACTGACACGCGAGAGAAGAGCAGTCGCATCTCTTCGCCACTCTTCGACACCGTTGCCGCCGCGTACAGCGCTTCCGGGTAGAGGGGGTCGGTCGGTGGGGTGCGATCGATGATCCGGGCCACGGTGGTCCGTGCTGAATCGCCGAATCCATCCTGCGCGAGGCGAATCACCTGCAGCAGCGCGGGTGTCGTCGGCATGCCGGTGTCCTGCGCGGCCACGGTGGCGGGAAGGGTGGCGAGAGCCAATGCAATGGCGATGCGAGTCATGGTGTTCATGCAGCCTTCTTCTGGCGCGTGGCGGCCAGTGTGAGGACAAGGTCAGTCACGATCCCCTCTTCGTCGGAGACCGTGGTGTTCTTGAGCGCGATGTCGGCGCGGAGCACGGCGGCAATCGCCTGGGCAATGCGCGGGTCGGACCATCGTCCGACGATCTCGCCGATCAATCGCGAGAAGGGATCATAGCTACCGACAGCCGGTCGGTGTTCGAAACAGAGTTGTTTGACTTTGTCCGCGAGCGGCCGCCCACGAATTTTTCGGTCGAGTGCCGTGGCCCGCGCCCAGCGAAGCACCAGCAGCGACGAGCCCAGCATCGTGATCAGCCTGACGCCTGACACTCCGGTCTGGTCGAGCACTCGGGGCAGCGCCGCCAGCGCGGCAGGGACATCGTCGCGGAGCACGGCGTCGCGCCAGTCGTCAACCGTCTCACCATGCCGCACGCCCACCAGTGCACTGACCGTGTCGAGTGACAGCATCTCGCCGCCGCCCAGGCCGGAGAGTTTCTCGGATTCCGCGGCAAGCAGGCCCAGGTCGGCGCCGGTCGCCCGGAGCAGGTGCTCGCGGGCGTCGGGGGCCAAGGTCACGCCGGCCTTCTCGAGTCGCGCGTCCAGCCAGGCGTCGAGTGCCAGACCGGCAAGGTCACCGCAGTTGACCATGGTGCAACGCTTCGCCAGTTCGGTATCTGGCGCGTCATCGGTTCCCTGAACCATCACGAGCACTGTTTCGGCGGCTGATCGCTCGAGATACGCGACCGCCGGTTGCTTCGCCTTGGTCTTCCGCTTCCATGCCTCGACATCCCGCAGCACCACGACCCGTCGCTCGGCCATCATCGGCAGGGTGGCGCAGGCCGCCTCGAGCGCGTCGGGGTCGATCTGCTGGGCGGAGATGTAGTCAAGGTTGAAGTCACGGGTTGCCGGGTCGAGGGCAGCGTCGAGCAGCATCGCCACAGCCTCGTCGCGCAGCACCGGCTGGCTGCCATGCACGTAGTACGAGCCGCTGGGAGGGGCCTTGGCGAGTTGCCGGCGGAGCTGGTCGGGGCGCACGCTGGACATCGTCGAAATCTAGCGCCGCCGGCTGAGGGCCTCGATGTGGAGCAGCGCAGCGAGGGACTTGGCGTCGGTGATGGTGCCGTCACGAACCATCGCCATCACCCGGCTCCACCGAAGCTCGTGCAACTCCACGAACTCATCCGCCTCGAGCGCCCGCCGGCCGGGGCTGAGGTCGGAAGCGAGGTAGAGGTGGATCACCTCGTCGGTAAAGCCGGGCGTGGTCCAGATCTCGGTGAGCCGAACCAGCGTGCCGCAGCGGTACCCGGTCTCCTCCTCCAGCTCGCGACGCGCCGTCGAGTCGGGGTGCTCGCCCTCGTCGCGACGACCGGCCGGGATCTCCCAGTGATACCCGTCGGTGGCGTGACGGAACTGCCGGAGGAGCACCACCCTCGGGTCGGGGTCAGTGGGAGCGTCAAGGAACGGCACCACGGCGGCGGCGCCGGGGTGACGCAGCATCTCGAAGTCGCCAGTGGTGCCGTCGGGAAGCTGAACCGTGTCGACGTCGAGCGACACGATCCGGCCGGAGTACACGCGACGCGATGAGAGAAGCGTCAATATGTCTGGACCTCGATCGGGCCCAGGCCGAGCTTCTCGATGCCGGGACGAATCTTGGCAATGTCACCAACGATCACCACAGTGAGCTTCGACGGGTCGAGGTGTCGACGGGCCGCAGCATGTATCTGCGCGGCGGACACGTTCCCGATCGCCTTGAGCTCGGCCACCACCGCGCTGAGCGGCTCGTTGAAGATTACGCTCTGGGTGATGGCACCCGCCACGTTGCCGGCGGTCTCGTAGTCGCCGAGGGCGCCCAGCACGAGATAGTTGCGACCGCGGTCGAGTTCGTCAGCGGACACATGTTCGTCGCGCATCGCATTGAACTGCGCGAAGAACACGGCGAGTGACGAATCGGTCACATTGGTGCGCACCTGCGAGCTGGCCACGAACGGCCCCGGCACCGGTTCCCACGCGAAACTCGACCCGGCACCGTAGCTGTACCCGAGTTGTTCGCGGAGCAGGTCGTTGAGACGCGATGAGAACGACCCGCCCATGATGGTGTTCATCAGGGTGAGGGCTGCGTAGTCGGGCGACGACTTGGCAACACCAGGCGCCCCGATCAGGATCACCGATTGCGCAGCGTCGGGCTTGTCAACCAGGATCACGCGAGTGGCGCGGGGCGGTGCTGCGGCGACGGTGCGCGCGGCCGGCTTGAGCGCCGGGGCGGCGGGGGCCCTCCACGCACCGAAGTGCTTGGCGGCCCACGTGCGCGCCTCGGCGAGTGTCACGTCGCCCGAGAGAATCAGGGTGGCCCTGCGCGGGTTGGAAGCGCGTCGCCAGAAGGCGCGCACCATTGCCGAGTCGAGTGGCGCCGTGGTGGCGGAGTCGCCGGACGTCGAGACGTGGAGCGGATGGTTTGCGGGGTACACGTTCCGGTAGAACACCCGCTGAGCTACCGGACCCGGCTGGTCACGGATCTGGAGGAATGACGCGAGACGCAGATCGCGAAGACGCTTCACGTCGGCCGATGCGAAATTCGGGCGGAGCACCACGTCGGCAGTGAGTCCCAGCGCATCATCGAAGGTGCGCTTCGGCGCCCGCACCGACACGGTGACGTTTTCCCAGTCGGCGCCGGCATTGATCGACGCGCCCAGGAAGGCAATCTCCTCCGCGAGCTGGAGCGCGCTGCGACCCGCTGCGCCCTCGGTGAGCATCGAGGCCGCAAAGGTCACGAGCCCCGGTGTGACACCCGCGAGCCGCGCGCCGCCATCGATCAGCAATCGGCCCTCGACGACCGGTACCTCGGTGTTGCGGGCGACGATGAGCGTGAGGCCGTTGGGCAGCACGGCGCGCTGCAGTGTCGGAATCGTGAGCGTCGGCGCGGCGCCGAGCGGCGGTGCAGAGGTGACTTGCGCGGAGGCGTTCGTGGTGGCGCCGCACGCGAGCGTGACCAGCAGCAATCGTGTGGTATTCATGGCATCATCCCCTTCGAACGCGGTTCGGCGGCGAGTTCCCGCTTGCCCATCGGCACCACCGACACGATCGCGCGCGGCGCGAGGAGGTATTGGCGCACGACGCGCTGCACGTCGGCTGCGGTGACGGCACGGAAACGATCGAGATCGCGCTGGAACCCATCGGGCGTCCCGATCTCGTAGACATATTGGTTGAGCTGGTCGGCCTTCCCCTGCACGGTCTCGATGCCGCGCAGGAACGAAGCCTCAATGGAGTTCTGCGCCTGCTGGAGTTCGCGGTCAGTCGGGCCGGTTTCGGCAAACTTGCGAAGCTCCTCGTCGATGGCGCGCTGCAGCTCGGGTAGCGCCTTGCCGGGCCGCGCGCGAGCGACGATGCCGAACTCACCGGCGAGCATACGGTGGTCGGGTCGGGCGTTCACGAACACTGCACTCTGGTCCTGATACACCAGACGCTGGGTGAGGCGGGAGTTCTTGGCGCCGGTGAGCATGTACGCCGCCACGCTGAGGGCCGCGTCGTCGTCGCTCCACGCGCGTGTGCTGGGCCAGTTGTAATGGAGCTGGGGCAACTGCACCCGGTCTTCGAGTGTGACCAGTGTGTCGGCGGTGAAGCGCGGTTGTGACGGCGCGGGTCGCTCGATGGCCGGCCCGCGGGGGATCGCCGCGAAGTAGGCGCGCGCGAGCGACAGCACGCTGTCGCGGCGGACCGCCCCAGCGACCACGATCACGGCGTTGTTGGGCGCGTAGTAGGAGCGGAAGAAATCTTTCACGTCCTGCAGAGATGCAGCGGAGAGGTCGGCCATCGAGCCGATCACCGTCCAGGAATACGGATGTGCTGGCGGATACATCAGCGGCGGCATCACGTCGCCGACCATGCCGTACGGCTGGTTCTCGTAGCTCTGCCGCCGCTCGTTCTTCACGATGTCGCGCTGCGCATCGACCTTGGCTTCGTCCATCGTGGGCAGCAACCAGCCCATCCGATCGGCCTCGAGCCACAGCATGAGCGGGAGCGCATTGACCGGGCCCGCCTCGTAGTAGTTGGTGCGATCCTCGGTGGTCGAACCGTTGTTGTTCGCGCCCGCCGACTCGAGGGCCCGATCGAACATCGGATATGGCGCGTTCTCCGAACCCATGAACATCAGGTGCTCGAAGAGGTGGGCGAAGCCGGTGCGACCGGGCTTCTCGGACCCCGACCCGGTGTGATACCAGGTGTTGACGGAGACGATCGGCGCGGATTGATCTTCGTGCACGATGATCCGCAGCCCGTTGGGCAGGGTATCGACGGTGGCCGGCACCCGTATTCCCTGGGCGGCAGCGGCGGACGCTCCGATGACAACGAGGGCTGCGGTGGCGGTGAGCAAGCGACGCAACATGTGGCGATCCGGGTGCTTGAGGACGGGTGGCGCGACCCCATACGGAGAACTGGCGCCAAGGTTCTAACCTACCAAGGGAACGCGCTTGACATTGCAAGTTATAACATGCATATTATCCGGCATGGCAACCCGGGAGCACGAAGAGATCCAGCAGCGACAGCCGTTTCCCCGGCGAACGGAGGAAGCAATGGTCGCGATTACCCGGACGTCCGCCGTCCTCGATCACGCGTTGGGGGAAACACTCAGGCCGTTCGGGATCACGCCGACCCAATACAACGTCCTCAGGATCCTTCAGGGGTCATCGGCAACAGGGCTCTGCGGACGGGAGGTCGGGGAGCGACTGGTCTCACAGGTGCCGGACGTCAGTCGCCTGCTCGATCGCATGGCGGAGCTGGAGCTGATCAGCCGGGAACGGGATGACGACGACCGACGCCATGTCACAGCCCGGATCGCCTCCCGCGGGGTGGAGGTACTGCGGGCGGTTGGCCCACATCTCCAGGCGCTGGAGCGGCAAATTTTTGCCGGGATGGACGAGGAGACAGTGGCTGGGATGCTCGTCGGGCTCGATGCGGTGCGGAACAACCGCTGATCATTTGGGGTAATGTCTGTTATAACGACTATCGTGAAAACAACTACCGCTCCTCTCGGGCGGCGCCGAGCTGGTGGGTGGCCTGCTGATCACGCTGGGGTTCCTGGGCGTCGTGGGGCCGGCGATGATCGTTGGTGTGATGACGGTAGCGATTGCCACAGTGC
>JBKJMX010000091.1:0-18128 GCA_046596135.1 Gemmatimonadales bacterium
TCCGGCGGCAGGTCGGGACGCAGCCCGGCGAGTGCCGGTGGCGCCTGGGTGAGGTGCATCGCCAGCAGCGTTGTCGGCGACGCGTGTTCGAAGGGGAGTCGGCCTGCGAGCATGTAGTAGCCCACCACGCCGAGCGAGTAGATATCGCTCCGGCCATCGACTGTATCTGCCGATGCCTGCTCCGGGCTCATGAACTCCGGCGTCCCGACGACTTCGCCAACTCGCGTCAGCCCTTCGCCCGCGGGCACGGCACCAGCGCTCCGAGCAATGCCAAAGTCGGTGATGAGAGCCCGTCCCGACGCCCGCTCAATCAGGATATTGTCCGGCTTGACGTCGCGATGCACCACCCCGCGTCCATGCGCGTACGACAGCGCCCAGGCCATTTCCTGCAGTATCCTGACTGCCTCAAGCACGCTGATCGGTCCCGAACGGCGCACCTTCGCCCCGAGCGTCTCGCCATCCACGAAGCCCATTACGAATGCCAGCAGGCCGTCACGCTCCTCGATGGCATGCACCGGAACGATGTTGGGGTGCGAGAACGATGCGGCAACACGCGTTTCCCGCAGGAAGCGCTCGCGGAGGTCGGCATGTGCACTGAGTTCCGGCGGCAACACCTTGATCGCAACGGGCCGATGGAGGCGAATATCGCGGGCGAGAAAAACCGCGCCCATCCCGCCACGCCCCAGCTCCCGTTCCACCGCATACTGATCACCCAACATGAGCTGGACGTCCTCGACGGCTGTCACGGCGACTCCCCCGCCCCACGGTACGTGCCCCAAGTGTCACGCAGCACATCACTGATCTCGCCGATCGTGGCCCGGGCGCGAACGGCCTCGATGATCGAAGCCATCATCGGCGTGTCACCGTCAGCCGCGATGCGGACCTCCGACAGAGTCCGCGCCACAAGGTCGGAGTCGCGGCTCGTGCGCACGTTGGCCAGCCGCTGATGTTGTTCCCGCTCCAGCGCCCCGAAGTCGGGGGCCGCCATCACCCGTGCCGCCGCGTCATCGGTAAATCGGTTCACGCCAACCACCATGAGCTCCCCCGCCTCGAGTGCCTGCTGCGCCGCCCACGCGCTCTCGGCAATCGCTCGCTGAAAGAACCCCGCCTCGACCGCCGCCGCCGCGCCGCCCAGCGCATCGATTTCCTCGATCAAGCTGCGCGCTTCGGCCTCGATCCGGTCGGTAAGCGTCTCGACGTACCAGCTTCCCGCCAGCGGGTCGACCGCGTCGCCGAGTCCGCTCTCGAACGCGAGGATCTGCTGGGTCCTGAGCGCCAGCGTGGCTGACGCTTCGCTGGGCAACGCAAGTGCCTCGTCGTACCCATTGGTGTGCAGCGACTGGGTGCCGCCGAGCGTTGCCGCGAGCGCCTGCACGGTCACACGCACCACGTTGTTCATCGGCTGTTGCGCCTGAAGCGTGACACCGCCGGTCTGGGTATGGAATCGAAGGCGGGCGGTCGTATCGTCTGCGTCGAAGCGCTCCCGCATCAGCCGCGCGTAGAGCCGGCGCGCGGCGCGGAACTTGGCGACCTCTTCAAAAAGGTTGTTGTGCGCGGCGAAGAAGAACGACAGCCGCGGTCCGAAGCGCTCGAGCGGGACGCCGGCGGCGATCCCGCGGCGGACATACTCCATCGCGTTGGCGAGGGTGAACGCCACCTCCTGCACGGCGGTGGAGCCGGCCTCGCGCATGTGGTAGCCGGAAATCGAGATCGGGTTGAAGCTCATCTGTTCGTCAGCGACGAAGCGGAAGATGTCAGTCACCAGCCGCAGCGACGGCTCGGCCGGGTAGATGTAGGTCCCTCGTGCGATATACTCCTTGAGGACGTCATTCTGGATCGTCCCCGACAGCGACCCGCGCGCCACCCCCGATTCCTCGCCGACTACCACGTACATTGCCAGCAGCACGGCGGCCGTGGCATTGATGGTCATTGATGTCGACACGCCGTCGAGCGGAATGTCGCCGAAGAGCACCGCGAGATCGTCGACCGTGTCGATCGCCACGCCGACACGACCGACTTCGCCCGCCGCCATCGGGTGGTCGGAGTCATAGCCCATCTGCGTGGGCAGGTCGAACGCGGTGGAGAGGCCGGTCTGCCCTGCTGCCAGCAGCGCGCGGAACCGCGCGTTCGTCGCCGCGGCCGTGCCGAAGCCGGCGTACTGCCGCATCGTCCACGGCCGTTTCGTGTACATCCCGGGATACACCCCACGGGTGAACGGGAATTGCCCTGGTTCACCGAGGTCGCGCATCACGTCCCCCTGCCAGGCCCCGCCGTCGGCCAAGCCCACGTCGGCAGTCACGACGCGGCGTCCTCCGCCGCGATCACGGCGTTCACATAAGCGACGTCGTCCTTCCCGCCGATCACGAGCGGCGTGCGCTGGTGCAGCGCGGTCGGCATGATGTCGAGGATCCGATCGCGCCCGTCACTCGCCGCGCCGCCAGCACATTCGGCGAGGAAGGCCATCGGCGCGCACTCATACAGCAGGCGAAGCTTGCCGAGCGGGTTCTTGTGGTCACCGGGATAGAGGAACACGCCGCCCGCGATCAAGTTGCGGTGGAAATCGGCCACCAGTGCGCCTACGTATCGCGAGTTCTTCCCGGCGATCCGATCGGGGTCGTCACCGTGGAACCCGCGCACCGCGCGCTGCACCCCGGTTGACCAGCGCCCGAAGTTCGACTCATTCACGCTATAGTACTTGCCGACGGACGGTGTAGTGATTTCGGGATGCGACAGCAGGAACTCGCCGATCGTCGGATCGAGCGTGAAGCCGTGCACACCGTGTCCGGCGGAGTACACCATCATCACGCTGGAGCCGTACATGACGTAACCGGCCGCCACGATGTCGCGACCCGGCTGCAGCACGTCTTCGAGCGTCCCCGGTCCCTCCTTCGTGCGCCGCAAGTAGATCGAAAAGATCGTGCCCACCGACGCATTGACGTCGATGTTCGACGAGCCGTCGAGTGGGTCGAACAGCACGGCGTACTTTCCGGCCGGGTACCCCTTGGGAATCGGGATCAGCGTCTCGTCCTCCTCCGAAGCCATCGCGCAGACCCGCCCGGTGTGGTTGAGCGCATTCTTCATGGTTTCGTTCGCGAAGACATCGAGCTTCTGCTGTTCCTCGTCCTGCACGTTGGTGCTGCCTGCGGTACCGAGGATGTTCACCAGTCCGGCGCGGCGAATCTGTGAGGCGATGATCTTGGCGGCGAGCGCGACGTCGTAGAGGAGATTGGTCAGCTCGCCGGTGGCGTCAGGGTGGAAACGCTCCTGGTCGAGAATGAATCGTTCGAGGGTGGTCACCTGGGTTCGTTCGAGCACGGCGTCTCCTGGGACGAGTTCGGCGGGACACTTCGAATGTCGCGCGTGCGCGCGCGTTGCGTACCTCGACAACATGGCCATCGGTACTCACGTGGACGGTGCCACCGACGTCGGTCCGCCAGACCGGTACTCCCGCTCGCGCGAGTCGGGCCAACGTCTCGCGCGCCGGATGACCGTAGCGATTCCGCCCGAGCGAGATGATCGCGGCCTGCGCATGCAGTCGGCCAAGGAGCGTATCGCCGGTCGCACCGCGCGAGCCGTGATGCCCGACCTTCAGCACCGTGGCCCCGGCCAGCTCGGCTGCCCACGCCGCCTCTGCCGGGATACCCGCGTCACCGGTCAGCACGGTCACGAAGTCGCCGTAGCGCACCTCAAGCACGATTGAATCCTCGTTCAGGTCGATCCCGGAACCGTCCCAATCGCTTGCCGGGTGCAGGACCCGGAACCCGACGCCGTCGATTGTCCACTGCTCACCCGCGCGGGCCACCCGCCACCGCGTTCCCTTCTCGCGCATCGTACTCAGCCACTCGAGGTACGATTCGTCGGCGAAGGTGATTCCGGGCTCAAGGGCGATTGCGACCGGCATGGCCCGGGCGAGGGCCGACGCACCGCCTACGTGATCACGATGCGCATGCGAGAGCACGAAAAGGTCGATCTGCCTGGCACCGTGCCGACGCAAGTAGGGCACGACGACACGCTTGCCTGCGTCCGTTCCGCCCCCTGCTGGTCCGGCGTCGACCACCACCCAGCGACCGTGCGGAGTCCGGATCGCGATCGCATCTCCCTGGCCAACATCAAGAAAATCTAAGGTGAGCCGCCCTGATTCGCGCACCGAACCCAACGCGACCACCAGCCAGATCCAGCTCACCGCCACCGCTCCCCACGCTGCACGTCGACCCGCTTCGCGTATCGTGGCGCGGCCATGGATGAGGATCCACCCCGCCACCAGAACCATCGCCCACCCCACCATCGCGCCTCCGCCCGGCTCGCCGATCCATCGTCCCAACGGTACCGCGGCACCCAACTCCGCGAGCCGCTCGACAGCCGCGAGCAGCACGCCGCCCGAGGCAGCGAAGGCTGAAGCCATCGTGGGCGCCACCGGCACGATGAGCAACGCGATCAGGATCGCCGGCACCGCGAGCGCGACAAGCGGTATCGCGATGAAGTTCAACACGATCCCGATCAGCGCCACCTGCCCGAACACCATTGCAGCGATCGGGGCGGTGCCGAGCGTGGCGCCAATCGACGCGGCCAGGGTTCGCCACCCCGTGCTGCGCCCGATGGCCCGGTCGCTCCATCGCGTCAGGACGATTGCGCCTGCTAGCGCAGACGCACTGAGCCACCCACCCACACTTGCCACCGAGACCGGATCGGCAAGCAGCACCAACAGCGACGAACTCGCGAGCAACGCCATCGCGTCGACCTTTCGTTGCCGCCATCTGCTCCACGCCACCAGTGCAAGCACCCACCCCGCGCGAGCGGCCGGCGCCGGCCATCCAAGGAACGCCACATAACACAAGGCCAGCGCCGCCGCAGTCCCCTCGGCGGCGTGACGGCTGAGCGGCGTCAGGCGAAGGAGCAGGAGGAGCCATCCTGCGATCAAGCCGACATGGAATCCGGAGATCGCGAGCAGGTGCACCAACCCCGCAGCGGCAAATGCATCTCGAAGATCCGTATCCAGCTCGGCGCGCCGGCCGGTGACCAGTGCATCGACGAGCGGCGCTCGGCGGCCGAACAGTGCCGATGACCTCGCCCGTACCGTGTCGTGGACGCGGTCGTGAAGGCGGGGGGGAGCGCTGGGCAGTATCCGAACCGAAGTGGCGACCATCGTCGCCGGAGCGGGGAGGATCGACTTCCGGGAAAGTCGTGCACCACCGACGCGAACCACGGCGCCGGACGTGGCGCGGGAGCCCGCCGGCCAACGGAGTCGAATGGGGCCCTGGCACCGCTCGTCAAGCGACGTAGCACGGATCCACCCGCTTGCACTGGGCTCTTCAAGCCGAACGACGAGCTCGATTGGACCGACGGGGAGGGCTTGGCCGCACTCAGCCTGGCGAAGTCGGCCGGACACCGACCCAACGACTGCGCCCACGGCCAGCGCGACCGCAGCGAACCGCAGTACGTCGCGGCGCACCGTCGCCGCCGTGGCAAGGGCGGCGAACATGACGATGTGAGGGTCCAGAAAACGCGAGAGGCCGGTCGCTAGACCGGCCCCGTAGGCAACGAGCAGCAGGACGGCACCTGGCGGTGCGGTCATCCCCTCGGGTAGCTACCCGCCGCATCGCGAGGCAGTCGTGTCACGCGAGTGATCGCCTCGATCACTTTGACGTCGATCGCCGTGCGTTGCTGCGGCTCGTCAAGCGACGCACCTGTCACCGCTTTTCCCGCCGGACTCAACACATACCTCGGCGGGAGCCGGTTGAGGGCATAGACGACGGCATCGTCGCGGTTCGACGGCGTGTCGACGAACCCCTTCACCGAACCCTTCAGACGCTCGTACGCGGCGCGCACGTGCTCCTCCATTGCATTGACGATCATAGCACCGCCAGTCGGGCGTAATGCATCGCCCCGGTGAAAGTTGAACCCGTCGTGCCGGTGAGCTGCACAGTGTGATACTCACCGATACTGGAATTCGGGAGGTCGACCAGCACCATGTGGTTGCGGCGGGTGCGGGCGAGCATCATGTCGCCGCGCCGAGCCGGGCGCTCGACCAACACCTCGTACACTTCGCCGACATGCGCGGCGTTGCGGCGGCGGGCCTGTGCACGCACCACCTCGATCAATCGGTCGAGCCGCTCCGTCGCCACATCGTCCGCAACATGGTCTCGAATTTTCACGGCTGGCGTGCCCTCGCGCACCGAGTACTTGAAGGTGTACGCGTCGTCGAATCCCGCTGCCTCGACGACCGAGAGCGTGTCGGCAAACTCTTCCTCGGTTTCCCCGGGGAAGCCGACGATGATATCGGTCGAGAAGGTGATCTCCGGCATCGCAGCGCGGATCTCGTCGACGACGTCGAGGTAACGCTCACGGGTGTAGCGCCGGCGCATCCGTCGCAGCACGCTGTTCGATCCGCTCTGCACAGGGAGGTGCACGTGGTCACACACCGCCGGCGTCGTGGCCATCGCCTCGATCACCGCTGGCGTGAAATCGGTGGGATAGGGCGACGTAAAGCGGACCCGACGGACGCCGTCAACCGCGCCCACCGCCCGCAGCAGGGCCGCGAAGTCATCGGTCCCGTCGTGATACGAGTTCACCGTCTGCCCGAGGAGTGTGACCTCGCTGGTGCCGCCCTCGGCGAGCACCCGCACCTCCGCCACAACGTCGGCAAGCAGGCGTGAGCGCTCGGGACCACGGGTCGTCGGGACGATGCAGAACGTGCAGCGATAATCGCATCCACGCTGCACCGTCACGAACGCAGTCGGCCCCGGCGCACGGACTTGCGGAATGTCCTCGTAGTGCTCCCAGCTTCGGTACTCGACGTCGGCAGTGCGCACGCCGCCGGCGGCGTGTCCGAGAAGCTCGGGCAGGTTCCGGTATCCGTCGGGTCCCACCACCAGGTCGACCTTCGGCACCCGTTCGAGGAGTATCGGACCAAGTCGCTGTGCCATGCAGCCGACCACGCCGAGCACCGTGCCCGGGCGCTTGTGCCGCTGCAGCTCCCCCATCCGACCAATGACCCGCTGCTCGGCGTTGTCGCGCACCGCACAGGTGTTGACCAGGAGGACGTCGGCACCCTCCGGCGCGTCGGCTTGGGTGTACCCCTCCCCTGCCAGCACGCCGAGGATCAGCTCGGTGTCGGCCACGTTCATCTGGCAACCGTAGGTCTCGATCCACACCCGCTTCATCCTGCCTCCCATCAACTCGCAGGGCGCGCAACCAGCGCGCCCCGTAAGTCATCCATCAAGGACACCGGGGCCTCATGGCGTGCTGCTACCGGTAAAGATGCTCACCCCGACCGACAGGATCCAAGCCGATTCGGTAAACGCCGTACCCTGCTTGCGCTGCACCCGCTCGATCGTGAGGTCGATCGCGCCGACATCCCGGGCATCGCTCGCCGGGCGGAACCGCATCCCCGACCCCAGGGAGACGCCCCATTCCGACGGCTGTCCGCCTCCACTGATCAGGAACGGGAGCGTCGCGTACCGTGCCCCGAACCGGATCGGTCGTTGACCGGAGCGCCGCGAATCGGTCTGCAACTCCCCGCCGGCCGACACCTCGATGGTGTTCTCGGCTCCCGGTGCCCCGTTGGCACGAATGCCCTCGTCTGCCACCGACCAATTTCGCGCAGTGACTTGTGCCGCAACGTCGAACGAGGGCGTGACCCGCAGCCGCGCGCCGCCGGCCAGCGTCAACGGCAGGTCCACCGACGCGGGCAACCTGGTGCTGTCGCGTTCGATCTTCAGCGAGCCGTCATGCCGCACCGACCCGGCGATCGCGAAGCCCGGCGCAAGCTGATACATGAACCCCGCCGACACTCCAAATCCCTGGTACGACAGCTCCGCCCGTTGCTCGGCGACAATGTACGTGGAGTCGTCGAAGACCCGACGCGTCGCCAGTCGGTTTGATCCGGTGAGCAGGTGCATACCCACTCCAATCGCGAGCCCCGGCGAGACGCGCCAGGAACCGGCGAGGCGCAGGTCGTTCACGCCACCCCGCGCCGTGAGCGTGTCCGTGTAGCCGACCGGCGTACCGCGTGGCGCGACGGTCCCCGCGCTCGCGATCGTGAAGTCCCGATCGGCGTAGGTCGAGTAACTGAACGCAAGGGAAATGGGAGTGCGGGCGACCGGCCCGCCGACGACGATCTGTGGAAACCTGGTCGACGTGAGCGACGCACTGCCCGCGGGATTCGTGACACTCGTCCATGCCGTGCTCGCGGTGAACATGCTGGTCACGGAACCGAGCTGTGCCAGCGCAGCGGGATTGCGGTTGGAAAGCCCGTCGAAGATGCCGAGCGCACCACCCATCGCCGTCGCACGCGCGGACTCGAAGCGGCCCGGGTGGCCGATACCGCGAACACCAAACTGCGACGATTGCGCGGACACCTGACTCGCGCCGAGCATCAGCAGGGTCGCCACCGGGAGAATTCGTTTCATCACAGGCCCTCGAACGCGAAAGGCGGACGATACGTGATCCGCAGTCGCGGTGGGACACCCTGCCGCGTCGACTCGAAGAGTGGCGCGATGAATGTCGCGCCTTCCTGCACAATCGAGAGACGGATGATCGACGGGAGCGGGTTGCTGCCCTGCCAGAGCTGCACGAGACCGACCATGTCGAGCTGCACCGTGGTGCCGATGTCCCGCGTCAATGATGTCGATATCACCCGATCGAATGCGACCGGTGACTTGGCGCCGAAGTCAACCAGCACCGCGCGAGTATCGAGTCGCGCTGAATCACCGGGAATCGCCACCAGCGGCGCCGAGAGCGTGAGTTCCAGAGTGGCCCGGAGGATGGTCGCGGAATCGCGCAGGAATGGGGGCAGCACAAACCGGATGAACGACCGCGACGCCGGGAAGCCGCCCACCTCGAGCAGGTTCGGCGGCGGGGGACCGAAATCGTCGCGGGCTGTGAAATTGAGCTCGGGTGCGCGAGTGAACACCTGCTTGCGCGCGGTGGTGTCGGCGATGTTCGCCGTCACGTATGTGGTGTAAAGCGGCGTGGAGCTTCCCGAGTTGAGCGCCCCCACCTGGACGGCGCCACCACCGCTCGAGCGCAGGCGCAGGCCAATTTGCAGCTTGGTCGTGTCCGCCGGGACGAATGCCAGCTTGGCCACGGCCTCGGGTGTGAGGCGCACGCGCAGCTCGCCGCTCCGATCGGAGTCGGCAATCGGAATTTCCGCGAGCAGCGATGCCGGCGTCATGGCGGCATCGATGGCCGCGACGGAGCTCAGCGTATCGATGGATCGCGGTAGCCGATAGAACTCCAGCACCATCCCGCCCACGGTCGAGTCGCGACGCTGCAGGACGACGCCGAGTGCCACCGAGTCAACCGTGAAAGTGCGCAGGGTGTCACGAACCAGCACCGAGTCACCACGCCGGGCAAACCGGATGACGGCGCGCGATTGTCCATACGGGCCGCCATCGGAGAGGAGCAGTGCGGCCGGATCGCTTCGTCCCTGATATCCGGTGAAGCTGGAATCGCCAAACGCGACCGCGGTGAGCACGGTGTCGCGGATGGTGACCTCCCCTCCCGGACAAAGCGCGGGGCAACTGCCGGGCGCGGTCAGTTTCTCGGTGCACGCCGAGACGGCAACCACGATCGCGATGGCAGCGAACGCGCGTCGCATCACGGCAGCACCGCACCGGTGAACGCCGCAGGCAACAGCTCCGCCACCGTCCACTTGGCCGATGACCCCGCGCCGTGGCTCTCGATCACCATGTCGGGCGCGAACTCGGCGAGCACCTGCCGACACGCACCACACGGCGCCACCGGCTCCGCGGCATCACTCACCAGCGCGAGACGCCGGAACCGTCGGTGGCCCGCCGTCACGGCAGCCCCGAGAGCGGTCCGCTCTGCGCACATGGTAAGTCCGTAAGACGCATTCTCGATGTTGCACCCCGTCACGATGTGTCCATCCTCGGTCTCGAGCGCCGCGCCCACCCGGAAACCGGAGTAGCGGGCATATGCCTGTTCACGCGCGGTTTCGGCGGCTGCCCGCAGTCGATTCATTCCGCCCATACCTCGCGAAGAAACGATGTGCCGGCCGCAAGCGGCTTCACGCCCAGAAAATCGGCGATTGTCTGGCCGGCATCGGCAAACGTGGCGCGCTCCCCGATCGACACCGGTCGGACCTTCCCGCCCGCGATCAGGAGCGGCACCCACTCCCTGGAATGATCCGTCGACGGCGTCGTCGGATCATTCCCATGGTCGGCGGTGAAGATAATCAGGTCATCGGGCCGAACCCGTTCCACGGCCCCCCCGATCCAGCGATCGAGTTCCTCCAGGCCCCCGGCGAAACCGGCGACATCGTTGCGATGCCCCCAGCTCTGGTCGAACTCGATGACATTGGCCAGCAGCAGCCCGCGTTCCATCGTTTCCAGTGCGCAATCGATCAGGGAATAGGCCTCGGCGTTGGTCGCCGTGTGGGTGCTCGACACGCCCCGTCCGGCAAAGAGATCGTCAACCTTGCCCACTCCCGCCACCGGTACTTCCCCGGCTGCGAGATGATCGAGCAGGGTGGGCGCGACCGGCTCCAGCGAGAAATCCCGCCGGCCAGCCGTGCGCTCCCAGTGACCATCGGAACCGTGAAACGGCCGGGCGATCACCCGGCCAACCCCGAGGGGACCAACCAGGAGCTCCCGCGCGATCTCGCACGCCGCGTACAGCTCCGGGAGCGGGACCACGCCCTCGTGGGCGGCGAGCTGAAAGACGCTGTCGGCTGAGGTGTAGACGATCCAGTCACCCGATTCGACGTGGTGCGCACCGAGGCGGTCGAGGATCGCTGTCCCCGACGCGGCAACGTTTCCCACCACTCGCCGCCCGGTCCGCTCGGCGAAAACATCGAGGAACCGGGATGGAAATCCGTGGGGAAACGTCGGAAACGGTCGCTCGAGGATCACCCCACAGAGCTCCCAGTGCCCCGTGATGCTGTCCTTCCCCTGGCTCTGCGGCTGGGCGGTACCGTGGGCGGCGAGGGTGCGAGCCGGGCGCGGCAATCCTGTGTCGCCGCAATGCCCGAGGCCCAGCGCCGTGAGCGCGGGAAGGACGAGGCCGGGGGTGGCCCTGACAACATTGCCGAGGGTGGCGCTTCCGGCGTCACCCCACGCCGCGGCGTCCTGCGCCGCGCCGACGCCCAGGCCGTCGAGGACAATGAGTGCCGCCCGACGCGTCATTTCACGCCGGTGGCGTATCTGATGCGGAGCGCGGTCAGCGCTTCGTCGAGGAGCCGCGCCTCATCGGGCTCGAGATTACCGCGCGTCTTGTCCTGCACCGCGCCCAGGGTGTCGATCAGCGCGCGGGCCAGCTGGTGAGCGTTGTTGGCACCGGCTTCCGCCGCACCTTCAGGCAGCGTTCCATCGAGCGAGGCATTGGCCTGGGCAGCGAGCCCGAGGATGAGCGACACGAAGTGCTGGTTCATTGCGACCCCGAATAGCGCCTCGGGATGCGATCACCGAGGGATGTCAGAAGTTCGTACGCGATCGTGCCGGCCAATGCTGCCTGTTCATCGATCGAGACCACACCGCCGAATACCGTGGCCACGTCGCCAACCGCGACCGGCAGGTCGCCAGCATCGACCATCACGTGGTCCATCGTGACGCGGCCGATGATCCTCAGCCGCCGACCGCACAGCTCGACCGCGCCGCCATTTGACAGGCGCCGCGACACCCCGTCCGCGTAGCCGATGCCCAAGGTCGCGACGGTAGCGGGCTGCGGCGCCTGCCAGGTCGCGTCGTAGCTCACCGTGTCGCCCGCGGCGAGACGACGCACCGCGACGACGCGTGCGCGGAGCGCGGCGACCGGCACCGCATCGAGGCCGGCAACGCGCCCGCCGTAGAGGTGGATGCCCGGTCGGGCCAGATCGCCGCAGTACGCGCCGCCGTACGCGCCCGCTGCGGAGTTCGCCGCGTGCACGAGCGGCGGCCGGCGGCCCAGCGCCTTCAGGGCACCCGCCAGGCGCGACCACTGGGTCGCCGTGGCTGTTGGGTCGTGAGACGCCGAATGGAGATGAGTGAATGCACCCTCCCAGCCCGGGGCCTTCTCGAGCAGATTGCGCGCGGCGCTGAGCGCCGCTGCGTCGTTCCAGCGCAGGCCACAGCGCGACATCCCGGTGTCGATCTCGATATGGAATGGCGAATTGGTACTCGACACCCACGCCCGCAGCGTGTCGATGTCGCCGATCGACGGTCGCGCTGCGACCTTGCGCAGGTATTCGAAGAGCGTCGGGTTGGCGGGCGTGAACACCACGATCGGATGCGAGATACCGTTTACGTGCAGCTCGCGGGCCTCGTCGACCGTGGCCACGCCGAACCCCCATGGATCGATTGGCGTAAGCGCCCGGGCCACCGGGACGGCTCCGAGACCGTAGCCATCGGCCTTGACCATAGCGAGCAGCGGCACGCCCACCCGGTCGCAGTAGGTTCGGGCGTTGCGCACGAGGGCGTCGAGGTCAACATCGACCCAGGCGCGGGATACGTCGGGAGTAAATGGTGTTCGCACCGGCGGAGACTATGACCAGAGGGGACACGATGCAAGATGATTCACCGCTGGGCCGCGCCATCGCCATGGTGGCTGACCTCCGCGAACGATGCCCGTGGGACCGCGTCCAGACCCGGGAAACGCTCCGTCCCTACCTGGTCGAGGAGGCGCACGAACTCGCGGCCGCCCTTGGCGCGGGGGACGCGCCGGCGATCCGTGATGAGGTCGGAGACCTGATGCTCCACCTGGCGTGGCAACTGGTAATCGGCACCGAACAGGGTGAGTTCACCGCCAGCGAGATCGCCGACGACCTCGTGGCCAAGATGCAGCGGCGGCACCCGCAGTTGTTCGAACTCGGGCCGGGCGAGCGGTGGGAACAGCTCAAGGCCCGAGAGCGCACACCGGAGCGTGGCACGCTCGACGGCATCCCAGCGACACTACCGGAACTGCTCGCGGCCTACCGTCTCCAGGAACGCGCGGCAGGGGTCGGCTTCGACTGGCCCGACACCGCCGGCCCTATCGCCAAGGTGAGAGAAGAGCTGGAGGAGGTCACCGCTGAGCTCGATGCGACCGACGAGGATCGGCACGACCGACTCACCGCGGAAATCGGCGACCTGCTCTTTGCCGTGGTCAATCTGGCGCGCAAGGCGGGTATCCAGCCGGGTGCCGCGCTGGAGCGCAGCAACAATTCGTTCCGCACTCGCTTTGCGGGCGTCGAACGCCTGGCCCGTGAACGCGGCATCGTGATGACGAACGCGACGCTGGAGGAGCTTGATGAGTTGTGGGAGGAGGTGAAGCTGACGGAGAACGGAGAGCGGAGAACGGAGAACGGAACGACGTAGAACGAGATCATCTCCCGCGCGCTGTTATCCGCTCTCCGCCATCCGTTCTCCGTTCTCCGTTCTCCGTTCTCCGTTCTCCGTTCTCCGTTCTCCGTTCTCCGTTACGGGTACAACCGATGTATCTGCCGCGGAAACGCTATGGCCTCACGAATGTGCGGGATGCCGCAGATCCAGGCGACGGTGCGCTCGAGTCCGAGACCGAAACCGGAGTGCACGAATCCTCCGTAACGTCGGAGGTCGAGGTACCAGCTGTAGCTCGCTGGGTCGAGCCCCTGCTCCACGATCCGGGCGAGCAGCTTGTCGTAGTCATCTTCGCGCTGTGATCCCCCGATGATCTCACCGTACCCCTCGGGCGCCAGGCAATCGTTGCAGAGCACCGTGCGCGGATCGTCGGGATTTTCCTTCATGTAGAACGCCTTGAACGCTTTGGGATAGTTCATGATGAACACCGGCGTGTCGTGGGCATGCGCGAGCGCCGTCTCGTCATCGGCGCCGAGGTCGTCGCCCCACTTGATGTCGCTGCCGCCCGCCTGCAGCGTGGCGATGGCATCGGTGTAGGTGATGCGGGGAAACGGCGCGACCACCTTCGCCAACGCAGCGACGTCGCGCTCGAGCTCTGCCAGTTCAGCCTGCCGGCGCTCCAGCACGCGCTGCACCAGGAATGACACGAAATCTTCCTGCAACCGCATGTTGTCAGCGGAGTCGGCGAATGCGACCTCCGGCTCAATCATCCAGAACTCCGTCAGGTGCCGGCGCGTCTTGGATTTCTCGGCGCGGAACGTTGGTCCGAAGGTGTAGATCTTCCCGTGCGCCGCCGCAGCGGCCTCGCCGTAGAGCTGGCCGGTCTGCGCGAGGTACGCCTTGCCGAGATCGAAATAGTCGGTGGAGAACAGCTCGCCGGCATCCTCGCCGATCGAACCGGTGAGGATCGGCGTGTCGACACGAATGAATCCGCGCTCATAAAAGAAATCGTTTGCCGCCTGCTCGATCTCGTGACGCACCCGACCAATCGCCACCTGCTTGCGCGACCGCAGCCAGAGGTGACGATGCTCAAACAGGAACGCGGTGCCGTGCTCCTTGGGGGTGATCGGAAAATCAACACTCGGCGCCAGGACTGTCACGTCATTCGCAGTGAGCTCGTACCCACCGGGCGCGCGCGCGTCCGCGCGTACTGTCCCCGTAACCGCCACGGCGGCTTCCTGGGTGAGGGTCGCGAATCGATCCCACGCACCGTCGGCGACTTCCTGTTTCGGGAACACGGCCTGCAGGTATCCGGTGCCATCTCGCATCGTGAGGAACGCAATCTTGCCCGATGAGCGGGTCGACATCACCCAGCCGTGCACGGTGACGGTTTCGCCTGCGTGCGGGGAGAGTTCGGAAATTCGCGGAGTTGCCATGGGCGGATCTTAGAAGGGGAGCGGCGAAGAGAGAAGACTGGGGACGGAGAACGCAGAACGGATGACGGCGAACTGGACGGTGTCAACCGCCATCTTCGAGCACCAGGTCATCAGCGATCTTGGCCAGCTTCTCGGCGTCGCGCCATTCCCGCTCGAGGAATCGGAGTTCGCCTTCCAGCCAACGGCGTTCGATATCCTCGCTGAACCACATCTCGAGCGCCAGCCGCTGCTCAGTTCGCACCTCGGCGAGATTGACGAACTCGCTGCCAGGGTCCGTCGGGTTTGCGGTCATCGCCCGAGCCTTGGCGATCTTGCCGTAGGCCCGGCGCTGACGCTGCCGCCCCGCTTCCTCATGAAGCCATGAGTTCAGGTCGCCGTTCCGAACGGCGAGATGTTCAACGGCCCCTCCGATCTCCCGCTTTCGCCCTACCGTCAGGTTGAGCCCTGCGGCAACGCGTCGCCCGATCGCGGGAACGTCCCGCCCAACCCATCGCACGCTACCGAGCATTGACGGCGGCGAGGGTGGGACCCGCAACACCGTCTCGCCACCGTCCCAGACCAATGCCGACTCCTTGAGCGACGGCATCGCGAACGTGACGAGTTCTCCCTTGTCGGGGTGGATGGTCCGGATTTGCGCCCGCCTGTTGAGGATACCGTTGTACACTTCCTGGCCAGCATGAAACAACATGTAGCTGAAACCCCCGACACCGATCCCGACAGCAGACGACAGGCCAAGCACCGCCCCAACCACCGCCACACCGCCCACACCCGCAACCGCGACCGCGTTGCGCCGCCGCTTCCGGTACTGCTCCCCATATCGCCAGCTCGCGAACTCCGGGCGCAAGGCTCGTCCGACCCGAACCAGGGTGAGCCCATCACCCACCTTTGCCATTCCGATGTTGTCGGTGGAGTAGCGGGTGCGAGAGCCGCGAAACAGTCGCTCGCAGGCGTCGATCGACTCGAGGCGCGTGTCGAACGGAACAAGGTTCCACTTCGCGCACGAGCTGCACACCACCCAGAGGCGACCTTTCTCGGCGTCGAATGCGAGACGGCGCCCGATGGGTAGGGTCTCGACCATTTCGTTGCGACCGAGGTCTCGTGTGCGGTGGAGGCAGGTGGAGTACATCAGCCGACCCTGAACAACACGTCTGCCTTCGGATACCGCGTCACCGCACGCTCGCGGAGGGCCTTGTGTTCCCGCGCCTCGAGCGCCGGATCGCGGTCCAGGATTCCCCGCGCAAGTGCCCGCGCCTCGGCGAGGATGTCGGTGTCCTCGGGAAAGCGCGCCACCCGGAAATCCGTGCCGCCCGACTGCCGCGCGCCGAGCAGGTCGCCGTGGCTCCGCTCTGCGAGGTCGAGCTCCGCGATCTCGAACCCGTCATTGGTCGCTGCAAATGCCTTGAGTCGGTCGGGCACGTTCCTGCCATTGGTGAGCAGGATGCAATGCGAATCCTTTCCGCCACGCCCGACCCTGCCCCGCAACTGATGGAGTTGTGCCAGCCCGAACCGCTCCGGGTGCTCGATCACCATGACGGTGGCGTTGGGAACGTCGATACCAACCTCGATCACGGTGGTCGCCACCAGCACCGACACCGTGCCGTCGCGGAACTCGCGCATCACCTTCTCTCGGGCAGGTGGCTTGACGCGCCCATGGACCAGGCCGACCGTCACGTCGGGCCATTTGGCCGTGAGCGTGGTGGCCATTGTCTCAGCGGCACGCAAATCGGCCCGCTCCGACTCCTCGATCACCGGTAGGACGATATAGACCTGCCCGCCTTCGGTCGCGAGGCGATGCACGAACTCGAACACCCGCTCCCGTCCTTCCGGCGTGCGGACTGCGGTGCGAATCGTCCCGCGGCCCGGTGGGCGCTCCTTGAGCACCGACATGTCGAGGTCGCCGTACCGCGTGAGCGCGAGTGAGCGCGGGATCGGTGTTGCGGTGAGCAGCAACACGTCGGGCGCCTCACCCTTCTGCATCAGCGCCGAACGCTGCTCGACACCGAAGCGATGCTGCTCATCGATCACGACCAAGCCGAGTCGCGCGAACTCCACGCCCTCTTGCACCAGCGCGTGCGTGCCGACCACCAGCTTCGTTTCGCCGGATGCCAAGCGGGCACGCGCAGCCCGCTTGTCGGCCGCACCGAGTCGACCAAGTAACAGTTCAGGGTGCATGCCCAGCGGCGCCAGCAGTGTCACCAGCGTGCGGTAGTGCTGCTCGGCGAGCAACTCAGTCGGCGCCATGAGCGCTGCCTGGTAGCCGTTCTCCGCTGCAAGCAGCATCGCGCACAGCGCCACCACCGTTTTCCCGGTTCCCACGTCGCCCATCAGCAACCGGTGCATCCGGTCGCTCTTTGTCATGTCATCGAAGATTTCGCGCACCGACTGCTTCTGGTCGCCGGTGAGCGGCCACGGCAGCGATTCGCGCAGCGCCGTGGTGAGGGTGCGATGCACCACGAACGGCGTGCCTCGCTGTCCGTGACGCGCCAGATGACGAGCGCGGCCAAGCATGAGCTGCAGGTCGAGGAGCTCGTCGATGGCAAGTCGTCGGCGCCCTGCTTCCGCCTCGGCGATGCTTGTCGGACGGTGCACCATCCTGACCGCATCCGCCGGCGCCGGCAGCCCGAATCGCTCGGCCAGCGCCTCAGGCAGGATGTCGGTCACGAGCGGCGCGAGCGCATCGAGATGGGCATCGATCACCGTGCGCACCTGCTTGTGCGACAACCCCTCGGTGGCCGGGTACACTGGAAGCACCCGCCCGGGGGTATCGCCGTCGTCGCCGAGCACGATCATCTCGCGCGGCGCCATCTGCCGACCGTGGTAGAACCGGATGGGCCCGGCGACCAGCAGCACCTGTCCCACCTTGATCGTCCGGTCGAGGAACGCCTGCCCCGGCCAGGCGCACTCGAGCACGCCGCTGTCGTCACGCAACACCGCATGGAAGATCCGGAGCCCCTTCCGGGTCGGCAGCACGCCCTTGCTGGCGACGGTCCCGACGCAGGCGACGTCGTCGCCGACCCGGGCGTGGGCGAGCGGCGTCACGCTGGAGGCATCGATGTATCGGTGCGGGAGGTGCATCAGCAGATCGAGCGTGGTGTGCACGCCGAGGCGCGCGAACGCTTCGGCGCGCTTCTCGCCGATTCCCTTGAGGAACTGGACGGGTGTGTCGAGGCGAAGCTGGGGCACGGTCAAAGATACCGGGTGGCGCTGCGCCCCCGATCCATGGGGTGGGACCCGCGCCGGACGGCTCGATCGACGGGGCGGGGCGCGGAGCCTGCGCCCGCCGGCTCGATCGGAGAGTCCACCATCGTCGGCTCCAACTCGCGGCCCTCGCGTACCGCGGGGCCGCTCAGACAGTCGAGCCTCCTCTGGTGAACCCTCCGCCTCTCGCCCGCATGCACCGCTTGATTGAAGCCCGATGAACTACGCCGTAAGTCGTTGGTCG
>JBKJMX010000149.1:0-14557 GCA_046596135.1 Gemmatimonadales bacterium
TGTTCATCTTGTGCTGCATCCGACCGGCGTCGTGCCACGCCTTGCCGAGGTCTCCCCCGCCCCGGATGTGTGCCACCCCAAACACGATCCCACGATCGAGCAACGATACTCGCGACGACGAGAACGACACCGAGTACGGATAGCCGTATGCACCGTACGCGGTGAGCAGCCCCGGCGCGGTGCCGTCGATTGGCACGTCTGCGCGGCGCACCAGCGAGATCGGAATACGGGTGCCGTCGGTGGCGGTCGCGTGGGTGCGTTCGGAGATGTACTGCGTCGCGTCGTACCCGCCCAGCACGTCCTCCTGCTTGAGCAGCGTCAGCGTCCTGCCGACGAGCTCGTAGTCGTAAATGGACGTCGGGGTCACGAACGATTCGTAACCGATGCGGATGCTGGTGACGTCCCATTCGGGATTGGCGTGCATGCCGACGTCGTAACTGGCCTCCGAGAACGCCACCCGATGCTGCTCGCCGTCGTGCAGCCGGTGCACATGGAGTTGCGGCACGCCGTCGATCCGCTCGCTCAGCACGATGTGGCCCGCGAACGCATCGATGTCCTCGATCATCACCGCGTCGTCGTGGGGCACCACTTCTTCCAGCGCGTCGGTCGCCCCATCCACCGGCATGCGCGCGACCCGGAAATTCCGCCCCGTGTCGTTGATCCTCACCAGGAAGTGGCCATCGTGATGCTCGATGTCGTACTCGATTTCGCTCTGACGCGGGATCAGGGTGCGCCAGAGCCCATGCGGATCGGATGCAGCAAGCACTCCGCATTCACTGGTGGTGTGACTGCCACTGGTGAGGACGAGCCACTCGCGGCTGCGGGTGCGACGCACGCTGAGCGAGAACGCTTCGTCAACCTCGCGTAGCACCAGTACCGGCTCGCCGCCTATCGCCTGGCGCCAGAGCGTGTCGGAGCGTTTGGTCACTGGATCCTCGGTCACATAGAGCAGCGTTCGGCTGTCGTCCGCCCACGCAACGCTGGTGACGCGTTCCGCCACCAGTCGCTCGTGCTCGCCGGTCGCGAGGTTCCGGATCATCAACCGGTACTGTCGGAACCCGGTGTCGTCGGCGGAGTACGCCAGGAGCCCGTCGTCGTCGCTCACGGCGAACGCACCGAGCGCCATGAACGAGTGCCCGTCGGCCATGGCGTTCAGGTCGAGCAGCACTTCCTCGGTGCTGCCTTCGACCCTGAGGCGGCGCGCGTGCACCGGGTACTGCATCCCCTTCTCGAAGCGGCGGTAGTACTCGTAGCCGCGCAGCGGCACGGGGACCGAGACATCGGTCTCCTTGATGCGTGCCACCATCTCATCGTAGAGTTGCTGCCGAAGCGTCGCCGTCGGTTCGAGCACGGCGTTGGCGTGCGCGTTTTCCGCTTCGAGGTAGAGAATGGTTTCGCGGTCGGTGCGGTCGCGGAGCCAAGCGTACTCGTCGGGAGCAGCGGGATCGGCCCGCGGCGTCGCGACCGGTGCTGTGGATGGAGCGAAATGACCGTTCATCGCCCAAAGATATGCCGACTGGAGCGCGGCGCATGCCCGGAACGCATCAAGCCCCGCTGCCTGGTGGGCAACGGGGCCTGATGATGGAGGCGCAGGGAATCGAACCCTGGTCCGAACCAACTTCCGGGACCGCTTCTACGTGCGTAGGCTCTGCTTCACACTTGGCGTCGGGCCGGCGCAGTGCCAGCCTTCCCGACGTTGACCTCCTGTGTAACACACTTCCGATGTCGGAGGACCATCGGTCGCTAGTCCGGATTGATGATTCCCAAGCCGACGCCCCGGACAGGCCTCGGACCCAGGAGGTGCATGAAGCGAACTCCTAGGAGCTCAGCTTACGCAGCCATCGCCAGATCAGTGTTGGCAATTGTGTTTTTTCCGAGTGGTTTTATCAGGACCTCGGACCTGAGCACGCGACGATGCCTTCTATCAATCCGTCGAAGCCGATCGCCCCCGTCCCTGCAATATAGCGGCGCCGCCCCCCTGCGCCATGCCACCTACTCGGGCCGTGTGGCCGTCCCGCCCAGCCATCCTCGCCAACGGAACCAGGCCAGGATCCCTGCGGCCACTATGAACATCAGGAGCAGAACGGCCGGGTAGCCGTTGGGGTTCCGCAGCTCGGGCATGAACTCGAAGTTCATCCCGTAGACGCCTACGATGAAGGTGAGGGGCAGAAAGATCGCCGAGAGGGCGGTCAGGATCCGCATCACATCGTTGGTCTTGTGGGCGCCCACGGCGAGATGGACCTGCAGGAGGAGGTTCACCTCTTCCAGGAGCTGGTCGGCCCAGAACAGGTAGGCGTCCACCGACTCCCGGACGTCCTGGTAGAGCGCAGACGGTGGACCGGTCGCCGGCATCAGCTTCTGCACCACGTTGCCGGTCTGCCAGAGAATGCGCCTCGTGAGCGAGACCCGTCGCTTGAGGTTGTACGCTTCCTTGAGCGACGGGGCTGCCGCGGTGTCGTCGAACAGCGCACCCTCGAATGCATCGAGCGTCGTCTCGGCCGCGCCAAGCGGCTGCTCGAAGGAGGCCAGGGTGGCATTGGTCAGTGCGGCGAGCAGCGCGGGCTCGGTGTACGGAGTGCCGCTGGTGGAGAACCGCTCCTGCACACGAGTGACTTCGGCCAGTTCGACGCGGTGCACGGTGAGCACAAAATCATCGCGGAAGAAGATCGCGACCTTGCGGGTGAGCTCCTGAATGCTTGACGTGTCGTCGTGGGCGGTCAAGTCGTGAACCCGGAGAATGACAAATGTCGCGTCGCCGATCCGTTCGTACTTGGGAAGGTGGTCGGGTTCGAGACAGTCCTCGACCACCGTGGCCGGGAAGTTGTGCTCGACGGCAAGCTTCTGCAGTTCCTCGATGGTCGGCTGGACGACGTCGATCCAGGTGAGCGGCGGGCCCTCGACGATCCGCCGTTCCATCAGGCGCGGCGCCTCGATGGGGCCGGAGCGAGCGTCACGCCGCGCTCGCCATGGCGGTCGAATCGAGGTAGTCAGCGAAGATCCGTTCCGCGTCTGCCATGTGCTCCACCTGAAAGAGCTTCTCGCGCAGCGTGCTGGCGCCGTGCAGCCCCCGGGTGTACCAGCCGAAATGCTTCCGGAACTCGACCATCGTGCTGCGGGTATCGCCCTGCAGCTCGAGGGCTAGGCGCGCATGCTCGAGCGCCACGGCAAACTTCTCCGCCGGCTCCGGTGCTGGAGGCATTTCCTCGCCGTCGAGCAGCGCTCGGGCGTCGCGGAAGAGCCAAGGATTGCCGAACGACCCCCGACCAATCATCACGCCGGCGCAGTTGGTGTGTTCCTTCATCCGGATCACATCCTCGGGAGCGTTGAGGTCGCCGTTGCCGATCACCGGCACGTCAAGCGCTTCCACCACCATCGCGATGTCGTCCCAGTTCGCCTTGCCCGTGAACATCTGGGTGCGGGTGCGCGCGTGCAGCGTGAACGCCTTGGCACCGGCGTCCTGCATCCGCAGCGCGATCCCGACCGGGTCGCGCGACGTCTCCGACCAGCCGCTGCGGGTCTTGACGGTGACCGGCAAGTGGGTGGCGGCCACGCAGGCCGCGATGATGCGGTCGACCAGGTCGAGGTCGCGCAGGCATCCCGACCCGCCGTTGCGCTGGACCACCTTCTTGACTGGGCAGCCGAAGTTGATGTCGATGAAATCGGGGGCGTAGTGCTCCGTCACCAGCGCTGCGGCCTCGGCCATCGCGTCGGCCTGGGCGCCGTAGATCTGGATACCGATCGGCCGCTCGACCTCGTCGAACTCGCACCCCTCGAGCGTCTTGCTGATGCGCCGACGGATCGCCTCCGAGTTCAGGAACTCGGTGAGGACAACGTCGGCACCCAGTCGGCGCGAGATGCGGCGGAACGGCGGCTCCGAGACCCCGGCCATCGGGGCCAGGATGAGGGGAAACGCCGATCCGGTCGGATAGGGAAACTCCATGGCTGGGAATCTATGCGATGGAGCATCAGTGCGGGAGGTCAACATCTGGCAACTCGTTGAATGGCCGACCTTTGCAGGTTAGCCTTCGGCCCGATGCACCTCCGCGATTTCTTCACCCCCGATGCCGTCGGACTCGACCTGGTGGCCACCACCAAGGCCGAGGCCATCTCAGCGTGCGTCGACCTGCTCAACGTCGATTCCCGCACTGGGGCGACCCTGCTCCGGGTATTGCGACGTCGCGAGAAGGTCGGATCTACCGGTTTCGGGCGCGGAATCGCGATCCCGCACTGCCGATCGTTGGTCGTGGTCCGCTTGCGCCTCGCCTATGGCCGCTTCCCCGCCGGCATCGATTTCGACGCCATCGACGGGCAGCCGGTGCACCACATCTTCCTGATCACCGCACCGCCCCACGAGGTCTCCAATCAGTACTTGCCGGTCCTCGGTCGGCTCGCCCAGTTCGCCAAGGATCCGGGAGTGTCGCAGCGGCTCGCGGCTCTCGCCAATCCGGCCGACTTCCTCACGTTGCTCGAGTCGATGCGGGCCTGACACCGGAACGCTCGCGGCGGGCTATTACCCGATGGGCGGCCCGAACTCTGCCGGCAACGGGTTCGACGGTCGTTCGCTGTCCCAGAACACACTCAGGACCCACCACCGCGCCCCATCCCAGGAAAGCTGAACGCTGTTGATCCCCCGCGCAAACGGGACGTCCTCGCTGAAGCGGAAGCTCGCGTAGGAACTGAATACGTGGGCGACTGCGCCGAATCGCTCGACTCGTCGAATCATCTCCGTCTCACGAAAGCCCGTGGCGACGAGGAAAGAATCTACGGCGGCGCGGTATCCCGTCGGTGTCAGGATCTGAACCGAGCATTCGCCGGTCGGCCGACAGCTGCTTGGTATCAGCCGCGCGTCGGCGTGAAAGAGCGAGTCGAAAAGTGTCCAGTCGCGGGGCTGCCCGACCGGACCACTGATGCTGACATAGAGTGAGGCCATGATGCCATCGATGGTGGTGAGATCATTCGCCGGCGGCGTCCCGACACGATCGAAGAAGTCGAAGATCTTCCGCATGTTGGCCGGGTTGCGGGCGATCAACATCGAATGGTCACCACCGGCGATCTCGACGTACACGTGGCGCATACCGAGTTCCTGCATCTTCGCGACCCACCGACGGGTCACCGCGACATCCACCAGACGATCAGCGTCGCCCTGCACGACGATCACGGGAGTGTCGCGAATGAGCGCGAGCGAGTCAGGGCTGCCGTAGATCGCCGGTGCCACCGGCGCCAATCCGGCAAAGAGCTTCGGGTGCTCCATGGCGAGGTGGTACGCCCCGCCCCCGCCCATCGAGTGGCCGAATGCGAACACGCGCCGGGCATCGACGTTGAATTCACGACGCACGATCCCGATCACGTTCATCACGTCCTGCTCGCTGAGGATGCCGTGATTGGACGGATTATTGGCGGACTCCGCTCCGGGGCGATTACGGATCGCACCGTGACCGCGGCTGCCATACCAACCGCCGGTGCTGTAGCCCATCGGCGCCACGACGATGTAACCGCGCTCTTCAGCGAGATCGGTGAGTCCCTGATACCGGATCACCACCTTGGGGTTTGAGCCGAGTCCGTGGAGCGCCACGATCATGGGCGTCGGACGCGCTGGGTCGTAGCTGGTCGGGATATACAGCTCATACTCCATCGGGACGCCGGCCTCGACAAAGTCGTAGCGGCGGGTCTCGATCCGGCCAGTCGCCGCGGTGGCGGTTGCCTGCGCAGATTGCGCGATGGCGGGCGTCGGTTGGCCAACGACCAGCACGATGGCCGCGAGGGGTGCAACAAGGGACGACAAACCGCGACGCATGGGATATCCTCCGGAATTCTGGAAAGTAGCCACCTCGAACCCGGGGCGAAGCGGCCGCTCGGTGGCCACCAATGACATATTGATGGCGGATCACCGGCCGCCCCGACCTTTCTGAGACACCCCTTCAGCCGCAGGATCACCGTGCAGCTCCTGCTTGTCGAGGACGACAACCATCTCGCCGAAGTCCTCGCATCGGGGCTGGCGGAGCATGGGATCATCTGTAGCCGGGCGAGTACCTACGCCGATGGGCTACGCCGCGCAGGGGCCGGGCCGTTCGACATCATCGTGCTGGATGTGATGCTCCCCGGCGGCGACGGATTCGCCCTGTGCCACGAGTTGCGACGCCGCGGCGTGGCCCATCCCATCATGATGCTCACCGCTCGCGACACGGTCGATGACCGGGTGAATGGTCTGGAGGTCGGCGCCGACGATTACCTCACCAAGCCCTTCGCCTTCCGCGAGTTTCTCGCCCGCATCCATGCTCTGGCTCGTCGCGGGCCCCGGCTCCTGGCGGGTCCGGTCGTTGTGGCCGATCTTTCCGTGGTTCGCGCGTCACGTCGCGTGCAGCGTGGCGTCACACCGATCGAGCTCACCGCGAAAGAGTTTGCGTTGCTGGAGTGCTTCCTTGATCACGTCGACGAAGTGATCGATCGGAGCGTGATTTCATCACGGGTCTGGGACGACAACCATGATCCGTTCACCAATGTCCTCGAGGTCTTGATTCGGCGGCTGCGCCGCAAGATTGACGAGAATTTTGAGCCGAAGCTCATCCACACCATTCGCGGCGCCGGTTACCGCTTCGGCCCCTGACACACCATGTCGCACTCTCCCGTTGCCCACCTCCGCCGCCGCCTCACCACCTGGTATGTCGTCACGTTTTCGGCGATCCTCCTGCTCCTTGGTGCCGGGCTGTTCCTCTCAATTCGCAGCCAGTTCTCGACGGAACTCGACGCATCGCTCCGACTGGCGACGGCCGAGCTCGAGCGGGCTGCGGCAATCCGGGAACGGGAGGCCGGGCTGGAGGGCGCAGTGGTCGATGCGGTCGATGAACTCCACATCCCCGACCGAGTGCTCTACCTGCTCCAGCCCGACGGCGTTCCGATCCGCCCCGCCGCGGTGGAGCCCTGGATTCGTGAAGCCGCGCGTCGCGCAGCAGCCGACGGTGAGCTCGACATGGATCGTGTCACCGGATCCGACCGCACGTTGCGTCTCCACGCTGGCCGCTTCACGCTGCCCAGCGGTGCGCACCTGGTAGCGGTTGCGGTGGCTGACAAGGTGGAATTGGAGGATCGCTACGCGTCACTCATCGCAGCCTTCGGCGCCGCCGCGCTCGCCGCGCTGTTGCTCGTCGCCGCTGCCGGACGTTTGCTGGTGAACCAGGCCACCGCGCCCATCGAACGGTCGATCGACCAGATGCGCCGCTTCATGGCGGACGCGGCGCACGAGCTGCGCACGCCACTCGGCGTGCTGCGCTCCCGCGCGGAGGTAGCGCTCCAACAGCCCCGGGATGCCGCGGGCTACGTGGCGGCACTCTCGGGTATCGAGTCTGAAAGCGTCCGACTCGCCCGGATCGTCGACGACCTGATGACACTCGCTCGTGCCGAATCTGATCCGAGGCCAGTGGAGCGAAGCCGTATCTTTCTCGATGATTTGGTGCTTGATGCCGCGGATGCGGCGCGGACGGTGGCCGGCGCGCAGGATATCGCCATCGAGATCGGGGAGTTCGAGGAGGCAGCGGTCGACGCTGATCCCCACCTGATCCGGCAGCTCATCATGATCCTCCTCGACAACGCGATCAAGTTTGCGCCGACCGGGAGCACGGTGGTGGTACGGGTCGGCCGTGACAACGGCGTCGCGGTGCTCACCGTCACCGACGGCGGTCCCGGGATCCCCGCCGATCAACTCCCACACGTCTTCGAGCGCTTCTACCGGGGTGACCCGGCACGTGTTCGGGTGGCTGGCAACACCACGGGATCCGGGCTTGGACTCTCGATCGCGAAGTGGATCGCGGACGTACACGGCGCCGCCCTGACCCTCACTGCCGGCACGCCCAAGGGTATTGTCGCGACCCTGCGCTTTCCGCCCGCCGACGCCCCCCTGCCGGTTCCGCTGTCATCGTCCTGACAGGTTCGAGGAGTACGCTTGTCGCGTGACCACTCGCCTGTCCTCGTTCTCCGTATTTGCCATCCTTGCTGTGGCCCACCCGTCACCCGCCGCCGGGCAGGCGCTCCGTGCGGTGACCCGCGAAGAGGCCCGGCAATCAGCGGCTGAACGTGCGCCCCGTTTGCTGATCGCCCGCAGCGACACCCTCGCCGCCAGCGCCGCCATCCTGGCGTCGCGCCTGTTTCCCGACCCCACTGCAGGTCTGGGTTACACCCGGTCGACGCCCCGATATCACGCGGAGATCAACCTCCCGATTGATCTTCCGTGGATCCGCAACGCTCGCAGTTCCGCTGCGCGGTCTGGGAGACTGGGGAGTCAACTGCGGCTCGAGTTCGCGCGAGCGGCAGCCCGCCTCGATGCGGACACCGCATACACGGCAGCACTCGCCGCTCGCGCACAACTCACCCTCGGTCGCCGCAACGTCTCGGACGCCGACTCCCTGCTCCGCATCGCCACCATCCGCCGTGATGCTGGTGACGCCAGTGACCTCGACGTGGAACTCGCGCGCATCCTCAGCCTGCAGCAAGCGAACGACCACGCGGTGGACTCCCTGCGTGCCGAGGTTTCCATCCTCACCCTGCAGGCGGCGATGGGGTTGGCCGTCGACACTGTCGCCATTGCGCTGGCTGATTCCCTGCACCGTCCCTCATTCGATTCCGTACCGAATCGATCGGGTATGTCATTGCCGGTGGCCGCCGCACAGGCCGATTTGCGGAGTGCCGAGCTGGCGGCTCGCCTGCAGCGCAGCAGTCGACTGGTCGAGCCCGTTCTGACCGCCGGCTTTGAGACTGGCGATCCCGGTGGAAGCGAGAATGGCTTGCTTCCGACCGTTGGTATCTCGATCCCGTTGCCGCTCCTCAACCGGAACCGTGGTGGCGTCGCGCTGGCAGATGCTGAGGTGCAGCGGGCTCACGCGGCGCTGGTCGCCGCACAGGTCGAGACAAGCGTCGAGCTGGGCCGCGCCCGGCGCGCCTATGGCGTGGCACTCGCCCAGCTCGATCGTGATGAGGTGCTGGTCACCGCCGCGGAACGCGTCAGCGCGATGTCGTTCATCGCGTACCGCGAGGGCGCGGCCACCCTCGCCTCGGTGCTGGAGGCGCAACGTACAGCTCGGGACATCCGCGCCCAGTACGTCGCAGATCTCGCGGGCGCGTGGATTGCGCGTGACACCTTGCTGCTCCTCACCACAACCGTTGATCCGAGCGTTCCGTAATGCCTCGTTGCCGGCAGCTTCTGCTCGCCCTCTCGATCTCACTCGGCGCGATCGCCGCCTGTTCGGCCCCCGAACCCGAGGCCAATCCCGCGGAGGCCGTCGTGACCGCCGAAACGTCGGTGCTGTCAGTCGAGTCATTCTCCGAGACGATCACGGGTACCGGCATGGTCGTGGCCCGCTCCGAAGGTTTGGCGGCGCTTGGCGTGCCGGTTGCCGCACGGATTCTCAGGATTCGGGTGGTGGCCGGGCAGCGGGTTCGCGCCGGAGAGGTGTTGATCGACCTCGATCGCACCGGCATCGATGCCGAGGCGTCAAGCGCCGGTGCGGCGTTGGCCGCGGCTGAGGCGGCCGCCACCCGGGCCCGGCGCCTCGTCGATGCTGGGGTGCTCCCGAGGCGTGACGCCGAGGAAGCGGTAGCCGCCGCCGCACGGGCGCGAGCCGACGCTGCGACGGCACGGCACACCGCCGATCTCGCCACGCTGCGCGCGCCAATTGCGGGCGTGGTTACGCGGGTGGGGGCCGTCGTTGGGGCAATGGCTGATCCTGCGATGCCGCTGATCGAGATTGCTGACCCATCGCGGATCGACGTGGTGCTCACCGCCACCGCAGTTGACGCGGCCCGTCTTGGTGCGAGTCTCGATGTCGTGCTGCTTGCAGGATCGGACACGGTAGGCGACGGTCGGGTGGCGGACGTAGGAAGTGCTGTCGATTCCATCTCGCGCGGCGTGCTCGTGCGGATCCGGGTCATATCCACAACCCGTCCGCTCCGGATTGGCGAGACGATCACCGGTGCGGTGCGGCTCGCACCGATCATCGACGCGGTGGTGGTCCCCACGGTCGCACTGGTTCCGGCAGGTGAAGGTTTCCAGGTATTCGTCGTGGACGCGGATGGCACGGCCCACGCGCGCCCCGTGACCGTAGGCGGTACCACCGCCGACCGGGTCCGGGTCACGAGCGGATTACGTGCTGGAGAGCGGATCGTCACAAAAGGTGCATATGGCGTTGACGATGGTGCAAGGATTGTCGCGCCGGCTGCACTGCCGTGAGCGAGCCTGGCCTGTTCGGCATGCTCTCCGCGCAGCGCCGGTTCGTGCTGATGGTGGTGGCACTGCTGTCAATCGGAGGCATCTGGGCCGCGTTGCAGCTTCCCTCAGCCATCTACCCGGAGCTCAACTTCTCACGCATCACCGTGGTGGTTGAGGGCAGTTCGCTCGGCGCGCGACAGGTGCTGTTCAGTATCACACGCCCCATCGAGGAGGCGGTCGGTGTGGTGCCCGGCGTCTCGCGGGTTACCTCGCGCGCGATTCGCGGCGGCAGCGAGGTCAACGTGACCTTCACTCGCACCACCGACATGGCGTACGCGCTGCAGCAGGTGCAGGCACGCGTCAATCAGGTGCGAACCGAACTACCCGACGGACTCGCCATCGAAGTGGAGCGCCTGACCCCGGCGCTCTTCCCGGTTCTGTCATACAATCTTGAGGGCGGTGACCCGGCGACACTGTACGACATTGCCCGGTACCAACTCCGGCCCCTCTTTTCTCGCGTCCCCGGTGTTGCCCGGGTCGACGTGATGGGCAATGACCAGCGCGAGATCGAGGTCCTCGGCGACCCGGCCCGGCTCGCAGTCGCCGGGCTGTCCTATGACGACCTCGCGACCGCGATTCGGGGATCAATCACGGTGGATGCGGTCGGTCGGACATCCGCCAACTATCGCCAGTTCCTGATCGTCACCGCCACCGAGGCGCACACCATCGACGACGTGGCCGACGTGATGGTCCGGCCGGGGCTCCATGTTCGTGACGTCGCACGGGTGATTCCTGGCACCGAAGATCACGTCCGCATTATCGCTGGCGATGGCCGGCCTGCCGCCCACCTCAATATCACCCGCCAGCCCGGCGGCAACACCGTCGCAATCGCAGACAGCATCGCGAAGATCGCCGTCACGGCTCGAACCACGCTTCCATCCGGCGTGCGGCTCGTGCCGGTCTATGACCAGGCGGCACTGGTTCGCGACGCAGTCACGTCGGTGCGGGACGCCATGCTGATCGGCGCCGTGCTGGCGGTGATCGTGCTGCTGCTCTTCCTGCGCCACGCGCGGGTGACGGCGATCAGCGCCGCATCGATCCCGCTCACCATGGTGATCACGGTCCTGGTGATGTCGCTGATCGGCCAGACCTTCAACCTCATGACCCTGGGCGCGATGGCGATTGCGATCGGCCTGGTGATCGATGACGCGGTCGTGATCACTGAGAACATCGTCCGCCATACGCGCTTCACGCCCGATCGTCGAGTGGCCGTTCGCGACGCCGTTCAGGAACTGATCTGGCCCGTGACGTCGTCCACGCTTACGACCGTCGTGGTGTTTCTCCCACTCGGCCTTCTCGGAGGCGTCGAGGGACAGTTCTTCACGGCGCTGTCGATCACCCTCACGATTGCCGTCCTGGTGTCGCTGGCGCTCTCCCTGACGCTCATTCCGCTGCTCAGCGCCCAATTTCTGCAGGATTCGGACTCGAATGAGTCATTGGGGCGTGGCGTGCTCGCCGCAATCGGCCGTCGCCTCGACGCGCTTTCCGATCGATACGAAGCCGCACTGGGGGCCGTGCTCTCGCGCTCCCGTGCGATGGTCGTCGTCGCGCTTGTCCTGCTCGGAATCGGGGTAGTTGCGCACAACTTCATCGAAACGGGCTTTCTCCCCGAGATGGACGAAGGGGCGTTCGTGCTGGACTACTGGACACCGGGTGGCACCGCACTCGCCGAGACGGATCGGGAACTTCGAATCATCGAGGGGATTTTGGCGCGAACCCCGGAGATCACCGCGACATCGCGGCGCACCGGTGCCGAGCTCGGGCTGTTCGCCACCGAGCAGAATCGCGGCGACATGGTGGCGCGCCTGACGCCACCCGGCGGCCGGGGTCGATCGATCTTCGCGGTGATGGATGACGTGCGTGGCCAGATCGAGTCGGCGGTGCCCCGGGTGAGGATCGAGTTCGTCCAGATCCTCTCTGACGTGATCAACGACCTGGCCGGCGTCTCCCGCCCGGTCGAGTTGAAGCTCTTCGGGCCCGACCTCGGCGCGCTCGAGGCGTATGCACGCGAGCTCGGCACGAAGCTCGAGACGGTTGCCGGGCTTGAGGATCTGTACGACGGGGTCAGCGAGCCCACGGCCGAACTTTCGATGCAGGTGGATCGCGTGGAAGCGGCGCGGGCTGGTTTCACGCCGCAAGAGGTCGGTGCGGCGGTCAGTGGCGCACTGCTCGGCGTGTCGGCGGGAGAGATACGCCTGGAGGACCGCGCGATTGCCGTTCGGGTCAGGGCACCGGACGCAGTGCGCAATGCCGCGTCAGGGCTGACCAACCTTCCGGTGCGGTCACCCATGACCGGGGCATCGGTGCCGCTGGGCGCGCTCGCCACGTTCACCCCAATCGAAACCCGGGCGGAACTCCATCGGGAGAACCAGCAACAGACGATCACCGTCGGTGCCGACATCGTGGGCCGCGACCTCGGGAGTGTAATGACCGACGTGAACGCCGTGCTCGCTGCAACGCCACCACCAGCCGGGATTCGGCTGGAGGTCGCCGGGCAGTTCGCGTCACAGCAGCAGGCGTTCCGGTCGTTGCTGCTGGTGCTGGCTCTGGCGGCAGTGAGCGTGATCGCCGTCATGGTGGTGCAGTTCCAGTCGTTTATCGAGCCATTGGTGGTCGTGCTCGCTGCGCCGCTCTCGTTCGGGGGTGCGATGATCCTGCTGTTGATCACGGCCACGCCGCTCAATGTGTCCAGCTTCATGGGCCTGATCCTGCTGGTCGGTCTGATCGTCAAGAACGGGATCATCCTGCTCGACTTCACCCGGCACCGCATGCGTGACGGCGGACTTGCCCTCGAACCCGCGATTCGTGAAGCGGCAAAGGTGCGACTCCGCCCGATCCTGATGACCACCCTGTGCACCCTGTTCGGCCTGCTTCCCCTGGCACTGGGGTTGGGCGCGGGAAGCGAGCTGCAGCGACCCCTTGCCCTCGCCGTGATCGGGGGCCTCGCTCTCTCCACGCCGGTCACGCTGTTCGTCGTTCCGACCATTCTCGTCGCCATCCGCGGACGAGACTACACTCTACCCGGGAGCATCACCCCATGACTCGCATCACCGGCATCGTCGCGACAGCCCTCGTGCTGTTCGCAGCCCCCGTCGTCGCCCAGCAGCCTTCCGCCAAGTCGGCAGACACCCCAGCGAAGCTGATGAAGGAAGCACGGATCAGCGAACCGGTCGCCCGCGCCACCGCGTTGGCCGCAGCCCCCGGTGGCACGGTCAAGTCGCATGAACTAGAGCGGGAAGACGGCAAGCTCATCTGGTCATACGACATAGCGGTTCGTGGCAAAAGCGGCATCGAGGAGATCCACGTCGATGCGATCAGCGGAAAACTGCTGAAGCGGGAACACGAGACGGAAGCGGACGAACGCAAGGAGGCGGACAACGAGGCGGTAGAGGCGAAGGCACCGTCCAAGCGCAAGCCGTAATTGACTGGGTGATCAGTGCGGTCCGTGGAGAAGGCGGCAAAAAGCCTCCTTCTCCACGGGTGTAATGCGTCAAGATGACTCAGGTGACGGGCAACGGCCGACGTCTTCACGGTGTCCTCGGTCCGCTTGTACGTCGGACCACGAAACTGAGCGGTCAGGCTCGAATGCTAGCCTCCGAACTGCCTCAAGTGATGGTCGAGGTGCTTGTACATCAGCACCCCCCACTCGTCAGGGTTCATCCGCCCGAAAAAGCTGTGGGGTGACGTGGTGCACCCTGCACGTCCGCCGGCGACGAAGCGATCGACCAGCGTCAGCACGCGCTGCTTCTCTGCCTCAAGTTCGCGCTCGTCCTGGACCACCAGGTCAGGCACTGTGGGCGAATTACGCCGCATCTCGCCACGACCGAGCGCCAGCGGCTTGATGAGGGAGCCGAGCACGCGACCGATGAACATCCGGGGCGCGGTCCGGTCGCCTACGGCAAACTCCAGTCCGGTGGCGCAGTGCGCCATCGCCTGCGCAGCCGTCATGGTGCCCCATTCCCGCGCGTTCGCGGCCCCAAGTTCGGCGACGCGGGTGCGCAGCTCGTGGGCAACGATCGGATCGAAGATGGTACGAGTAACTGTCGGTTCAGTCACGACGCCTCCGGCGGGCCCAGCGGCTCGTGCTTGCGTTGCGCCAGCATCCGCTCGGCGAAGTCGAGGCGCTCCTGGGTTTCCAATAGATCCTGGCGAAGGGCGTCGACCTCCATCTCCACAGCGTCCAAGCGATGCCCGGTGTTCGGGTCACCGCCGGACAGTCGAACCTGAGCTCGGTACTTCGCGATCCGGATCACCGTGAACGCCAGAATCGCGGCGACAGGGATCAGGGGTGCCAGCACATCA